>CALUOU010000001.1 GCA_944322335.1 uncultured Bacteroides sp.
TTGCACAAATGAATGCAAGGTCTTGCACAAATGAATGCAAGACTTTGCACAAGTGCATGCAAAATCAGGGCAACCGCATCAAAGACAGCGGGCATACAGGCGCGTTTAGCAAAGAGGTTCATCCGACAATGGCGTAGGTAGGTTATAAAAATAGGCTGGCAATTCATTATATTGTAGCAACCAAACAACAATAACAATGAATGTCTAAAACCGGCTTGGATCCTTCACGCTTTCATAGTCAATTTTTTGCGTTGAATCATGCCTTTGTCTCATTGGTTTCACACACCTTCTGTGGCTTTGGGTTTCACTTGGACTTGCTTTCACAGTAACTGTTTAAAAGCCAGATTCTTCCTGTGAAACTTCACAGGGGAGACTCCCTGAATCTTGTGTAAAACGTATGAGAAGTGTGAATGTCTCACGCCTTCAGCAGACAAACCAAAGGAAGCAAACCATAGCCGGCTGTGCCATGATCTGCTTCCTTGGTGAAAAATGAAAATATTGTCAGAGTAAATGTCTTTTTTATTCCAGCCCCAGCTCGTTTCTGACAACAGCCATCATTCCTTCCACTTGCGCCAAGGCTAACATCCGTCCGTGGAACGAGTAGCCGGGGTTATAGCCTTTGGTCTCGTCTCCTAACATGGTGCGCCCATGGTCTACGCGCATCGGCAGGTTGGGATTCTCTTTTTCGAAGATACGGATCAGGTCGATGAGATGTCCTCGTCCTTCCAGGTGAGAACTTTCGATGAAGTTGCCTCCGGGCATGGCCTTGGTGCTGCGCAGGTGTACGAAATGAGTACGGTGTGCGAATTTGCGGGCCAGTTCACGGGTGTCGTTTTGTTCGCCTGCGCTGAGAGAGCCTGCACAGAAAGTCAGCCCGTTGTGAGGATTGTCCACGGCATGGAGCATCCATTCGATGTCGGCTTCGTCTGTTATGATGCGCGGCAAGCCCAGCACTTGGAAAGGAGGATCATCGGGGTGGATGCACATGTTGACTCCATATTCTTCGCAGACGGGCATGATGGCAGTCAGAAAGTAGCGCAGATTTTCACGCAAGGCGTTGCGGTCGATGCCGTCATACAGGGCGAGCAAGCGGCGGAAGATGTTGACCGGCTGCAAGTCTCCTTCCTTGATGTTGCCGTTGACGAATCCCTGAGTCTTGACAATGATGGTGTCTATCAGTTCGTCTTTTTCAGCTTCCGCGATGTTGCGGTCCAGTTCGGCCACCTTTTCCAGCTCCTCCGGGCTGTAGTCAGTTTCTGCTCCGGCGCGTTGCAGGATCTTCAGGTCGAAGTAGGCAAAGCGGATCCGGTCAAAATAAAGTGAGGAAGTGCCGTCCGGCCAGGGGTGTTGCAGGTCGGTGCGGATCCAGTCGATGACGGGCATGAAGTTGTAACATACGGTTTTGATTCCGGCTTTTCCCAAGTTGGCCAGGCTGGCCTTGTAGTTGGCGATAAGCTTGTCGCGTTCAGGGCCTGCATATTTGATGGCCTCGCAAACGGGCAGGCTTTCCACTACGGACCAGCGCAGACCGTGCGACTCGATGTATTGTTTCAGATCATTGATGGCTTCCGGTGTCCATACCTCGCCGTTCGGCACTTCGTGCAGGGCTGTGACTATGCCTTCCACTCCGATTTGCCGGAGCATGCTGAGTGTGATGGGGTCTTTTTTTCCAAACCATCTCCATGTTTTTTCCATGTCGTTTTTTTATAAGTTTATGTGAGTATATGAAATCATAAGTATGTGTACAGTATTGGAGTAAAACAAAATTGACTTGCGAAAATGTGGAGACGCGTTTTTTTTCATCTTCCCGTCAGTGTCCCGCTTGAGCGGCTTTCTCCGAACAGGCAGGAACATCTGAATATTTTATCCGCAAACCAATTTTGTTTCACTATTGGAATTATCGTCTTTCGTTCAACATTTCCTTCGTCGGACATTCATAGTTGCTGATGGGCAACTGCACTTTTTTCAAGTCTTTCAGTTCATGAATGGGGCGTTCGATGTCGTAGGGAATGGGCATGCCTGAGAATTCTTGGAAATAGAGCAGGCAGGCGTCTTTCCACCACACCGCATCCCGTGCTTGTGTCATCAGGAGCGACTGTACTGACAGGAAACGTTCCGGATCTACTTGTTTCTCGGCTTTATCCCACACTTTCTGGAAGTTCCGTACCTGTTGCACTCCCCGGTCATAGCGGTAGCAAAGTTCTTCCCACAAAGTGCGTCCGCTTTTCAGGCGATGGGTCCAAGGCACATGGTGGAAATAGAGCAGGTATTCTTCCGGGCAAGCCTTCAGGTCTGCATATTGCTTGGCCAATGCTTCCGGATATTGCGAAACGGCATCGCTGCCTGTGGAAGTTCGGTCAAAGCCCAGACCTTGCCGGTCTGCTTTGTGATAGTAAGTCGGCAGCCAGTCGGGACGTGCTCCGGGAATCTCACACCAAGGCTCCGGACCATAATGGTGTCCCCAGGCGAAGATGTGATGCAAGCCGAGTGGCATCATATAGTCCACGACGGCCTCGCGGCTGTCGAGCATCATCTGTTTCACTTCCGCATTGTCCATGTGGAAGGTCTGTTTCAACCATTCGTCGGCTATTTGTCCGGAAGAGAGTTCTGGTGACCATGCTAACCGGCCAAAAGCATACCAGTTGGCTTGCGCGAAAGGATGGCCGCACCAGTTGGCCGCTGATCCAATGTTGGCCACACCAGCCACGGCTTCAATGGAAGAAGGAGGCACTAAGCTGAAAAACTCCTTCCACATGGGCGCGAGGTAGGCCAGATGGTTGGCGTGTCCCAAGTATTCTTGTGTGACTTGGAATTCTGCCATGAGCGGCGTATGCTCCATGCTCCCGAACAACGGGCTGTACGGCTCGCGGGGCTGGAAGTCGATAGGGCCGTTTTTGACTTGCACGATGACGTTTTGCCGGAATTCGCCGTCTAAGGGCTTGAACTCTTGGTATGCTTGTTTGGCACGGTCTGCATCGGTGGGGCTGTAGACAAACGCGCGCCACATCACGATGCCGTCATACGGCTTCAGCGCATCTGCCAGCATGTTGGCTCCTTCGGCATGTGTCCGTCCGTAGTCGCAGGGGCCTGGCTGGCCTTCGGAGTTCGCTTTTACCAGGAATCCTCCAAAGTCAGGAATGAGGCGGTAGATTTCCTTGGCTTTCTGTTTCCACCATCGGATGACATTCTTGTCCAGGGGATCGGCTGTAGGAAGACTGTCGAGCACCATGGGCGAGGCAAAATTGACCGAAAGGTAGACCCGGATGCCGTAGGGGCGGAACACGTCGGCCAGTGCTTTCACTTTTTGCAGGTATTCATCAGAAAGTATGCTGGGTGAGGCATTGACGTTGTTCAGCACTGTCCCGTTGATGCCGATGGAAGCGTTGGCGCGGGCGTATGCTTGATAGCGTGGAGATAGTTTTCCCGGCAGTTCAGCCCATTGCCAGAGAGACTTCCCGGCGTAGCCCCGTTCGATGGTTCCGTCCGGATTGTCCCAGTGGTTCAGGATGCGCAGGCTGTAGGTGGGGTTGACCACTGTGTCGTTCACCGTCTCTCCGGCCGCCTGCATGCGCAACAGGTGATAGGCCGCATAGAGCAATCCGGTCTCATGGGGTGAAGAGAGGGTTAATCCTTTGTCTGTATGCCGGATGCTGAATCCGTCTGCTTTTAGGGATTTGTCTCGTTTCAGGATGAGGTCTACGGGCTGTCCGTGCCAAAACTGACGCAGCTCGTCCGCTGCTATGTCAAGCGTGGGCGAGCTGTGTTTCAGATTTATTTGGGCTGGCTGTCCGTTGCTCTCTGTGGGCAGCCAGAGCCGGCTGCCGTCTTCCGCATGTGCCCAGTGAATGCACATGGCGGCGCAGAGCGTCAGGAACAGGGAGCGTATCATTCTGCAGATCCTCCTCCGTCAATGGTGATGATACGGCCGTCTGCATCGTATTCGAGTTCGCATACCTTCAGGCTGCGCAGCCATGATTTGCCTCCTGAGGGCACACTGTCGTGGTGGAACAGGTACCATTTGCCGTGGTATTCCACGATGGAGTGGTGAGTGGTCCATCCCACAACGGGCGTGAGGATGACACCTTGATAGGTGAAAGGTCCGTAAGGATTGTCACCCACTGCATAGCACAGCAAGTGGCTGTCGCCTGTGGAGTATGAGAAATAATACTTGCCGTTGTACTTGTGTACCCAGCTTGCCTCGAAGAAGCGGTGCGGGTCGTTGGCTTTCAGAGGCTCGCCGTTTTCGTCGATAACGGCTACGGGCTGAGGCTCTTCGGCAAATTGCAGCATGTCTTTCGTCAGTTTCACCACGCGGCTGGGCAGAGCAGGCTCATCACCTTCCGGCAGGATGGCGCTTTCCAGAGCTTTGTTATCGCGATAGCGTTGCAGCTGTCCGCCCCACAGACCGCCGAAATACATGTAATAATCTTCGCCTTCCTTCAGGACGCAAATGTCCATGCTGTAACTGCCACGGATGGGATCGGGCTGCGGAATGAACGGACCTTCGGGGCGGTCAGCGATAGCCACACCGATGCGGAAGATGTCTGTCTTGTCTTTCAAAGGGAAGTAGAGGTAGTATTTGCCGTCTTTTTCGGCCACATCGCTGTCCCACAGCTGACGTCCGGCCCAAGGAATGTCGGCAATGTCCAGAGCTTTGCCATGGTCGATGACTTCACCGTGCATGGGGTCGTCCGTAGAAAGCACGTGGCTGTCTTTCATTACATACTGGTCGCCGTTGTCGTTTTCCACATTCTCGCATTCCCAGTCATGGGACGGATAAATATAGATGCGGTCGTTGAACACGTGTACTGAAGGATCGGCCATATAATCGGCCGGAAACAGGTATCTCATTTCTTTTTTCATAATGGAATATGTTTTTTTATTAAAAAATGGTATGTCTTTTTTCTGTGCGCAAGCGTCATTTGCTCCGGTTTTCTATTTCTTCGTTAATCTTGTCTATCACGTCATCTTCCAGCTCATACTTGGAAATGATGAACATGGCCAGCACCAGCAGGAGCGCAGGGATGACAGCCACCAGCCATAAGATTCCCTGTTCGGCAAACAGGGTCTGCGTGGTCGCTTTCGGATCAAAATCCACAAAAGCCAGCACCAGTCCGGGCACTACTCCGCCGAGAGCCATACCGGCCTTGAAGAAGATGCCTGTGAGGGCGTTGACGATGCCAGATATGCGTCTTCCTGATGTATATTCGCCATAAGAGATGACTTCGGGTACCAAGGCCCACATATATCCTGTGGCTACGATGACACCTGTGGATTTGATGAACTGTGCTACATAGACAATCCATAGCTGTGACTTCAAGGCCGGAACCATGGAGACTACATAAAGGATGATCATGCCGAAAATGGCGATGGAAAGGAAGATGTTGAACATGCCTCGTTTGCCGACGGCCCGTTTGATGGCCGGAACTAACGGCATGAAGATGAAAGCCGGAACGGAGCCGAGACCCATGAAAATGGCTAACTGGTCTGAGTTGGCGGCCAGGTTGTAGGTCATGTAATAGGAGCCTGCGGCGTTACCCACCGACATCATGGCGAAGGCTGTGATAAAGAAGAAGGCGATCACCCGCAAAGGACGGTTACGTGCGAATTCCTTCCAGAGGTCGCTCACTTTTACGTTGGCCATTTCCTTGTTGTCCATCACCACCCGTTCCTTGGTCTGGGTGAAGCAGAAAAGCAGGAGCAGGAAACCGATGATGGCATAGATGGCCATGGTCGTGAACCAGGCTGTACTGGATTCTGGCGTGTTGATGATTGCATCGCCGGCGGCATCCTTAGGAGCAAAGAATGCCACTACGATGGGGATGCCTGACGCTACGGCCAGTCCGCCGACGTTGGCCAGGAACATGCGCACGGAGGTTAGGATCGTGATTTCGTTGGTGTCTCGTGTGAGCGAGGAGTTCAGTGCGCCATAAGGCACATTGATTAAGGTGTAGCACATCGACATGCCCACGTAGGAGACGTAAGCGTAAAGCAGTGATCCAGAGAAGCCGTTCCAGAAGCACAGGATGGCGAATGCCGTAAGCGGAATGCCGCCTAAGACCAGATATGCGCGGTATTTTCCCAGGCTCGGATTATGCTTGTCGACAAACGTGCCTACCAATGGGTCCCATAATACATCGATGAGCCGCACCACCAAGAACATCGTGGCGGCGGCACCTGCGTCAAGCCCATATACATTGGTGTAGAAAAACAGCAAATACATGCTGATCGTTTGGTAAATCAAGTTCTGCGCTAAGTCGCCGGAGCCGAATCCGATGCGTTGCAGCCACGAGAGTTTGTAGAATCCTTTAGACTCTTGTCCAGTTTTCATGGTTTCTGTCATTGTCGTTTTCTTTTTATTTGGTTAGTTATTAGTTATTTGATTGATTTTTCATTTGTATTCATACAGCCTTACGCGTAAGATCTTGAAGCTGTCCACTTCGATGCGCACATGCCTGCCTTGGTGTGTCTGGTCTCCGTTTAGTCGCCGGATGGGTGTCAGCGTTCCGTCGGGACCCACCTTCACTTGTTCCACCGATTCCAATCCGCACCGTGTCCCCCGGAAGTTGGGCGTTTTGTCAGAAGATTCCTTTCCTGATCCGGCAGCGGCAAATCCGTCTTCTCCTAAGGCTGTTCGGGCTGCCTGTTGCTGTCTGGCTTCCGAGTCTGTCGCGAATTCGATGACAATTCCACGTCCGGCCACGATGAATTCTTTTTCATTCGTTTGGATGACAATGCCTCCCCCTTCCGGCCAGTTGTCTTGCTTCGCGCGTGCGTCCCATGGCAGTGTGAAGTAGTGTCTGCAGGTCAGTGTCAGTTTCTCAAAATTTAGAACTTTTTCTTTGTCTTGTCTGTCGAACAGGAGCCCCCGCATTTTCCCGCTGCCCTGATAGCGGGTGATGAGCGGCGTCAGTTGTTGTAAGGTATGATAGCTTTGCGCCAGAGGGGCTTGAGCTGAATCTGTATAGTCTTCTATGGAGAAAGGGCTGAAGCCTAATGCGTCATGCTCTCCGAAAGCATAGAAAGCGCGCACGCCGTCATTGTCCTCCAGTTTGATTTCAGGGATGAAGAGCGGATTGGTCGGGCAATGATATTGTTTCACCCAGTCTTTGAATCCGCTGTCGTAGAGGTCCGGTGCCAGCAGGTCTATGCTTGGAGCCGCGCAATGCCAGATGTCCATCAGGTGTGCCAGGGGGCCGGCTGAAGGATATTCGCCTGGTTTCCTTCCCCGACTGTTCATGGCGGCATTGACATAAAGGGGCAAGTTGTAGATGCTGCGTGCCGTTTGTGCCATTTGCTCTACGTATGAGGCATAATGCCAGGCCATGAAGATTTCGTCCGTATAAAGGTCTTTTCCGAACATTTCTTGCCAGTCGCCTTGCTGGGGACATCCTTGGGCTTCCCATTTTTGGAGCAATGACGGGTGCAGCGCCTTTTGATGCTGTTGGAGGAATTCCACCAATTGTTGCGGCACGTCTTGGCGGAAGGCCCGGTTGGCTTCGTTGCTGTAGTCCCGCGCGTCTTCCAGCATGCCGATCTCGTTTTCCACTTGCACCATTATGACGGTGCCTTGGTCTTGATCTGTTTCTTTTAAGTGTTTCATCCATTGGCCGAATGCTTTCCGGTCAGCTTCCAGCAGGTTGGAAGAGAACGCGCTGACAATCTCCAAAGGTTTCCCTGCTTGTGTCCTTGCTCTGGGAAATCTCTTATAGTCTTGTTTCACCCATGAGGGCGCATAACAGCTCATGGAGTTTTTCCAAGCTCCAAACCAGAGGAACACGACTTTCAGCCCGTTTTTTCTGGCTTCAGCCAGCACTTTATCGGTCAGGGCAAAATCCCATTTGTTTTCTTCCGGTTCCGTCAGTTCCCAATAGGCAGGTACCAGCACGGTGTTTAGTCCTATGCGTTTCAGTTTGGGAAAGATTCGTTCGATGTCTTCCGGACAAGTTGCTGACGAATTGCCTAACTCTCCTCCGATCATCAGAAAAGGTTTTCCTTCCACCCAAAGTTGCATGGCAGCTTCGTGTGGCTTCAGTTCGGTGTGCTGGGCTTTACATAAGGGAACATTCAGTACAATAAGTATGCATGTCAACAGCAGGGTTGTAAACGGTTTCATGGTTTTGTTCTATTTTAAAATGTCTATGATTACAAAGATAAGAAGTTGTTTGGAATAACGCATATAAAATGGTGACATAAATCTTTCTTCAGGTAATAAACTTGTCCGTTAATGGGACATTTTTCGTATGGAGGTTGTTGAAGCGGATATTTCTTATAAGAAAAGCGCATAAGAACGCTTCGTTGGACTTTTCTCTTGTCAGAAAATGGAAGAGAGGCGGTTTAAGTTGTTTGGATGGAAATATAGGGGTGGAAATGTGTATGTATAGTACAATAAGTTTGCGAAAATCTATTTGTCATTCACCCCGCCGTTATGGCCGGATGAATGACAAAGGAGAGAAGGGGAGGAGAAAGCTGGGTACGTTTAGCAGAGGCTGCGTATCTTCCGGCGTATGATCCAACAGTTGAGAACTGTCATCAGTACGGTCAACAGAAAGCCGGTTATCCATGTAGGGAGGAAAGAGCCGGTTTCCAATGTCGGGAAGAGGGTCTGCAAGGCGTGCAGGTAGAGATTGCGCATGCTCCAGACAAGTCCGGTGGAAAGCAGCCATACGGCCAAGCTTAATCCTACGGTCAAGGCCGTGTAGGGGCGTGAGACTTGAGTGGCGCTATAGCCCAGCAACAAAAGATTCTCAAGTTTTGCTGCGTTTTTTTGTAAAAGGAGGAAGATACTGAGCATCAGAATGTAAAAAGACAATACGCTGATGAACAATCCTATACCGGTAACAACGCCTGTGGTGAGGCGCAGGAAATAAGTGGTCTTTCCGGCATCGAGGCTGTTGCCTTCTGTTTCATAATGATGTTGCTGGAAGTAGTCGGCCAGAGAGGCGTCCGCTGGGTTGGAAACTTCTACGATGACCCGTGAAGGTCTGGTCTCTCGTCCGGGAGCGAACGTCTGGTTGGCCCAGTTCATGAACGATTGAGGCACCAAGATGGTGTTCAGCCGATTGGAGAAGCCTACGATTTGTCCTTGGAAGTGCTGGGTCTGTCCGTTGCCGTGCAGCATTACTTGCATTTGTATCAGCTCCATCACGCCTTCGGACAGTTTGGGCAAGTTGCGGCTTTGGGCAAATCCGAAATTATACAGGTTCAGGTAGTTGCGTGGAATGATGATGGGAATGATGCTGTCACCAGGCGCAAATGTCCATTGGGAAGAGCTGACATCGATGTAACGGTCAGGGACTGACTCGAAAAACATGTCAGTGGAAAGACGGATACCCGCTTTCTCCATTCCTACTCCGGCCGATACGTCAAACAGAGAGGGCGTGAAAATCCCGATGCTGCGGGTGAACGACTGTTCTTTCAGGTCTTGAATGTCTTCGGGGGTAAAGGTGTTGGAGCTTCCGGTCAGGCTCCCGATGGTGGAGATGCGTTTGGTGACTACCAGGTAGTCATGCCTCATGAAGCTGTCTTCCGCCGTGAACAGGGGAAGCGCATCCCGATAGCCTTGCACGCTCAGCAGTATGACGGTCATACCGAAGAGGCTGGCCAGGAAGAAACCTGCCAGTTGTCCGATGCTGATGTGGCGGCGGAGTAGTTTCCATACAAGCTTATTCATAAGTGTTACAGCGCGTTTTTTATGAGGGGTAAATATAGGATGTTTATAGTAGCAACGTTTGGTCGTAGTCAAGCGGCAGCCGTTTCCCGATGGAGGTGACAAGCATTCCGGCTCCTTGCTGTTCGGCTTCCTCTTGGGCAAGCTGAGCCATGAGAAGGGCGTTCTCATCGTCCAGATGGCTGACCGGCTCATCTAAGAGAAGGAAGTCAAAAGGCTGGCACAGACTTCGGATGAAAGCCACCCGTTGCTGCTGGCCGAACGACAAGTGTCCGGCAGGCTCGTTCACTTTGTCTTGCAGGTGCAAGGCGTCAAACAAGGCAAGCACTTTCTTCTTTTTCTTGTAGTTGGTGAGACGGTTTTTGAGCTGCACGTTTTCCAAGGCCGTCAGTTCGGGAAACAGGTGCAAGTCTTGAAACAGCAGGCTGAGTGAACGACGGCGTACGGTCACCCACTCGTCAGGGGTGAGTGACCGGATATTGCGTTCTTCAAAACAGATGATGCCCTGATAGTCGTGCCTGTAGCCATACAGGTATCCCAGAAGAGACGATTTGCCTGTGCCCGATGCGGCTTCAATCAGGTAACGCTTGCCTTTTTGGAACATCAGATTCTGGTGCCATACGTCGGATGTGACCGAATTGCGGTCGGCAAATACCAGAGGAAGCGTTTGTTTCAGGTGAATATAGTCCATGGCTTGTCTCTATTTATTGGATGCCGGCCAAGTCTTTTCCAGCATCGACAATTTGTTTCAGCGCATTGGTGTCTTTGTCCTCCAGCTGGAGAGTGGTGGTGCTTGTTTGCCCTTTGCCCACTATCTTCAGGTAGGCAATCTTTTCGCAGAGGCTGAGGTAAGCTGCTGTTTTTCCTCGTCCGTATTGGGACAGCATCTTCATTACTGGCAGCTGGCAGACGGCTTCCATATTGACAATGAGAGCACTGTGCTCTCCTTTGATTGCTGATGCATAGTCTGTCTCGATGGCAGACGGATCAGCGGGCTTGCCGATGTTTTTGTAGAGCAGCTCGTCGTTGGTGGCATACATCAGGCCGTCTTTTACTCCATAGAAAAGGTTGAACAGCTGGGATTTGTAGACATATTCGTTATCATTCAGGCGGATGATGTCTTCCTTTCTTCCTAAGCGCAATTCATCCTTTTGTTCATACAATGCTTTCAGCGCATCTCCGTTTTTCGCGCCGGCATAGGCCAGAAAAGTAGGCATGTTGGTCATGGTGACATTGATCAGTCCTACAGTGAAGTCATCTTGGAAGTTGCAGAGGATTTGCTTCAGCTGTTCGGCCTGCTTCATGCTGAGCTTGGTTGCGATGCCCGGATTGGTTTGCAAGGCTTCAAACAATGTTTCCCCATCCATGCCCACACTCAACAGGGCGAGAGTGGATTGCGGGAAGTATTTCAGGCAGGTGTTCCGGATGGGGCGGGCGGCTTCCGCCTGTTTGCTGAGCATGTCTTTCAGGGTAGGGTCAGTGATGCAGTTTTCAGTGTTCAGCACGACTTGTCCTTTTTCAAAGGTCAGACTTCCCGTTACGCCTATCTTTTCCAAGTCTGCATCTTTGGGCAGGCTGTGTGAGATGATGGCCTTGTATTCCTGTGGAATGGCTTTCATGTTGGTATAGAAAAAGAAGTCGCCGCCTGCATTCAGAACCTTTTGGAAGTTTTCGTTAGCCGTGAAGCTTTGTTCTTGAGTCTGTGCGAAGGCTGCAGCTACAGCTGTGTGAATGGCTTCGGCTTGTGAGCCTTTGCCTAAGTTGGTCACAAACAGAGTGGAAGCGTTGAAGGCCAGCAAGGTCTGGTCTCCGATGGTCGTGAAGCTGTATTCCTCGGTTTCGGTCACAGGCTCCGTGATTTGTTCCTCCTCTGTAGCCCGGAGCAGATCTTGAAATTTTTTCTCGCTGTCCAGTTTCGCTACGACAGCCGTCTCAAATGCGGGCGAACTCAGGAGGTAGAGCGGTTTTCCGAAGTCGATGCCTGATTGTGCCGGATCTTGGATAATAGGTTCCAGCTGTTCAAGAGTGCTGGCACTTAATTCTTTTTTCAGGGCATTGGTTATCTTTTGTAAGAGAACTTTATTCTCTTCCTCGTTCGCCCCTGCTTTTTCTGCCATTGTTTTCAGCTGGAAGCCTGTTATCGTTGTGACATCAGACGGAATCACGTTGGTGTAGTCTCCCTTGGAGGAGCATGAGCAGATGCACAATGCCAGCAGTGCAAATGCGGATAATTGATGAAATACATTCTTTCTCATAACGGAAAATGTTTTTTAATGATTAATGTTTTGGCGATGAGCGCCGTTCTTTTTCAGTCGGTTTGGTTTTTCAGGTTGAGCAGGTGGCAGGCCACAAGTGCGGCTGTTTCGGTACGCAGTCTCGACGGGCCTAAGCTGATGGGCACAAAGCCGTGGCCGATGGCTTCCTTTACTTCCTCTTCGCTGAAATCCCCTTCCGGCCCGATGAGCGCCAAGACGTTTTCTCCGGGACGTATGGCATCTTTCAGCTTTACTTTTTCTCCTTCATAACAGTGGGCTATGAATTTTTGGCCTTTGTGAGGGCGGTTGATGAAAGTATGGAAGTCGGTCATCTCGTTCAGGCGGGGCATGCGTGCCTTCAGCGATTGTTTGACAGCCGATGCCATGATCTTGGCAATGCGTTCCAGCTTGATGACCCTCCGTTCGGAAAAACGGCAGTTCAGGAAGGTCAGCTCGTCCAGACCGATTTCTGTGGCCTTTTCGGCAAACCATTCGATGCGGTCCATGTTCTTGGTAGGTGCCACGGCTATGTGGAGGTGTCCGGTCCATAAGGGAGGCTGAGGCTGTGTCTCTATGATGCGCACCAGACACCGCTTGGAAGTGGCGGTCGTGATTTCGGCGCGGTAAAAACAGCCTTTTCCGTCGGTCAGCGTCACTTCGTCGCCGCTTTGCAGGCGCAGGACGCGGACGGCATGGGCAGCTTCCTCTTCGGGAAGTTCCAGCCGCGTGTCTATGTCAGGAGTATAAAATACGTGCATATGGTCAGAGTATGTTGCGTTGGTTGAGGATGTCGCGCAGTTTGGCGGCCAGTTCATAATTCTCACTCTCGATGGCCCGTTGCAGAGCCGTGTGCAGCACGGACGTGCTTTCCTGCTGAATCAAGCTTTCTTCCATTTCGGAAATGCCCTTGATGTGCGCTTCCATTTCGTCTAAGATGTTCTCATACACAAAGATAGGCGCATGCATGCGTACTGCCAGTGTGACTGCATCGCTGGTGCGGGAATCCACACGCAAGATGGATGTAGGTGTCTTAAGGTACATGTATGCATAGTAGACATCGTTGACTGCCTGATAGATCAGCACACGCTCCAGTGAAATGCTCACCGCTTCGAGCACCGATGCGAAGAGGTTGTGCGTCAGCGGGCGGGGAGGTATGATGCCTCTCAGTGTGATGAGCATCGACTGAGCCTCATTCGCGCCTATGTTGATGTTGAGCTGGCGGCTGCCGTCTATTTCTTTCAATATAAGGAAATAGGTTCCGTTTTGGTCTTGGCTGGGCTGGACATTGGCTACTTTTAGTCCTATCTTTTTCTTGTACATTTTTTCGTCTGCTGAAATGTTTTTTTTTGCGTGCAAAGCGTTTCTCTTACGGTTTGCTTTTGTATCGGAAAACGGCGGCGAAAGTCACAGCCACCACCAAGGCGTAAGCGGCGAACACATACCAGGCGGCTTGCCATTGATCCACTTGCGGGATGTCAGAACTGAAGTCTACAAAATGGTTGACCACGGCCTGTGCGCCAAGCGTTCCGATGGTGGCTCCAAGGCCGTTGGTCATAATGGTAAACACGCCTTGGGCACTGGAACGGATGGATTTGTCTGTCTCTTTGTCCACAAACAGCGAGCCGGATACATTGAAAAAATCAAAGGCGACCCCATACACGATCATGGAAAGCACGAACATCCATACGCCGTCGCCCGGGTTCCCTGCTCCGAACAAGCCGAACCGCAGAACCCATGCCAGCATGGCTATCAGCATGACGCATTTGATGCCAAACCGTTTCAGGAAAAAGGGAATGAGCAGAATGCACAGCGTTTCAGAAATTTGGGACAGGGAGATCAGGATGTTGGCATGTTGCACGCCGAATGTGTCGGCATATTCGGGTATGCTTTCGAAGCTGGTGATGTAGGGGTTGGCAAAGCCGTTGGTGATTTGCAGCGACACGCCCAGCAGCATGGAGAAAATGAAAAAGAGAGCCATCCTTTTCTGTCTGAACAGCGTGAAGGCCCGCAATCCCAAGGCTTCGACCAGCGTGCGGCTTGTACGAATCTTGCTGACGGGACAGGCTGGGAGCGTCAGGGCATAGAAGGCGAGGCATCCTTCCAGAACGGCACAGAAGAAGAACTGTCCGCAGGTGTCTTGAACCCTCATCAGGTCTGTGAGCCACATGGAGCAGATAAACCCGATGGTGCCGAAGATGCGGATCGGGGGGAAGTCTTTGATGATGTCCAGCCCGGATTTCTCTAAGGAGCTGTAGGCCACTGAGTTGGAGAGCGCAAGGGTGGGCATGTAGAAGGCTACGCTGGCGGAATAAAAAGCAAACAGCCATCCGAAAGAGACCTCTTGGCCGGCCTGCATGCCGTAATAGCCTGCCATTCCCATAAACAAGGCGGCTATGAAGTGGCTGATGCTCAGTAGTTTTTGGGCGGGAATCCAGCGGTCGGCAATGATGCCGAGGATGGCAGGCATGAAGAGAGAGACAATGCCTTGCATGGCATAGAACATGCCGATGTGTGATGCCAGATTGACATCTACTAAATAACTTCCCATGGAGGTGAGATAGGTGCCCCATACTCCGAATTGCAGGAAGTTCATGAGGATTAAGCGGATTTTTATGTTCATATTGTGCTATACTATATCATGTTTTTCAATTCGTTCCTGCAAAAATAAGGATTTTATCGGAAAATAGCAGAATGGGGAAAAGAAAAAATTATTTGGGAGGAGTGGCTCTTTATAGCTTCAGCAGATTATAAAAAAAGAAGGGTATCTATCCCAGACACCCAACCTTTATTAACCTTAAATCTAATACCATGAAAAACACAGTGCAAAGATAAGGGGTTTGTATTATATGACATAATAAATTGCTGTTTTTCTTCTTTGTATTAACTCTTTTTAAGTAGAACTCCCCGTTTTTAAGCCCTTTGAAAGCTTTTAGAAGGGAGAAAGCGTCTATTCCACATATAAAACCAAGCCTTTCAGGTATTCTCCTTCCGGATGGTAGATGTTGACCGGATGGTCGGCCGGTTGAGTCAGCTGATGCAGGATGCGCACATTGCGTCCCGTAGTGGCGGCGGCGGTAAACACGGCTGTACGGAAATTGTCTTTGCTGACAGCCTGTGAGCAAGAGAAGGTGAAGAGGATGCCTCCGGGCTTGATTTTTTCAAAAGCCTTGGCGTTCAGCTTGCGATAGCCTTGCAGGGCGTTGCGCAATGCGTCGCGGTGTTTGGCAAAGGCAGGCGGATCCAATACGATGAGGTCGTAAGTGTCGCTGTCCATCCGTTCCAGGTATTTGAAGGCGTCTTCCGCATAGGCCGTATGGCGGCTGTCGCCGGGAAAGTTCAGCCCGACGTTCTGGTTGGTCAGATCCACTGCCTTGGCTGAGCTGTCCACCGAGTGGACAAGTCCGGCGCCTCCCCGCATGGCATAGACCGAAAATCCGCCTGTGTAGCAAAACATGTTCAGCACACTCCGTCCTTTGGCATACCGTTCCAGGAGGGCGCGGTTTTCGCGTTGGTCCACGAAGAAGCCTGTCTTCTGTCCCTTCAGCCAGTCGATGTGGAATTTCAGTCCGTATTCTGTGGCGATGTTGTCATTGCTGCCTCCGTGCAGGAATCCATTTTCCGGATAGAGGTCCGCCTTGAAAGGCAGGGTGGTCTCCGATTTATAATAGATGTTGTCTATTTGGTCTCCCATCACTTCACTCAGGGCTTCGGCAATGGCCATGCGGTCCAGATGCATGCCGGCAGAGTGGGCCTGCATCACGGCCGTGTGCGCATAGATGTCTATGATCAGTCCCGGCAGGTTATCGCCTTCCCCGTGTACCAGGCGGTAGGTGTTGTTGTCCGGCCGTCCGGCAATGCCTATGCTGCGCCTCATGTCGTAAGCAATCTGCAGTTTGTGTTTCCAGAATCTGGCGTCGATTTCCTCACTCTGCCTGAAGCTGAGCACGCGCACGGCAATGCTGCCTATCTGCCAGTGTCCTTTGGCGATGAATTCGCTTTTGGATGTATAGACATCCACCACTTCTCCTTCTTGGGGCTTTCCTTCGAGGCGGGCGATGGCTCCTGAGAACACCCATGGGTGGAAACGTTTCAGGGATTCTTCTTTCCCCGGTTTGAGATATGCTTTATATGTCATAAGTGTTTGGTTATTTTAGTCTTTGATGTTGTTAAGTTTATAAAGTTCCAGGCATGTTCCGGCTGAAAGGCGCTTATAAACTGAGTAAACTCATCATTTGGGGGATGAGTGTTGGGGGGATGGCTCCGGGGCAGGTTCGGCGGCAATTTCAAAGTCGCCTGTCCGTTTCAGTTCCGTCAGTTTGTTATAGATGTTGAGGCAGGCCCATGCGTCCGTAGCCGCATATTGTTGTTGCGGAAGCGTCAGTTCGTCGGCTTCCCAGTTGGAGAGGCGTTGGCTTTTGGATATCTTTTCTCCGAACAGGATGCCGTATATTTTCTGAAGGCTTTTGTCCTGGATGCCGAAGGGGCGCACGAATTCCTGCAACTCGACGCACGAACGCTGTTGGAAGGGAGCCCGCTTGTGCAGCATCATGAAATCGTCGCGCAGCGAGAGTCCGACCTTGGTGATGGCGGGGTTTTCCAGCAGGAGGATGATGGGGAGTGTCAGTCCCGTCAGGTTGAGCCGGAACAGGAAGCAGTGTTCGTCCGAGGCCACTTGCAGGAGGGCCACTTTGTGGGTTTGTCCTTTGGTGAATGACGGGCGCGTCTCGCTGTCGATGCCCAGCAGGCTGTTTCTTTTCAGGAAGGTCACTGCCCTCTCCGCTTCTTGCGGAGTCTGCACCACATGTATTTGTCCCGGATACACGACTTTCGGCATGTCTTTGAGTTCTTCTTTACCTATTGTTCTTCTGATTACCATTGTTCTTCTTTCTGGGTTAGAGCAGCTTGTTATCGCCGTGTGTGGGTTGGGGCATAAATATTGTATTCTTCTTCCTCTTCTTCCTCCTCCTCCTCATCATCGGGCTGGCTGTATTTCACGTCATGCAGGGCGCGTAAGGTGTTCACCAGCTTTTGCCCCCAATAGAGGCCAAAGTTTTCCTCACACCGCGCCAAGGCATCGTGCATAGTCTCGTTCAGACCCAGCTGGAAGACGAATATAAAGTCTTTGATGTCCTGATAGATGTCGGCCAGATCCTCTGAAATGTATCGGGTGATGGGCTGGTCGCTATACTTCATGTCTGAGACGAACACGTCCAGGTAGTCGTCTTTTTCTGCCAGAATGCCTGCAAGGGTCATCCGAAGAATCTCGTAAGCGTCTTCCGTCACATAGTTTTCCAGCCGTTCTTCGCCCATCGTCTCACATGGAGGCAGCATGGAGGCTTTGAGATAAAGCAGAGGGAGTATTTTCAGCAATGTATCGACTATGGCAGTCCGCCTGCATCCTTCAGCCTGTTCCAAATATTTGCAAAATTCGGCGGCCACGGTCACGAACTCTACCACGTTGCGGTCGAATATGACTTGACTTTCTTTTTTCATTTCTTATCGTTTAGAAGCAATCCTGTTTTTATACTTTTATGCAAAGATATGAAAAAAACTTGATACGTTGTACTCTTTGTGAAAGAATCCTTGCGTTGGAAGCGGCGGAAATCGGAGACAAAGGGAACGCTGCGGATTGAAATATTAAGAAGGATAACAGAAGTTTCCTTCTGATTGTCATTTTGTCAGATTGTCAAAACAATCCCGCTGAGAATCGCGTAATTCGGCCTTAAGGCAGGGTCAGAGGCTTCCGATGGGGTTGAATTTTTGTATTTGTTTCAGTTGTAAAGCGATAGCGAAATGTTTACATTTGAAATAGAGAAAAAACTCCGTTCTTGTCGTGAGAAAAAGGGGAAGAAAACTCGGCCGCACGCATTGTTTCTGCAAGACACGCGTGTCTATGTTCCGGATCACGCGTGGTTCAGTTCTGGAATACGCGTGCCTCAGCCCTGGATCACACGTGAGCCGGAGCCGGATGATGCGTATGAAGCAAGTCGGAAACATGAGGTTTTGGATGTTTGATGTATATGTATGCAGTATTTTGCATATGCGGTGAATCTTCATGCATAAAGACGGGCTTTCGGTTTCTGTTTTCTGCCTTTATGCAGAAAATGCGGTTAGCTGGAAAAGTGAAAATGCGACACTTTGATAGGTGATCTTCGGTTTGTGGTGGCGGAATGAAAAACGGCCGGCGGGCATTTGAAAGGGCATTTGGTAAAAAGGCGGTGTCGGCGCATCTTATTTCAGCAGGAAAACACTATCTTTGTCCGCACATAGAAAAGACAGGAAATTTTGGATTCATTTAAACAATTTCAGATAGATGACGTATGACACTGTATCCTAAATTGATTCTTGACGCACTCTCCACGGTGCGTTATCCCGGAAACGGGAAAAACTTAGTGGAGGCGGAAATGGTGGCCGACAACATGCGGATCGACGGCATGAAGGTCAGCTTCTCCCTCATATTTGAGAAACCGACAGACCCTTTTATGAAATCGATAGTGAAGGCGGCAGAGGCAGTCATCCACGCTTATGTGTCGCCCGATGTGGAGGTGACCATCACTACCGAAAGCCGTCAGGCCGCCCGTCCCGAGCCGGGCAAGATGCTGCCGCAGGTAAAGAACGTGATCGGCATCTCTTCCGGTAAGGGAGGTGTGGGAAAATCCACGGTGGCTGCCAATCTGGCCGTGTCGCTGGTGAAGCTGGGCTATAAGGTGGGGTTGCTGGATGCCGACATTTTCGGCCCGTCCATGCCCAAGATGTTCCAAGTGGAAGACGCGCGTCCCTACGCAGAACGCATTGGCGGGCGCGACCTCATCGTGCCCATCGAGAAGTATGGCATCAAGCTGTTGTCCATCGGTTTTTTTGTGGATCCCGACCAGGCTACACTTTGGCGGGGAGGCATGGCCAGCAACGCCCTGAGACAGTTGATTGGCGATGCGGATTGGGGCGATCTGGACTATTTCCTCATCGACTTGCCTCCCGGCACGAGCGATATCCACTTGACAGTGGTGCAGACCTTGGCTTTGACGGGTGCCATTGTGGTGAGCACGCCTCAGGCTGTGGCTTTGGCTGACGCTCGGAAGGGGATCAACATGTTTACGAATGACAAGGTGAATGTGCCCATCTTGGGACTGGTGGAGAACATGGCCTGGTTCACGCCCGCCGAACTGCCGGAAAACAAGTATTACATCTTCGGCCGTGAAGGAGCCAAACGCTTGGCTGAGGAGATGGATGTGCCCCTGCTGGGACAGATCCCCTTGGTGCAAAGCATCTGCGAGAGCGGCGATGCCGGCACGCCCGTTGCGTTGGACGAAAACACGGTGACGGGGCGCGCTTTCCTGCAGCTGGCCGCCGCCGTGGTGAGACAGGTGGACAGGCGGAATGTGGAACTGCCGCCCACGCATGTGGTGGAGATGAAGAAATGAGCCATGTATGATGTCTCGAAAGACAGAAGCCAGCCTCCTGGAAAAGGCTGGCTTCTGCATAGATAAGAGAGAATTGAAAGCAGGGATCCCGCTTAGAGTCTGAACATGACGGGCATGGTGTATTTCACGCTGACTGTCTTTCCGTCTTGTACGCCGGGTTTCCAGCGGGGCATGGACTTTACGACCCTGACGGCTTCTGCATCGAGGGCGGGGTCGATGCTGCGTATTACTTTCACGTCGCTGATTTCTCCTGTCTCAGAGATTACGAATTGTACTACCACCCGTCCTTGTATAGCAGATTCTTTGAGACTTTCCGGATACTTGATGTTGTCCTTAATGAATTCCATCATAGCCGGTATGCCGCCGGGATATTCGGGCATTTGTTCCACTATGTCATATACTTGCTCTTTTTTCGTGGCGGTGCTGTCTGTCGCAATGGAGATGGAGAGAGACTGTTCCGTGGCCTTTTCTTGGGAAGCTTCCGGAGCCGTTGTCTGTTCGGTTTCGTTGGTGCATGCTGTTCCCAGCAGGGCGGCCAACGGGATGAAAAGCAGGTATTTGAGCTTCCACCCTTGTCTGGTACGTTGTTTGTTCATCATTTGGATACGTTTTTTTAAAGGTAAAACATTGAAGTTATTGTAAATGGTTGCTGCAGCCTTGGGAAAACTCAGTGCTAGGAGGTGGTACTGATAGGTTTTGGGGGCATAGCCTTGATCCAACACAGAGGCATCGGCCAGATGCTCTAAGTTGGTGTGCATCTCCCGCTTCAAGATCCATGCGAAGGGATTGAACCAGCAGAACGCGCACATCAGTTCTCCGGCCATCACGTCGATGGAGTGTCTTTGGCGGACGTGTGCCAATTCGTGTGCCAGAATCTCTTCAGCCATGGGGGTGCCTGAAAGTGTTTGGGGCAGAAAGATCCATCGGAAGAAGGAGAACGGGCCTTGAACATCGGGCAGGAGGCGCACCCGCGTGCCGGCTATGCAGGCTGTGGGACATCGGTGCAGAAGCCTGATGAGGCCGAAGCACTGTGCCATCAGACGCAGCAGGAGCAGAGTTGTCACACCTATATATATAAGGTATATGACTTGCACGGGAGTGAAGCTTGCTTCGGCCACCGGATGTTGGTCAGCGTTCAGAAGCACTTCCGGCAGGCGGACTGTGAGATAGTCTTCGGCGGCTGAGATCCGGGGAGCTGTTCCGGTCGGCAAGGTCAGCCAGGGAAGCACCGGTGTCACGGTCATGAAGCCGAGCAGGCTGAATCTGCGCCAATTGAAGAATGTATCTTTCCGCAGAAACAGCAGGTAGCACAGCATGCATGCGGCCAGTGCGACATTGACTTTCAGCAGGTATTCCATCATTTTCCGCCTCCTTTCTCGATCAGGTCGATAATCTCTTTCAGATCATCGGGCGAAAGTTTCTGCTCCTTGGCGAAAAAGGAGACGATTTCCTTGTAGGAATTAGAGAAGTAGTTGTGGACAAATCCGCTCAGGAAGTTGCGCTTGTATTCGTTTTCTTCAATCAGGGGCGTATATAAATAGGTGTTTCCTTGGCGTTGCGGACGGATGTATTTCTTCCGCTCAAGGTTTTTCACGATGGAGGCCACGGTGGTGTAGGGTGGCTTGGGATCGGCATATTGGGCTACGATGTCTTTCACAAAGCAGCTGCCCATCTTCCAGATGTGGCGCATGGCTTCTTCCTCTTGTGCAGTCAGTTTTTCCATATTCTTCTTGTTTGATTTAAATGTACTGCAAATCTACGAAGTATTCGTAATAACGCAATACATAAACAGTTAATTAATATGAATGAGGAGGAAAAAGGCTGTGGAATACAAGATTCAGATGCGGACAGATAAAAGAAAACTCCTGCATTCAGAGCGTGGTCTGGGAATACAGGAGTCGTGGTGTGAAGGGGGCCTCAGTTTATACTCATTGGAAGGCTTTCAGAAGTTCTTCTTTCATTTTGGGTACACCGGGGAAACCGGTCTGATGAAAGCGGGTATTGCCTTGGCGGTCTATTATATAATAGGTGGGCACCCCTTTGATGTTGAGCGTCTGGCTCAGGTAGGCCCATTGCTCATCGGTCAGGCGATAATGCTCGCCGGGAATGTTGGGAATCATGTTGTTCCATGTGCCTGCGGGCGAGTTCTCTCCTGTGATGTAGAGGTAGACGATGTCTTTTCCCTTCAGTTCCTCCTTCATGGGTTTCATGTCCCGGTTGGCCATGCGGCAGGGGCCGCACCAAGTGGCCCAGAAGTCCACCAGCACCACCTTTCCCCGATGCTTGGCCAGGATGGAGGAAAACAGTTCTTCGTTGGCCACGTCCGCTTCCACTTGGTTGATCCGGTAGCCTCCCGCTTTCTTGTTGGCTTCTATCTGTGCCAGCAGGCGTTTGTTGCGGGCTTCCAGCAGTTCTTGGTAGGCGGCAGGCAGCGTGGAGGCTTGGGCTTTCATTTCTTCGTCCAAAGGAGTATAGTTCTCCAAGCGGGATAAAAGGGTGAGGAGCAGTAAGGCATCTAGGCGGCAGCTTTGGCCGCTTCCTGTGTTCAGGCTTGTATTTTTCGCATTCGGGAGGTCGTAAGTGAAGGCGATGGTGTAAAGAGGAGAAAGCATGGCTTTGGGGTCGTTCAGGACAGTCAGCATGTCGTTGTCCACGTAGTCAGCCGGTCTGCTCAGTTCGAGACTGTCGAGAAACACTCTTCCGTTTTCCTTTGTAACAGTTCCCGCCTGGCAGGCTTGGTTGTAGAAAAAGACGAGAGCGTAATCCAGCTTCTCGATTGTCGAGAGGCGGTTGTCTATGGCGAGCAGTTGGCGGGCGGCCTGGCTGAGCCGCAAGTGTCCGATGTTTTTTTGCTGTTCGGAATTGCGTTGCAGGACGATTTGTTTGTAAGTTCCGTAGTCCGATGCTTCGATGGGGGCACTGATTTCCTTTTTGATCTGGATGGCTTCAGGCGTGTTCATCTCTTCGGTCAAGGCGGCCAAGGGACCTTCCGCATAGAGCAGCGGATTGGACGGCTTGTCGTTCTGATGCAGGCGGGAGTTGCGGCGGGAAAGCTCGCGCAGGTTGACGTATAGTGTGGTGGTCTGCCCTGCTTCGAGGAAGCCATAGATGATTTGCCCGTTTAAGACGATCTGGCAGGGTGCGGTGCCCACGAGGTCAGCCTTGGTCTGGAATGTCCCTTGTGAATCGAACGAGAGTTCTATGGGGTCTAGATTGTTGCGATGCGCCACATCTGCTATCCACAGATATCCGTTCAGGTTCATATTGGGACGATAATCCAGCAGCTGGACGTTCAGTTTGGCTTTTCCATAGCGCAGTTCGGGAGCGGTCAGCTCAGCAGGAGGCGTAGGCTTGTCCCGTCCGGCGATCTGGGCAGGCAGTTCCAAGGGAGGCAGCTTTTTGCTTTTCAGCTGGATGCCCCAGATACAGAAGCCTTCTTCCACTTCTTCCCCTTCCGTGAAGTCAATGCTGGTGGCCGATGCGGACAGGGGAGGGAAGACTAATTGGAAGGTGGCTTTGCCTGAATCTGGCATCCAGAACTCTTTGTCGGGGGTGATGCCTATGCCGGCGCGGAGGGGGTAAGTCTCGCCGTTGTTGTCTTTCAGGTAGCTGTTTTGGGCAATCTTGATCCAGTAATGCGGACGATATTGCGCATCGATGTGGAGGACGGTGGCAGTGTCACTCAGTTCGATGCGGCTCACTTCGATGGAGGTGGTGTTGCTCACACAGAAAGGAGGGCAGTCTATCACTTTGTTTTTCGTTTTTGCTTGCAAGGAAGCTATGCCGATCAGCAAGCCGGTCATCATCAGTAGGAAATGTTTCATGGGATATGTTCTTTAGTTGAGAATTTGTTTTTTAAGAATTTTATTTGGCACTTTCCGCTTTGCACAACACGGTGCGGCACACTTGTTCTACGGTTTGAGTGATGTTTTTCCGTGCTGCTTGTGGAGACATGGCCTCTTCCAGCGAGAGGGGAGCGGGCTGGATGGAAAAGACGGCACGGAATCCGCCTTTCAGCAGAAGTGCGGCATCTTCCACGGCTCCCGACACTAAGATGGTGGGGATGCCTCGTGCATTGGCCATTTCCAGGACACCTTGGGGCACCTTGCCCATCAGGGTCTGCTGGTCAGACTTGCCTTCTCCAGTCAGCACCAGGTCGGCGCCTGCCATCCATTCACCGATGTGCAGCTCTTCCAGCAACACCCGTATGCCGGGTTTCAGCTCTGCTTTCAGGAAAGCGGCTAAAGCTGCCCCCATGCCTCCTGCCGCTCCGCAGCCCGGCATGGACAGGAACTCACTGCCTGTTGTGCGCCACATCACTTCTCCGATGTGTCTCAGGCCCAAGTCTAACCTTTTCACGCTCTCCATGTCAGCTCCTTTTTGAGGCGCATAGACGCAGGCTGCCCCGTTCGGTCCGAATAAGGGGTTACGCACATCGCATACCGCCAGGAAGTGTGCTTGGGCTAAGGCGGGGTGGGCGTGCCTGCTGTCGATGGAAGCCACTTTTGTCAGCAGTCCGCCGCACAAAGTCTCTTGGATTTCATGGCCTTCGGCATCGAAGAAACGGTAGCCCAGAGCTTGAAGCATGCCCAGTCCGGCATCGTTGGTGGCACTGCCTCCTAATCCGATGAGAAACTTCCGGTACCCTCGGTTTAAGGCATCGGCTATGAGTTCACCTACGCCGTAGGTGGTGGTGAGCAAAGGATTGCGGCGGTCTTCAGGCACGAGAGGCAAACCGTTGATGCGGGCTGTCTCGATGACGGCGGTCTCTCCGTCTTTGTCAATGCCGTAGCAGGTGTCTGTCTCTTCCATCAGCGGGCCGTGGGCTTTCAGGAAGATGCGCTTGTCAGGATCTGGAACACGGGTGTCCAGCAATCCCTCCCCTCCGTCGCTGATGGGCACCCGGATGACTTGGCAGTCTGGTACTGCCCGGCTGACTCCTTCAGCGGCTGCATTGCCGGCTTCGGTCGAGGTGAGGCAGCCTTTGAAAGAGTCAATGGCAATGACTACTTTGCGCACAGGCATGATGCGTTTGACGACAGTCTTGACAATTTCCGGCTTTTCCTGTAGCTTTTTGTTGAGTCCTTCTATTGTAGTCCGCAAGCTGTTGACATAGTGGTCTTTCCGCATTTGCTGTTGCATGTAGCGGGAAGCTCCCAAAAATCGGGTCATCTGTTCTGTCAGTTCGTGAATGAGCTGTGCGCTGCCTGGCTTGGCGCTCAGTCTGAGGCGGAGCGTGTTCAGGGGAAGTTCGTCTTCCTGGCTCATGTAAGTGTTCAGATTGAAAACGATTTCCTCGCGTTGTGCTTTCAGTTTCCGTTCATAATTCTCAGCCTGCGCTTTGAGGCGGGTGTCAAGCTCTGTCTCGAACTCTTGTTGGAGCTTCTGGCGCAGTTGCTTGAAAGTCCGTTCGTTATAGAGAACCTCGGAAGGGATGGAGTCGTTCAATGTTTCTTCTCTGCCATATTCGATGTAGTCGATGAGATAGTTCATGCCGTTGAGGAAGGCCGCCACTTCTTCTTCGCTCCTGATTTGGGATTCTGTATATTCTTGGAATAGGATCTTTTTGGCTTTATTGAAGTCTTTTTTCATGTTTCATCAGTTTTTGGTTGTGACATTTTCCCAATTTCCCTCTATGACAAGTTTGTCTCCAGACAGATCCACCTTAAACAGATGAGGCACTCGTATGTAGCGTCCGTTCACTTCTTTGTGGCTGTGTGCGGACAGCAGCCATTGTCCGTCGAAGGTGCGGAACAGCATGCCATGTCCGAAATTGGGAGGAGTGATGGGGTTCTTTTCCTGTATCCAAGGGCCGTCTAAGGTTCCGCTTTCAGAGTAAGCCACACCTTGGGTATAGACGTTGTAAATCCAGCTGGTCCACAGCATGCCCAGTCGTCCGGTGCCGGTGCGGAACAGCCAAGGGCCGTCTGTGACACGATTGGGCATCACCTCACCATTGATGCGTTCACGGCTCCAGGGAGAGTCACTGGCTCTGAACAACACCGTCCCTTCTCCCGTAGTGCCGCTCAGGTCTGGTTTGAGAGCGATTTTTTCAATGGTTCCATTGTTGTTTTGCAGCCATTCGTGGCAGTATATCATGTAAGGATGTCCGTCTGTGTCTATCCAGAAAGTGCCGTCCAAGGTCGGTTTGTCAGCGGGAAGATAAGCTGGGTCAGCCATGGGGCGGTAAGGGCCGTCCGGATGTCCGCTCATCAGGATATGGCTGGCTCGGCGCGGGATGACCGTTCCGTTTACCGTATCGATGGGGATGGCATTGTTGGTGAAGGTGGCGAAGTAGTAATATTTGCCGTGATAGGAGTGCAGCTCTGCCGCCCAGATGTCAGGATTGGTTCCCATCCACGATGAAGGGTCGGTCTGCGCGACACGGTAGGGACCTTCCCATTGAGATAGGTCTTTGCTCTTCCACAGCAAACCTCCGGTGCCGGTCATATAGTAAGTGCGGGTGGCTTCGTCGGCCAAAATGCATGGATCGCTCAGGTAGATGGAGTCCAACGGAACAGCTGTCCGGAAGCGGTCTTCCACTCTCTCTTGTGCTGTCAGAGTCAGACATGACGTCAGGAGAACAATCAGGCCTCCTGTCTTCAGATGCAGTGTTTTCATATGGGGGTGTGTCGTTTGGTGAATAATTCTTTTTGTTTCTTGTATGCTTCGATGATATGCCGCCGGCTCAGGATGATCTGATGGCGATAGACCAGACAGGCGGTGATAAAATAGATAGCCGCTTGGAACCATAAAGCTCTGTACTCTGTTGCCACTTCGTTCAGGGTACCTCCCATGCTGTTGATGCGTACAAAGCCATTGATGCCTAATGTGGAGGGAAACAGGTAGGAAAAGTAGCGCCAGAAGTCGGGTATGGCTGTCCTTGGCCAGGAAATGCCTGACAGGAAGAGCAGGGGCACCGAGGTGAATACGAATATCAGCATACATGTCTCCCGGTTGCGGATCACGATGGAAGCCGTCATGGAGAAGAATATGCAGGCAGCCAAGTAGGGCAGCATAAAGAGCAGCAGGTCATCGGTTTGTCCGATCTGGTTCAGCCGGAAAATGCGCGGAACCACTCCCAGCACATAGACTGACACCACTGTGTAGACCATGAAGTAGCTCAGTGCCTTGCCCATGACGATGCGAAGGGTGCCATGATAGTGGCGGTTGATGGGCACCAGATCGCGGAAACGGTTGTTCTCGCGGGCTGTTCCTGCCGAGAGGCCGATGCCCAGCAAGAGGGTTTGCTGGATGATAAGCATCAGAACCACGGGAAGCAGAAAGGCGGCGAAGCCATTGGTGGGATTGTAGAGAGCCACGTCCTCATACTCGATTGGGTAGGCTGTCAGTTCGTCTTGCCGTTCTGTGGTGTTGCCAGCCCGCTGTGTCTTGATGTCAGCGTTCATGGCCAGCGATACATTGGTGTTGGCCAGGAGCAGACATTTGTAATAAAGCAGTCCGCTCATGTCGCAATAGAGGCTGACATGTGTCTGCCTGCCTTGTGACAGGTCATCGCTGAAGCTGGCTGGAATACGGATGATGCCGTATGCTTTCCGCTCTTTCATCATCAGTTTGGCTTCTTCCATGTCGCTGCAATAGGCTGCGATCCGCACATCGGGAGTGGCGTCTACTTTGCGCAGGTACTCACGGCTCAAGGCGGTGCGGGAATCGTCCACCACGGCGGCGGGTACGTCGCGCAATGTCTCGTTGGTATAGATGAAGCCATAGACCAAGGGATAGGCCAAGGGGACCAGGATAAAGAATATCAGCACTCCTTGGTCACGGAAAGTGGTGCGGAACTCTTGCCTCCAGATGTAGAACATGTCTTGGATGGCTTGCGTGATGTGTTGCTTGAAAGTAGGGCGTTTCATTACGGTATATATTTATAGTAGACCAACGCTCCCTTCAGCCGATAGGCCACCAAAAAGGGAAGCAGCATGAAGAGAAGCAAGGCCACATAGTTTATCCAAGAATAAAGCATCGGATAGCCGTTCAAGGCTTGATCCACATAGATGAGGAAATAGTGCCGCAGCGGAAACAGGTTGGCCAGAGCCTGCAGCACAGGGTGCATCCCCATGACCGGAAACGAAAGTCCACACATCGAAAAGGAAAGCACGCCCCAAAGTGAGGCGAAGCTCAGTCCGAGCCGAAGCGTGGGCAAGGTGCCGATCATCAGCACGCCCATGCCTTGCGAGGCCAGCACGAGGCAGAGCGTGGCCAGCAACATGGGGAAGATGCCGCTTTCACAAGGAAAATGCAGGTAGCCATAAAGATAGACATTATAGAGAATGCCCATCAGGAAAAACACTGCCGTGTGGGGAAGGAGTTTTCCGCTTAAAGCGATCCAGATGGAGTTATGGCTCTGTCTTAACCATTCACGGGCGGTACGCTCCTTAATCTCTACTCCGATGGAATATACTGTCACCATAAAGATGAGCAGCATCAGCATGCCGGGGGCGAATGTGTTGTTCAAGTAGACGGAGTAGTTCAACCAAGGGTTGTGCAAGGGATGGGTATCAATGACGATAGGTTGCAGGAAGGCCATGGCTTGATCTTCCGTGGCACCACGGGCTAAGAGCGTGGCTTGCGCTGCGGCACCCGATGCCAGTTCGCTCATCATTTTCATGTCGCGAAACAGGAGTGAGCCGGCTATCAGCAGCGTGTTGTTGGTGTAAAACGAAAGCTTGGGCTGGCGTTGGGCTTGCGCCTCTGCCGAAGTGCCTGCTGGAATGTAGTAGAATCCGTAGATTTCCCCTCGTTGCATGGCAATGCGTGCGTCGGTCACGTTAGGGAAGTGAGCCACAACGGCTGTCTGTTCAAAAGCGTCAAGGTTGCGGACCAGCTGGCGGGAGGTGCTGGTCTGGTCTTGGTCTACCACCCCCACTGGCATGTTTTTCGGCAAACCAGAGTTCATCAGCGTGGTGAAGAACACGTAGCAGAACACTGGAGCCACCACCATGCAAAACAGGTAGAGCGGGCGCGAGACCAGCCGTTGGCATTCGCGCTTCATCACGACCGCCGTAGCCAGCAAGGCTTCCCGGCTGATAATGGATGGAGTCTGATTCTTCATACGCATGTCCTTTCTCGTAAGAGTCCCTTATCCGTTCGTTCTGCCTTCTTCATTTGTCTAAGATGACACTCATTCCTGCCCGCAGCCCTTCTGCCGGCTCTAAAGGAACGGCTCTGACCTCAAAAGTCTTCAGGTCAAACTGGCCGGTGGTCTTGGTGGCTTTCCAGGCGGCATATGTGCCTAAGTCTTTCATGTAGTTCACTTTTATTCGGATGTGGCGGTCTAAAGCGGGGATATAAGCCGATGTCTCTGTGCCCATGGTCAGTCCTTTCAGCAAGTCTTCGCGCACGTTGAAGGTAACCCATAGATCGTCTGTGATGGCTATGTTCATGATGGGGGCGCCTGTGCCTACCAGCTCTCCCGTCTTGGGGAAAATTTCCGATACTTCGCCGTCGGTCTGTGCGATGAGGAAGGTCTCCTGAATGTACGATTCCACTTCGGCTACGGCTCCTTTGGCCCGTTGCACCAAGGCTGCCGCAGCTGCTTTGTCTTCCCGCTCGGCACCGTTGCGGGCCATGTCATATTGGGCTTTGGCCGCTTGTTCGGTGGCTTTGGCCGCATCGCGTTGGGCGGTAACCTCGTCCAGCTTCTGGGCAGTCATCACCCCTTGCTGGTAGAGGTTGCGGACCCGCTGGTAAGACTTTTCGGCAATGGTCAGGCCGGCTTTGGCTTTCTGCCACATTTCATAAGCAGCCTGGATCTGCTCTTGCCGTGCGCCTTTCAAGGCTTTCTCGTTCTGTGCCTGTGCGGCTGCTTCGGCGGCACGGGCCTGTTCTAATTTGGCTTGCACATCTGGCGCTTCCAATAAGGCCAATGTGTCGCCGGCATGGATCTGTTGTCCTTCTTTTACCCGATATTCCAAAATACGGCCGGGCACCTTGCTCGACACACGGTATTCGGTCACTTCGGCTTGTCCTTGTATCACTTCAGGACCCTTGCGCAACAGGAAGAATCCCAACAAGGCTACAATGGCGATGACCCCTAATAGGGTGAGAAACGCCAATAGCATGTTACTGTTTTGCGATTTCATATTTTTAGTGATTAGTGTTTGGCGATTGGTGTTTAGTGATTTGAGGTGATATCTGAGAAAAGCTTTTTCCTTATTGGCCGAAACCTAATTGGCCTGTGGCCTTCTTCAGATAAATCTCTGTGAGTTTGACATCAATTTGCGCGTCGATTTTTTCCGATTGGGCAGAAAGCCAGGCTGTGTGAGCTTCCAGCACGTTGCTGGCGGGTATCACGCCTTCTTCGAAGCCCAGGTTGGCATAACGCAGATTCTCATCGGCCTTTTCTAAGTTTTTGGTAGCCATGGCCAGCTTTTTCAGTGACTCGTTCACTCGGAAAGCAGACTGGCTTACTTGCAAGGCTATCTTTTCTTTGGCGTCTTCCAGCTGGTGGCGGGCGATGCGGGCCTCAGCCTTGGCCGCTTTTACTTTATAGCTGCCTTCTCCCCAATGCCAGATCGGGACGGAAAGTGCCACTCCTATGTTCCACATACCTTTGAATTTTTTTTCAAAGCTGTTGTAGACTGATGGACTTGTAGCCGTATAGCCTCCCATCAAAGCCAAGGAAGGCAGGAAGGCTGCCCGTTCCACCCGCACTTTCTGGTCATAGATCTTGGTGGCCAGCTCCAGGCTTTGCACCTCCGGGCGGGCGGCATATACCGTGTTCAAGTCAATCCCGTTGGAAGCCAATGCAGGGAGGGGAAGGTCTGACGCTTCCTCATCGGCCAGAGTGACAGGAGTGTTCAGATCCAGTCCGCAGAGCTGGCAGAGCAACATGCGTGCCAGGCTTAGGCCGTCGGCTACTTTGGTCAAGGTCATTTCTGCTTCGTTCACTTTCACCTTTACTGACAGTCCGTCGGCCTTGGTGGCCACTCCCTCCGCGATCATTTTATCCACATCGCTTTCCAGTTTCCGCAGCAATTCCAGGTAGCTGTCGGCCAGTCGTTTTTTATTGGCCAACGACACTACTTGCCAGTATGCTTGGTCGGTGCTGAGGATCACATCCTGTAGCCCTGTGTCGTGCTGGCGGCGTGCCAGTTCTTCAGCATAGCGGGTGATTTTGTTGTAAGCCCGTATTTTTCCGCCCATATAGAGCGGTTGGGTCAGGGTGATGGCTCCTGCATAGAGATTGCGTGTGTCGGTGCGGAAGGCATCGGCCAGAGAATTTCCCACTGCATTCAGGGGAGAGGCGATGTCCGCGCTGCTCAAGCTTTGCAGGAGTTGGACCAGTTGCGGGTTCTGCAGAAGTTCCGGATGCTGGGTCAGGATGCCTTGCACACCGTTCTGCAAGGCACCGCTCACCTGTGTGCCGATGCTTCCCAAGGCAGCCTTTTGGTCATTGCTCAGCAGTGAGAGTTCCCGTGAGGTGTGCATATATCCGCCTGTGGCGGCGATTTGCGGTAAATAATTAGTGAAAGCCGCTCTCTTCTGATAGTGAGCGGCATTGACTTTCTCTTGGCTGATTTTCAGTGCTTTATTGTTGGCGATAGCCAATGCCCGGCAGCTGTCCAGACTGAGCGCGTGTTGCGCCTCTGCTGTTAAAGATAGAAGGAGCAGGCAAGCGATACAAAAGGACTTTCCCATAACTTTTGATACTTAGTAGTAAGACAATTATGTCTCTCTGCAAAATGATTGCATAGACAACAATGCAAAAGTATAGGCTTTCACCGACACGGCAAAATAAATTAATCTTTTTTAGACCGCGCTTTGACTTGCTTAAGAGTTTTGCGTCAGTCTAATGTGAAGTCTGCCGAGCCTATAAGTACACCATCAGTGAAAATGTCCAAGTGGTAGTCACCGGCAAAGAGGAACTCTTCCACATCCCAATAGACAGTCACAGCCTGTTCCTCGCCGTTGTATTCCACGTATTTCTTAATGGAGTAGACCAATTCGCGGTTCTCATAAGGGAAAGTGTTGTCGATGCTTTTGGCCAGTATGCTGTTGTCCGGTTTGATGATGCGCACATAGAGTGTGCGGTCGCCAGTCTGGGCCGTAATGTTCTTGGCCAATGTGAAGTCAATCTTGAGTTTCACGATGTTTTTCACACGTTTTGTTTTGCGTCCGCGCTTGTTGAGGCGTTCCACGGTGATGTTCGTTGCGTCCAGTTGGGAGGCTAAGGTCACCTTCTTGTCCAGTTCTTCTTTGGCTTGGGAAAGATCTGTGATTTGTTGGGAAGCTACATTGTATTTCTGCGTCACTTCCGCAATGACGTTTTGCTGATGTGCGGTCAGGCGGTTCAGCGAGTCGATCTGGTTGATATACCCCACCATGACGCGGCGCAGGGTTGCCAGCTCTTTTTTCAGCCGTCTGATTTCTGAGGCATTGGTGCTTTTCACCGTGCGCAGCTCTTCGAGCAGGCGTTGCGTCTTCAGTTGTTCCTGTTCTAACAGTTGTGCCAGAGAGTCGTTGGAAACGGTCAGCTTCAGCTCATCGTATTGTTGGGCGAAGTGAGTATATTCGTTTTCCAAATCCTCTTTTTCCAGCTCAAACTCTTGCACCAGTTCGCTATTCGTTTTTTTCTCGCTGATCAACAGCATGGTGATGCCGATGAGGGCAATGACCAAGATGGAGGTAATGGCTATTTGTATTTTTTGTTTGCTCATTGTTTACTGTCTGGTTTAGGGTTATGTCACAGAGACGGGGCAAAGATACGATAAAAATGTGAAAAACCAGCGTTATGGGGAATAAAACAGGGGGAACCGCACACGGCTCTTTTAAAAACATACCTTCAATCCGCCACACTTTTGTAAGGACTGGTGCTACCATCGCTTGCGAAACGCTCGAACGTTAAACGGCCAGGCCGTTTTGCATGCGTTGATGCAAGGTTTTGCATGTGTTGATGCAAGGTCTTGCATATGCGTGTGCGACAACACGGTCACACTGATACTTCAGTCTTCGGCACGCAAACCGCACCTGCACTTGTGAAACTTAAAAACAGGTTGTATGCCTGTGGTATAAGGTTTAGATGAAAGAGCTGTGGGAACCGCATCAACGGTAGCTGGCAGACAGGCCGTTGTGCAAGATAAAATGTCCGGTCTTCACGCGTGGATCGGACAACGGTTGCCGCACCGCCTTGTGGCTGCCTCTTCGTCATCGGAGTTTGCAAGCAGCCAGCACTGTAAAGCACTCAATATCGGAGTGAAACGGGATGGATCTCTTTGTCCAACGCAAAAGCCTGATAAGGACATTGAAATCCGTTCATGAATATTTTTGTGTATACGGCGGCTAAAGGGGACTGTATGGCTTGTCGGTTGGCGGATGCGCAAAAAAGGCGGTTGTGTAATTGACAGGAAAGTATGGCCGAATTGTAAACATCTCCTTTCAAATCCTTTCTTTTCCGCTTTTTTTTCACAGGTTTTCCTTACCTTTGCCCCGTTTATAACTCAAAGACATATGAATCAAGACGATTTCCAATTGTTTTTAGGAGTGATGAGCGCGGTGGCTTTGGTCGTGTTTGTGTCGCTCTATTTTGTCAAGGCTGGATATGGCATGTTCCGGACAGCCTCATGGGGCTTTTCTCTTCCCAACAAGGTGGCTTGGGTACTGATGGAGGCTCCTGTGTTTTTTGTCATGTTCTATTTGTGGGCTCGTAGCGGTGTGGGATTCCAGGTGCCTGTATATGTGTTTTTCCTCCTTTTCCAGCTGCATTATCTGCAACGTTCGTTCGTCTTTCCTTTCCTGATGCGGGGCAAGAGCCGGATGCCGGTAGCCATCATGCTGATGGGCGTTGTGTTTAATGTGCTGAACGGCATGATGCAGGCGGGCGGTCTGTTTTATTTTGCTCCTGTAGGTGCCTATAGTGAGGGTTGGGCTTATTTTCTGCATGTTCATGCGTGGATAGGCTTGTTCCTTTTCTTTGCAGGTATGGGCATCAATCTGCACTCCGACCATGTGATCCGCCATTTGCGCAAGCCGGGGGATACGCGTCACTATCTGCCGTCCGGGGGGATGTATCGCTATGTCACTTCTGCCAACTACTTCGGTGAGCTGGTGGAATGGGCTGGATTTGCCATTCTGACCTCATCGCCTGCCGCTTGGGTTTTTGCCTGGTGGACGTTTGCCAATCTGGTGCCTCGCGCCTGCGCCATTCATCGCCGTTATCGTGAAGAGTTCGGTGATGCAGTGGGTAAAAGGAAATGCATTATTCCTTTTCTTTATTGATTGTAAGTTGGCGAGGCAATGGTAATGGCTTTGTTTCTCCCTTGTGTGTTGGAGATAAGCTGAGATTGCGGAAGTTTTAATCATTTATTTATATATTTTACAGAAATGGACTCTAAGTTGTTTACTCCCGTTACCTTCGGTCCTCTGACCCTGCGTAACCGCACCATCCGTTCGGCTGCCTTTGAGAGCATGTGTCCGGGCAATGAACCTTCTGAGATGTTGCTGGACTATCATCGGTCTGTGGCGGCCGGAGGAGTGGGCATGACTACGGTGGCATATGCCGCTGTCACTCAAAGCGGGCTTTCTTTTGACCGTCAGTTATGGATGCGTCCTGAGATCGTTCCCGGCTTGCGCCGCCTGACCGATGCTGTCCATGCGGAGGGCGCTGCGGCAGGCATCCAGTTGGGACACTGCGGAAATATGTCACACCGGAGCATTTGCGGCTGCACTCCAGTGGGAGCCAGCAGTGGCTTCAATCTTTATTCGCCTACCTTTGTGCGAGGCTTGCGTGCCGACGAGCTTCCTGAGATGGCACGCGCATATGGCCGTGCGGTCAATCTGGCTCGCGAGGCAGGTTTCGATGCTGTAGAGATACATGCCGGACACGGCTATCTCATCAGCCAATTTCTCTCTCCTTCCACGAACCATCGCAAAGATCAGTATGGAGGCTCGTTGGAAAACCGTATGCGTTTCATGGACATGGTGATGGAGGAAGTGATGCGTGCCGCAGGGGCGGACATGGCCGTGCTGGTAAAGATGAACATGCGCGACGGCTTCCGTGGAGGCATGGACTTGGACGAATCCCTGCAAGTGGCGCGAAGGCTGGAGCGGTCTGGTGCGCATGCGCTGGTGCTGAGCGGCGGATTTGTGAGCAAGGCGCCTATGTATGTGATGCGTGGCGAGATGCCTATCCGCACCATGACCTACTATATGACCTGCTGGTGGCTGAAATACGGTGTCCGTCTGGTGGGCAAGTATATGATACCCAAGGTGCCTTTCCGTGAGGCTTACTTCCTGGAAGACGCTTTGAAATTCCGTCAAGCCATTCGGATGCCGCTCGTTTATGTGGGTGGGCTGGTGTCCCGTCAGAAGATTGATGAAGTGCTGGACTGTGGCTTTGAGGCTGTGCAAATGGCTCGTGCCCTGCTGAACGAACCCGGATTTGTCAACCGCATGAAGGCTGAGGAGAATGCCCGTTGCGACTGTAGGCACAGCAATTACTGCATTGCCCGTATGTATTCCATAGACATGGCCTGTCACCAACATTTGAAAGAGGGGCTTCCCTCCTGCCTGCAGAAGGAAATTGAACGAATCGAAAGTCGGTCTTAACTTTTTTATTGACATGAAGAATCTGACAAATAAATTAGCGATCGTCACGGGCGCAGACGGCGGCATGGGGACTGAAATCACCCGTGCTGTGGCTTTGGCCGGGTATCACGTCGTAATGGCCTGTCTTGATCCGGAAAAAGCCGAAAGGAAACGCCAGCAGTTGATGCGCGAGACCGGCAATCCCGCCTTGGAGGTGATAGGCATTGATTTGTCTTCTTTGGCTTCGGTGGCCGCTTTTGCCGATACAATGGTGAAGAGAGGCACACCGGTGTCGCTCCTGATGAACAATGCCGGAACCATGGAGACTGGATTGCACATCACTGAAGACGGGCTGGAGCGGACGGTCAGCGTGAACTATGTGGGTCCTTACTTGCTGACCCGTAAGCTGCTTCCGCTGATGGGACAGGGCAGCCGTATCGTCAGCATGGTGTCATGCACTTACGCCATCGGCCGTTTGGATTTTCCGGATTTCTTCCTGAGAGGCAGGCGTGGGAATTTCTGGCGCATACCCATTTACAGCAACACCAAGCTGGCTTTGACCCTTTTTACGATCGACTTGGCAAGGCGTGTGGAAGACCGGGGAATTGTGGTCAATGCCGCTGATCCGGGCATTGTCTCCACCGACATCATCACCATGCACATGTGGTTTGATCCGTTGACCGACATTCTGTTCCGTCCTTTCATACGTACCCCGCGCAAGGGAGCCGCTACTGCTGTCAGTCTGCTGCTGGACGAAGAGGCAGGCCGGCGCACCGGTACATTGAATGTGAGCTCTCACCCCAAACAGCTTTCAGAGAAGTATATCCATCATCCGCAGATGGCCGAGCTGTGGGAACGTACTGAACGGATCGTTTCGCCTTGGCTCTGACTGGCATAAAAAAGCGGGGCGGAAAGGAAGTCAATCCTTTTCGCCCCGCTTTTAGGCTGTTATGGAGGGTCAGTCCGAAAATCCGCTTGCAAGGTATCCGAAAAAGGGTTGATTCTTGGAGCAAGTCTGCGGGTTTTCCGGCATCATAGGTTACTTGTCCAAGTATTATTATAGGATACTTTGCCATTTATTATTTATTGCTTCATTGCCCATTTATCCTATGATGCTTCGCAACCGGATTTCCCTCCAATGAAGCTTGCTTATTTTGCGACCGGCTTTTCGGACTGGTCTGATATTGATGAGAAGAATCAGATGGACAGCTCTCTCAACACGTTTACCAGCTCTCTCTTGATCGGTTTATCGTTCTTGATGGCTTTGGTAAAAGGCACGTAGACAATTTCGTCATGATCCACTCCGATCATTACGTTGCGCTGCCCTTCCATCAGCGCGTCAATGGCTGCCGCCCCCAGACGGCTTGCGAGGATGCGGTCGTGTGCCGTAGGGCTTCCGCCGCGTTGCAAGTGTCCCAAAATGGTGACACGCACGTCATACTGCGGATATTCATTTTTCACACGTTCGGCATAGTGCATGGCTCCTCCTGTAAGCTCGCTTTCTGCCACAAGCACGATACTGCTGTTTTTTGACTTGCGGAAGCCGTTTTTGATGAATTCTTCCAATTGGTCTACTTCGGTGCTGAACTCCGGAATGATGGCGGCTTCCGCACCGGAAGCGATGGCGCCATTCAAAGCCAGAAAACCGGCGTCGCGCCCCATCACTTCTACGAAGAAGAGTCGTTCGTGTGAGGTGGCTGTGTCGCGGATTTTGTCTACAGCATCCAGAATGGTGTTCAAGGCTGTGTCATAGCCGATGGTTGTGTCTGTTCCGTACAAATCGTTGTCGATAGTGCCCGGAAGCCCGATGCAGGGAACGTCATACTCTTGAGCGAAGATGCGCGCGCCTGTCAGCGAACCGTCTCCTCCGATGACCACCAAGGCATCGATATTTTCTTTTTTCATGTTGTCGTAAGCGATCTGGCGTCCTTCCGGTGTGGTAAATTCCTTACACCGGGCGGTCTTCAGAATGGTGCCGCCCAGCTGGATGATGTTGCTCACGTTCTGGCTTTTGAATTCCTTGATTTCTCCAGTGACCAATCCTTTATAGCCTCTGTAGATACCTTTCACCTGCAAACCGTTATAGATGGCAGCACGTGTCACGGCGCGAATCGCTGCGTTCATGCCCGGAGCATCCCCTCCGGAAGTCAAGATTCCAATACATTTAATTGTTCCCATCACGATTTTCTTTCTATATGGTTAATGATTCAGTTCCTTTTATTTAGTTTTTTGAGCTTGTCTGTTCCTTCCGGCTTATTCATATGGGTTGGATAATTTAGCCGATGCAAAAGTAATGTATGTTTGTTACATAAGCAATAAATCAGCGGACTAATATCTTTCTTTTGACAGAAATTTGTCTTTCTTTTTATTCTGTCTTTTTCAGTTCCTTGTGTATGGCTTCTGAAATTTCTTCCATCAGCCATTTGGGAGTGGAAGTGGCGCCACACACACCTATGGAGCATGCTGAGGCTAAGAGAGCTGGCTCTATTTCCGCTTTGCTGTCTATCAGGTGTGAGTTGGGGTTCACTTTGCGGCATTCGTCAAAGAGCATCTTGCCGTTGGAGCTTTTTTTGCCGCTGACGAAGAACACCAAGTCGTGTGAGGCGGCAAACTTGCGGATGTTGGGAATGCGGTTGGCCACTTGCCGACAGATGGTGTCATAATATTCAAAGGTGACACCCTCTGCGATGTGGGTGCGGATGTATTCCACGATTTGCTGGAACTCATCCAGTGATTTGGTGGTCTGAGAGTAGAGGCGGATGCTTTTGGTCAGGTCCAAATGGCGGGCCTCTTCCAGTTTTTCGATGACGATAGCCTTCCCGTTTGTCTGCCCCACGAGTCCCAGCACTTCGGCATGCCCGTTTTTGCCATAAATGACAATTTGTTTGTTCGCTTCATCGTCCAGCATGTATTCTTGTTTGATGCGTTTCTGCAGTTTCAACACCACCGGACAGGTCGCGTCGATAATCTCGATGTGGTTTTGGCGGGCTATTTCGTAAGTCTCAGGCGGCTCGCCGTGTGCGCGGAGCAGCACTTTGGCGTCATGCAGGCGGTTGAACTCTTCGTGGTTGATGGTGATCAGCCCCAATGCTTTCAGCCGTTCCACTTCGCGGCTGTTGTGCACAATGTCGCCCAGACAGTAAAGCGTTCCTCCTTTCGCCAGTTCTTCTTCCGCTTTTCGGATGGCTGTGACCACTCCGAAACAGAAGCCCGATCCTTCGTCTATCTCTACTTTTTTTGTCATATGTCCTTATGCTTCCTGGTTTGTTGCCTTATGGTATTGTTTTAACAGCCATGCTTTTTGTTCGGCTATGGTCAGGTGGCTGTTGTCCAGCAACAGGGCATCGTCAGCCTTTCGCAAGGGACTGACCTCACGGTGCTGGTCAATATAGTCGCGTTGTCTCACATTCTCCAATATATCCTCCAGACGTACGCTGTTGTCGCCTTTGGCCCGCAGCTCATCATAGCGTCGCTGGGCGCGTATTTCCGGAGAGGCGGTGACAAACACTTTCAACTCTGCATCGGGGAATACTGTGGTGCCGATGTCCCTTCCGTCCATGACGATGCCTTTCGCTTTGCCCATTTCCTGCTGCTGGCGCACCATAGCTTGGCGCACAAAGCCTAATGCGGCTATGGGGCTGACTCGTGCTGATACTTCGAGGGTGCGTATTTTATCTTCCACGTTCACCCCATTCAGGTAGGTGTCCGGTCTTCCGGTTTCCGGATTCAGGTGAAAACTGATGCAGACGCGTTTCATTTCCTGCTCCAGGCGGGCGGTGTCGATCTGGTCACCTTGGAAGATGCCTTGTTCTATGGCATAGAGGGCAACGGCTCTATACATGGCACCGCTGTCTATATAGATGTAGCCTATTTCTCGTGCCAAATCCTTGGCCATGGTGCTTTTTCCGCAAGAGGAAAAGCCGTCGATAGCGATGGTTATCTTTTTCATTCGTTTGATGTGTTTAGTTAGCGATGTGATGTCGGCTCTTTCTATCGAAAAAGCCGACTGACGGCGCAAAGTTACGAAAAGATGTTCGTGCGGCAAGCAGGAGCCATAGTCTTTTCGGAGTAAGATTGTGTTCATAATGGATTATTGCTATATTTGCGCTTTCTATTTATGGATGATAGCTTTTGTCTGTTGTTAAAAAAGGAAAACCTGCCGGAAAGGGTGGAACCGAACTTTTTCCGGCAAGATTAAGAAACACTTAAAAACAAGTTTTCAATATGAGCAAAAAATTATTAATGTTGTCTATGACTAGTTTGACATTGGCTGCCTGTGGAGTCAAGCAGCCTAAGCTGACGTATCCGGAAACAGCTAAAACGGATACAGTGGATGTGTATTTCGGAACGGAAGTGCCAGATCCTTACCGATGGTTGGAAAACGACACCAGTGAGGCTACGGCTGCTTGGGTGGAAGCTGAGAACAGGGTGACGGACGAATACCTCTCACAAATACCCTTCCGCAGTGCCTTGCTGAAGCGTCTGACCGATGTTTCCAACTACGAGAAGATCGGCATGCCCTCTAAGAAGCATGGAAAGTATTACTTCTTTAAGAACGATGGCCTTCAGAATCAGAGTGTCCTCTATGTGCAAGACAGTCTGGACAGCGAGCCTCGTGTGTTTCTCGACCCGAACAAGCTGTCGGAAGACGGAACGGTTGCCTTGACAGGCACCAGCTTTTCCCGTGACGGGAAATATATGGCTTATACCATCTCGCGCAGCGGTTCAGACTGGACTGAAGTCTATGTGATGGATGTCGAGACAGGCCGTACATTGGACGACCACATCGAATGGGCCAAGTTTACGGGAGCTACGTGGCTGAAAGACGGATTTTTCTATAGCGCTTATGATGCTCCTGTGGCAGGAAAGGAGTATTCCCACGTCAACGAGAACCATAAGATTTATTATCATAAGATAGGGACTCCCCAGTCCCAGGATAAGCTTGTTTATGAAAACAAAGCTTATCCCAAGCGTTTCTATGGCGTAGAGACCAGTGAAGATGAGACTTTGCTTTTCCTCTTTGAAAGTGGGGAAGATTCCGGAAATGCCTTGTATGTGAAAGACCTGCGCAAGCCCAACGCTTCCTTTGTGCCGATGGCTACGGACATGAAGTATCTGTATAGCCCCATCGAAGTAATGGATGGAAAGATTTATCTGTTCACCAATTACGGAGCCTCCAAGAACCGCATCATGGTCACTACTCCTGACCGTCCTGATGTGAAGGGCTGGCAGGAGCTGATACCTGAAAAAGAATCTGTGCTGGCCGGCGCAGGCATTGTCGGCGGGAAGCTTTTCCTTATATATGACAAAGACGCTTCCAACCATGCGTATGTCTATGGCTTGGACGGAAAGGAACTGCAGGAAATCGTTTTGCCTTCTTTAGGCTCTGTGAGCATCAGCGGCGATAAGGATGACAAGGAATGCTTCTATACCTTTACTTCGTTCACTACGCCGGGAGCCATTTACCGATATGATATGGAGGCCAACACTTCCGAACTCTTCCGCGCCCCGAATGTGAATTTCGATGCCGATGCGTTTGTCACCGAACAAGTGTTCTATCCCAGCAAGGATGGAACGAAAATCCCGATGTTCCTTACTTATAAGAAAGGGTTGAAAAAGAATGGTAAGAATCCTGTTTACCTCTATGGCTACGGCGGGTTCAGCATCAGCCTGAATCCCGGTTTTTCATCCATGCGCATTCCTTTCCTGGAAAATGGAGGCATCTATGCTCAGGCCAATCTGCGTGGCGGCAACGAATATGGCGAGGAATGGCATCTGGCCGGTACGAAGATGAACAAGCAGAACGTGTTTGACGACTTCATCGCTGCGGCCGAATATCTGATTGCCAATGACTATACCTGTGAGGAAAAGCTGGCCATTGTAGGCGGATCCAACGGTGGCCTGTTGGTGGGAGCTTGCATGACCCAGCGCCCTGATCTGTTCCAGGTGGCTGTGCCGCAAGTGGGAGTGATGGACATGTTGCGTTATCATAAGTTTACGATCGGATGGAACTGGGCAAGTGACTATGGAACCAGTGAGGACAGCCAGGAGATGTTTGAATACCTCAAGGGGTATTCTCCTTTGCATAACCTTAAGCCTGGCACGGCCTATCCCGCCACGCTGGTCACAACTGCCGATCATGATGACCGCGTAGTGCCTGCCCACTCCTTTAAATTCGCCGCTACGTTGCAGGCGTGCAACGATGGAACGAATCCCACCATTATCCGCATCGACAGCAAAGCCGGACATGGAGGAGGCAAACCCATGAGTAAAGTGCTGGAAGAACAGGCCGATATTTACGCTTTTATCATGTATAACTTGGGTATGAAGTTCAAAAACTGACATTTTATCTTTAATTAAGCAAAATAACACTGCAATGTTTAGGAGATATGAAAAGATTTCCTATATTTGCAGTGTTATTCGTTTACACTTTGTTCGGATAGCCTATAAAGTAAACAAGGTACTAACTTTAAAATGTACTTATTATGAACATCCAGCGTATCATGTCCTCTTTGGAGGCAAAGCATCCCGGCGAATCAGAATATCTGCAGGCCGTGAAGGAGGTTCTTCTGTCAATAGAAGACGTTTACAATCAACATCCTGAGTTTGAAAAGGCTAAGATCATTGAACGGCTGGTTGAGCCGGACCGTATCATCACTTTCCGTGTCACATGGGTGGACGACAAAGGGGAGGTGCAGACAAATCTGGGGTACCGTGTGCAGTTCAACAATGCCATTGGCCCCTACAAGGGCGGTGTCCGTTTCCATGCGTCTGTCAATCTGTCCATCTTGAAGTTTTTAGGGTTTGAGCAGACTTTTAAAAACGCTTTGACCACACTGCCTATGGGCGGTGCGAAGGGAGGCTCTGACTTCTCGCCCCGTGGCAAGAGTCAGGCGGAGATCATGCGGTTCTGTCAGGCATTCATGCTGGAACTGTGGCGTCATGTAGGACCGGATATGGATGTGCCTGCCGGTGACATTGGTGTAGGCGGAAGGGAAGTAGGGTATATGTTTGGCATGTATAAGAAGCTGACCCGCGAGTTCACCGGAACTTTTACCGGCAAGGGACTGGAGTTTGGCGGTTCGCTGATCCGTCCGGAAGCTACCGGCTTCGGCGGTTTGTACTTTGTCAACCAGATGCTTCAGACCAAGGGCATTGACATCAAGGGAAAGACAGTAGCCATCTCCGGTTTCGGCAATGTGGCATGGGGAGCTGCCACCAAGGCAACCCAATTGGGCGCCAAGGTCGTTACCATCTCCGGTCCCGACGGATATATCTTCGATCCGGCCGGCATCAGTGGCGAGAAGATAGACTATATGCTGGAACTCCGCGCGTCGGGCAATGACATCGTAGCTCCATATGCCGACGAATTCCCCGAAGCTACTTTCATACCTGGCCGCCGTCCTTGGGAAGTGAAGGTGGACATCGCCTTGCCATGCGCCACGCAAAACGAGCTGAATGGCGAAGATGCCAAGCATCTGATAGACAATCATGTATTGTGCGTAGGCGAGATTTCCAACATGGGCTGCACACCCGAAGCCATCGACCTTTTCATCGAGCACAAGATGATGTATGCGCCAGGCAAAGCCGTCAACGCGGGAGGCGTGGCTACCAGCGGGTTGGAAATGTCGCAAAACGCCATGCATCTCAGCTGGAGTGCGGCTGAAGTGGACGAGAAACTTCACGGCATCATGCACGCCATCCATGCCCAGTGCGTGAAGTATGGCACCGAGCCTGACGGTTACATCAATTACGTGAAAGGCGCCAATATTGCCGGTTTCATGAAGGTGGCTCATGCGATGATGGGACAAGGAATCATTTGATCCGCATTCATGGCGTAAAGCTATAAAGATACTTTGTTTAGTTGTATTTGTATTTGTGGTTTGTGCTGCCTGCGCCTGTGAAGGTATCAGGCAGTACTTTTTTTGTGTTAGGGGGTGGTAGCGGATGCCTTGCCGGTCTCCACCGGCTCCTCCAACTTTCACCTCCCTTTGACTCTTTCAACGGGCTGGATTGTGGGCATTATCACCTGAAAAGATTACCTTTGCGGGCGAAAACCTATAAAAAAGAAAAGAAATGTTACAACCGGAATTGAAAAGAAGGCGCGACAAGATTCGTGTCCTGATGGCTCAGCACGGAATCGATGCGGCCCTTATCACATGTAATGTAAATCTGTTCTATACCTATGGCCGCATCATCAGCGGTTATCTTTATTTGCCTTTGGATGCCCCGGCGCATGTGTTTGTGAAGCGTCCTAACGATATTGGGGGGGAACATGCTCACCCCATCCGTAAGCCGGAACAGTTGCCGGACCTGATGAAGGAGGCCGGACTCCCTTTGCCGAAAAGGCTGATGCTGGAAGGTGATGAGCTGCCTTATAACGAATACAGCCGGCTTGCCGCCTGCTTTCCCGATGCGGAGGTATTGAATGTGGGAACGGCTTTGATCCGTCAGGCGCGGAGTGTGAAGACCGAACTGGAACTGGAGATGTTCCGCCGTTCTGCCGCAGCCCATGCCAAGGCATATGAGCAGGTGCCTTCTGTCTACAAGACCGGCATGACGGATCTTCAGTTTTCCATCGAGATCGAAAGGCTGATGAGGCTGGAAGGCTGTTTAGGCATTTTCCGTGTGTTTGGCCGGAGCATGGAGATTTTCATGGGCAGCCTGTTGGCTGGCGGCAATGCGGCGGTTCCCTCTCCTTATGATTTTGCTTTAGGAGGCGAAGGAGTGGATCCTTCTTTGCCCGGAGGCGCAAACGGCACACTTATTCAGGCCGGACAGACTGTCATGGTGGACATGGGAGGCAATTTCTATGGCTATATGTGTGACATGAGCCGTGTGTTTTCCGTCGGGCGGCTGCCGGAAAAGGCATATGCGGCTCATCAGACTTGCCTGGAAGTGCAGGAGACGGTGGCAGGACTGGCCAAACCGGGTGTGGCTTGTGAGGACCTGTACAATGCGGCCATCCGGGTTGTAGAGAAAGCCGGATGGAGTGATTGCTTTATGGGGGCGGGCCAGAAGGCGAAGTTCATTGGCCATGGCATCGGATTGGAGATCAATGAGGCACCGGTCTTGGCTCCCCGCATTCGTCAGGAGCTGGAGCCGGGTATGGTGTTTGCCTTGGAGCCGAAAATAGTGCTTCCAGGCATCGGTCCGGTAGGTATCGAAAACTCATGGGCCGTGACGGCCGAGGGGGTGGAGAAGCTGACTTTGTGTCGGGAAGAAATTGTGGAACTCTAAATAGAAGGGACTATAGCATATAGAATTGCAGTCAGATCAAAGACGGTTTGCAGAAAGCCGGAAAAGCCGTTCAAATGGGCAGCAGGCGAGGAGACGCGATGACTATACCTATGGTTGTTTTGGGCGTAGCTAATCGCGTCTCTACATTTTCGCAAATCAATTCTGTTCCACTGTAATGATTCCTCTATTCATACTCATCGTCGCTGTAGGTGTCGCAATAGCTGTTTGTGCTTTCATCGTATTCGTCATAAAAAGCATCGGGCAGGAACAAGCGCATGATGAAGTCCCAATTCTCTTGCAGCGTTTCTTTCCCTTTGGGGAATGGGAGTTCCACATCGGGCAGGAGACCGTTAAACATGCCATAATAGAGCAGGTCTATCGGACAGCTGAAGAGGGTGGTGAACATCCGCCATCCTTCTTCTCTGGCTTTCTTTGCGTCGTAGTATGGATTCTTGGGGTCACAGAAATACCAGGCGACACTATCGGCGAGCAGCAGTCCTTTGCTGTTGGGATAGATGATGAAATGGCTTTTGTTTCTCCATTCGGGAAAAATCGGTTCATAGGGACTTGAACTCCAGCCTAACACATCGGTCAGAAAACGGATAAGCTCATGGTATGTCTCAAAGAAAAGAAGCGGATGCCCGCCGGAATATTCCAGGCAACGGCGCACGTCCTCGGTCAAGTCTGTTTCCTGTTTCATATTCGGAAGAGAGAAAGGAGGCATTTCCAGGATCTCCATCCACATCACCCAGTCACTGATCGTTTCCTCGTCAGAGAAAGGCGCCTCTTCGAAAACGCTGTCCATGAGCTCATACACTTGTTGGCTGAATTCCAGCAACTGTGGTTGAAAGGGATCGGGGCAGGGGGTTGGGGTATTGAAATCGTCAGTTTCTGTGTACTTGCCGGAAAGCCAGCAGATGAGGGCGATGTCTTCCCGGTTGATTTCATCCGGCAGATATGTCTCGGTCAGATGGTAGAAAGGAAGCGGACGGCCATAGAGGGCCTGATGCCGGTCGGTGAAGCGTTTCCATCCTCCCGATTGGGCTACGGCATCGTGCAGGTAGGCAGCCAGAGAGAGGGCCGTCTCTTCTTTCACAGAGGAGGAGGTCTCTTTCAAGAACTCCGAGTTCTGAATCAGCGGCATCAGTTGGTTGTTGATGAATGAGATGTACCAATCGTTTTCCGGTGCGGAGGCTGGAAGATCAGTAAACTCCGTCCATTTCTTTTTATAGATGAATTGACGTTTCATGTCTATTTATTATATTGTTGGGTGAATGTTTGCTCAAAGTCTTTTCAAAGCCAGTTTGATGACCTGTTCCACAGAGGCATCCGGTTCTTCTTTCAGGATGGCTGCCACCGTTTTCTGCGTGGGAGCCTGCGCGAATCCCAGCATGGTGAGGGCGGCAATGGCTTCTTCCTGCACCTGCGTTTGGGCGGGACTGGCGGTCATGCCTGTGAGAGGCGCGTTGCCAAGGGCGGTTGTGTCAGTCTTGATTTTGTCTTTCAGATCTACGATGATGCGTTGGGCTGTTTTCAGTCCGATGCCTTTCACGCTTTTCAGCAAGGTGGCGTTCTCGTTGCTGATGGCATACACCAGTTCCGAGGAAGAGAGGGCGGAAAGGATCATGCGGGCTGTGTTGCCGCCGATGCCTGAGACGGAGATGAGCAGCAGGAAGAGCTCGCGTTCTTGTTTGTCGGCAAATCCATAGAGCTGGTAGGCGTCCTCGCGGATGGCTTCATAAATGTAGAGTTTGCATTCTTTTTTGCCTTGGATAGCAGCATAGGTATTGAGCGAGATGCTGACCGCATATCCTATTCCATTGCAGTCGATGGTGGCGGATGCTGGACTGAGTTCGGCCAATTCGCCGCGTAGGTATTCTATCATATAGGTTTGGTGTGTACTGATAATATGTCCTTAAAGTAAAATATCTGCAAAAATAAGCATATTTATTGAATATCTCTCTACTAAAAAAGAAAAAACTTACGAAAACATTTCTTCCGGAACTGTGCAATATGCCATAAAATGATTACTTTTGCACCCAAAATGTTAGAGGTTTTATCTAAAACAGTCAATTATGAAAAAAATTAGAGCCGCCATCGTTGGTTATGGCAACATCGGGCATTATACACTTCAGGCCCTGGAAGCTGCGCCCGATTTCGAAATAGCCGGTGTAGTACGTCGGGCAGGTGCGGAAAATTGCCCGCCTGAACTGGCAGACTATCCCGTAGTGAAAAACATCAAAGAGCTGGAAAGTGTGGACGTGGCCATCCTCTGTACTCCCACCCGTAAAGTGGAAGAATACGCTAAGGAGATCCTGGCTATGGGCATTCATACTGTAGACAGCTTTGATATCCACACCGGTGTGGCAGATTTGCGCCGCACCCTTGATGCCGAAGCCAAAGCACACGGCACCGTTTCTGTCATTTCTGCCGGATGGGATCCGGGGAGTGACTCTGTGGTGCGTGCCCTGCTGGAAGCCATCGCTCCGAAGGGCATCACTTATACCAACTTCGGTCCGGGCATGAGTATGGGACATACGGTGGCTGTCAAGGCAGTGGAAGGCGTGAAGGCCGCGCTGTCCATGACCATTCCCACCGGTACGGGCATACATCGCCGCATGGTCTACATTGAGCTGAAGGATGGCTATGAGTTTGAGAAAGTGGCTGCCGCTGTCAAATCCGATCCTTATTTCGTGAACGATGAGACGCATGTCCAGCAGGTGTCCAGTGTGGATGCGTTGCTCGATATGGGGCATGGGGTGAATCTTACGCGCAAAGGTGTTTCCGGCAAGACGCAGAATCAGTTGTTTGAGTTCAACATGCGCATCAACAACCCTGCCCTTACCGCTCAGGTGCTGGTGTGTGTGGCACGCGCTTCCATGCGCCAGCAGCCGGGTTGCTATACGATGATTGAAATCCCTGTCATCGACCTCTTGCCCGGCGACCGCGAGGAGTGGATCAGCCATTTAGTCTGACATGGCAGTTTGGTTTATAGAAGAAAGGGTTGGCGGTCCGGAACCGCCAACCCTTTCTTATGTATGTCCGGCATGGGTGTTATTGGCTTTCTTCGTCAGCGCTTCGCATGAACGGCCTTTTGCTGGCATGTTGGGAAGTGCGATTTGATCAAGACGATCTGCCTCACTTCTTTCTTGCCGCTACAGACAGGATCACGCCTAAGGCTACCCCCAGCAGGGCGGCAAAAAGAACTCGTGTCTCTTCGGGCAGGAGGAATGTGACGGTATGTGCCGGATACCAGAATAGGGGAATCGTCTTTTTGAACACAAAGTTCCATTGCACGCGCCAGTTCATTCCTTGCATGATCTCTCCCATGGGCAGCGGAGTGAACAGTCCGCGCAGAGTGCCTCCTGTGGCAAGGATGTGTGTGTCAGTGATCTTGTGCAATGTCATGAAGACGGGGGCGAAGATGGTGTTCATTGTGACAGAGATGGCCAGTGCCAGCAACACCTTGCCCAGACAGAGCGGACCGGCCATGAGGCCGGCGGGATTGTCCACGCCTAAGTATGCGGCAAAAGCAGGCACGCCGGTGGAAAACACAATGAAAGCCATGTTGATGCCCATGCCGAACACTCCCCATACCAAGGCGCGGGGCAGCACACCGAAACCTGGCCGGAAATAATTGCCTGTGCTGATGCGCAAGCCCAACAGCTCGCCCATGGTGGAGAGTATGCCGAACTTCAGAAAGCTCATTACCATGCCGTGTGCGGCGTTGAAAGATTGGTAGGCCGCATACAGCTGTTCGCACAAGAAGAAAGGCAGAAATAAGGCTGTCGCAACAAGAAGGAAATACAAGTCTTTTGTTTTCATAATTGTAGATGCATTTAATGGTTTTTATAAGTGTGTGATTTATGGCATAATGTTAAGTCAATTCGAGGCAGATTGTTACTCTCTGTCCAGCAGTTTCATGGCAATGTCCAAGTAGCGGGTCATGTCCGTGGTAAAAGGACTGTTTTCCAAGTAAGTGTCACATCGTTTCCGTCCCAGTCTTACCACGATGGCCTCTTGGGAAGGGAGGACGTAAATGTATTGCCCCAACATCCCTCTCATGCAGGGAATCATCTCGCCTTGATAGGAGATCAGCCAAATCTGGAATCCGTAGTAGCTGAGCGGTGCTTTGCCCCATTGGTCTTTCAGGTAAGAGGCGGGCTGGAGCATTTCGTCCAGATAAGCTTCGGACACCAGTTGCCGGCCGTTCCAGCGTCCTCGGTCCAGCATCAGCCGGGCGAAGCGTGCCACATCGCGGGCGGTGGTGTGAAAACAGCAGAAAGCTTTCTCGTCACCTCCTTCTTTATCTAATAGCCAGTAAGCGTCGCGTTCGGCTTGCATGGGCTTCCAGAGCTTCTCTTCTGCATATTGGCTTAGGGTTTTTCCCGTGGCTGCTTCGAGCACGAAAGCGAGCAGCTGCGTTTCACCGCTTCGGTAAGTGAACTGCAAGCCTGGCTGCTTCGTCACGTCCAGTCCGGTGGCCAGCTCGTAGAGGTCGTTGCCATAATAGCCATGCGTGGTGACAGAGAAGAGGGAGGCATATGATTCGTCCCAATCCATCTCTCCGCTCATCGTGAGCAGGTGGCGCAGGGTGACATTGGCCTGCATGCCTTTTGTGTAGCAGGGCAAGTAGCGGGAAACCGGATCGTCCAGGCTCTGAATCTTTCCTTCGTCCAAGGCGATGCCGACAAGCAGCCCTACGATGGTCTTGGTGGCTGAATAGATGTTGGAAGTCAGTGTGTCGTTCCAGCCGTTGCGATAGGATTCATGCACAAGGCTGTCCCGTTGGATCACAAGGAAGGAAAGGGTCTGGAAACTGTCCAGGTAAGCTTCGTCAGCGGGAGGAAGATGGCAAGAGTTATAGTCGGAGGCATGAGGCCAATGCCAGGCATGGGCTGCGCGGCATATAGTGTCCCGATGGAACGTCTGTAGGTCGTCCACCGTCGGCATCAGATGGATCAGTGCCTGACGGGCATAGTAAGGCATGGACAGGTAGCTGACAATCAGCAGGACCGGCACTCCGATGCAATAAAACATCCATTGTTTGTTATTGAACAGTTTCATGTGATGAAGGATTTTGTTTCGAGGACAAATTTAGATAAAATCTGCGGATTCTACTCCGGCGGAATAAAGAAAACGTTTTTTCTTTAGAGAAAAGGTACGGAAATAGAGGGAAAATATTGGTTTTTCAGGAGTGGACGGCACGCGTGCGGCGGATGGACGGCACGCGTGCGGTGGACGGACGGTACGCGTGCGGTGGACGGACGGTACGCGTGCGGTGGACGGACGGTACGCGTGCCATTCATTTGGATGGGAAGCAAACCGATTCTGTTTGACAAACCGATGTCTTTCACCTTCTATATCACTCGCTTGTTAGTAAAAAAACGGCTTGAAAGCTTCACGCCTTCACGTTGGCTGCAACAAGTTGAAAAAGAGAACATTGCGGTGAAACAAACATTCGGGTTCACCGTTCACGAATTTTTTTTTGCTGTTTCGCAACTGCTTGCTATATAACTATTTGCAGTGAAACCTTGCTGCAAGCGCTTTCCGGTTCCCTTCTTCCGTTCTGCGGATCGGTGAAACATCAACGATCCTGACAGCTCATTTTGTCCGTGACAGATTGAGACGCTTGGATGTCAAGGTATAGGGGCTTTCTCTTTGCGGAAGCTATCTGTATGATGAGCCAAGGATGCTGCGATTGGCAAGGCTTGTTATATTGCGCTTGAATTTCGGTTATGCTGTATCGGCGGTTGAACAGGTCTGCCAACACATGCGGATTGCAGATCGGTTTTTCTGTTCTTTAATATGTCAACAGTTACGACCTCTCACACGGAAAAGAGATGCCGCAGCTTCACAAATCGCTTTTCAGGTATGCTTCCACCGTAAAATATTCTATATAAGGAATTTATGGAAGATTCGTGTGAAGGTATATGTGAGAGGTGGAGCCACTTTTCCCTTTCACCGCAACAGGCAGAACTCCAACGGATTGGAACCCGTGTGAAAGCGTGAAGCCTTCAGCGCAACCTTTCCTGAAAAACAGGTTGGTCAGGCGGTGAAATCAAGTTGATTGTACAGGATAATCAACTTGATTAGGAGACGGAATCAAGAAGGAGGTGCGGCATTTCTGCCGCGCAATCCGCTCCCGAAATTAGTCATCTGCGCAGATTGTCTGTCCCGGTATTTGGATGCGGTTGCCTTGTTTTTCCAAAGAGCATCGGAGAATAGCTTGCTTTATTGGCATTGGTCAGGCAGGCTTCCTTGGAAATGGAATAGCGGTTTGGCAAATTGAGATATGCATAAAAAAGGAACCGCCTTGGTGGCAGTTCCTTCTTTTGTATATCCGGATGTGTATAGGAAATCTGATTTTAGTCTTCCTGGTATTTCTTTTTCTTCTTTTTGCCATCTGACTCGTGGCCATAACCATAGCCGTAACCGTAGCCGTAGCCATACTTTTTCCCATAGCCGTAGCCGCCATATTTCTTGCCATATCCGTATCCGTAGTTGTTTTTCCGCTTGCTCATGTCTATGGAGTTGATGACAGTGGCGAGTTTGGGGAATTTCTTTTGGTCTCTCAGGACATTGATGTAGGCATAGGCAGCTTTGGGGGTGACATCTGCGCGGCAGACATAGACACACAGGTCAGCCACACGGCCGATGATGGCCGTATCGGTCACCATGCCGATGGGGGCTGTGTCGAGAATGATGTAATCGTATACCTTCTTCAGCTGCTCGATGGCTTGATCCAATACGTCTCTTGCCACCAGTTCTGTAGGATTGGGAGGAGGTGTTCCGCCCGGCAGGATGTCCAGGTTCTTGCTCAGGTCGCTGTGCTGGATCATGTCGAAGAGGTTGACATGCTCAGGATCGCTCAGGTAATTGGTGATGCCTTCCGCTCTCCGGCTGATGTTAAACACCTTGTTCAGACCCGGCTTGCGGATGTCCATACCCATGATGATGACTTTCTTGCCCATGAAAGCCAGACTGACAGCCGTGTTGCCGGCGATGAAAGACTTGCCTTCGCCCGGCTGGCTGGAGGTGAACAGGATCACTTTCTCGTCTTTGCCCAGCATGAACAGCAGGTTGGTGCGTAAGGCGCGGAAGATCTCTTCCATCATTTCGTTCTTATTTTCCTTCACCACGATGGCTCCTCCCTCTTTCGGTTTGACTCCCAATGGAATTTCTCCCAATACGGGGACATCGGTGATACGGTCTACGTCTTCCCGGTTTTCGATTTTGTATTTCAGCAAATCCTGCAGGTAAATGATGCCCACCGGAATGCCCAAGCCTAAGATGAGGGCGGCCAGCATGTATATTTTCTTTCTGGGTGCCACCGGATATTTGTCGGCCAGAGGCTCTTCGATGATGCGGCCGTTGTTGGCGGTAGCCGCCAGAGTGATGGCGTTTTCTTCCCGTTTCTGCAGCAGCATGATGTAGAGAGTCGCTTTGATCTCCTGTTGGCGGGAGATGGTCAGGAATTCCTTTTCCTGTACGGGTGCGCTGCTGATGCGTCCTTCAAATTTGCGCGCTTGCCGGTTGAGGTCATCCCTGGTGATCTGCAGTCCTTTCAGCACGCTCGATACGGTGGTGATCACGGTGTGGCGCATGGCCTCGATGCCCGTGTTCATGTTGACCACAGCCGGGTTGTTCTCAGAGGAAGTGCGCAACAGCCGTTTCCGTTCGATCAGCATTGTGTTGTATTGGTCGATGACAGATGTCAGGTTGTTGTCTGTATATCCTACGTTGGCGGGCAATACTTCGTTCCTGTTTGCAGGATCGTTGATGTAGTCTTGCAGGTATGTCACCAGCTGGATTTGGGTAGCGTTTTCCATCCGTTGCTGTTCATATTTGGAGTTCTCTTCCAAGGCTATCTGCACATCGCTCTTCAGGTCGGTTATGCCTGCCCGTTGTTTGTAGGTAGCCAGTTCGCTTTCGGTAGTTCCCAGCTCTTGGTTGATGATTCCGATGCGTTCCTCGATGAATTCGGCGCTCTTTTGAGCCACTTCGTTCTTTTCATCGTTGGTGTCTTGGTTATAGAAGTCTACCAAGCAATTGATATAGTCAATGCCTAATTGCTTGTTTTTGGTCTGCAGACTCATCAAGGCGATGGTTGTAGTTTTGGAAGCAGGCTCGATGGAGATGTTTTCCACATAGCTGCTGGCTACAGCGGTGGGGCTGTTGACGTAAGCCACTAAGTGGATGTCTTCTTCGATGGGGTGGATGGTGTCGTTGAGGATCGAGTCATTGGGCAGGAAGCTGAACACGCCTACAGGAGTGGGGAATACGGCAGGAATCTGGTCGAAGGTTTGTTCGATGCTTTCCTCTTCTTCTTCCAAGGTGTATTCAACTTGTACGTTCAGTTTGCCGTCCAGTGTATAGTTGATGTCCAGTTTGGCGCCGGCTTCCAGCTTTTCAGCCTCTTCTGGAGTGATATAGACATTGATGGGCGAGTTTTTATACAGCGGCGTGTTATAGCCGAAGAACCGTTTTTCCCCTACGCTGATGTAGAGTTTCAGCTTGTTTACCACTCTTCGTGCTAATGTGCGCGATTTGAGAATCTCCACTTCGTTGTCGAAGTTGTTAGTCATAGAAAACATGCCCAAGTCCTGTACCGCAGCCAATGGGCTTGAGGTATTGGTGTTGCGGCTGTCGTCCTCTTTGATCAAGACAGCTGAGCTGACATTGTACACAGGTGCCTGATAGCGCAGATAGATAAAACACGCGATCAAGCATATAACCACGCTGGCTACAAACCATGGCCAGTAGATGAAATACTTGAAGAAAAGCGCGTAGAGGTTGATGCTCTCTTCTGTGTTCTGGTTTTGTTGGCCGTTATCCAAGTTTTGTTCGTCTAACATGCTTTTTTTCTTTTACTGTACGATATTAACAATTAAACTGGCTAAAGATACTAAGATGGAGGTGGCGCTGATCCAAATGGACGTGCTGCTGCCGATGTCTGAGTTGCGGGCTTTGGTCTTGTTGGGGCTTACGTAGATGATGTCATTCTGACGGAGGTAATAGTAAGGAGAGAGAACCAGATCGGAACGGTTCAGGTCGATGGTGATGATTTCCCGTTTGCCAGTGATCTCTTCGCGTACCAGTTTCACGTTGTCGCGCACACCGTAGACTGTCATGTCACCTGCCATGGCCAGTGCCTGCAGGATGTTGACTTTCTCGTTGCTGACCGTGAATGTGCCGGGTCGCGCCACTTCTCCCAAGACCGAAATCTGATAGTTGGCCATGCGGACTGTGACAATGGGGACTTCTTTCAGGTAGGGGCGCAAACTGTCGCGGATCAGATCTTCTGCCTGGTTCTTGGTCAGGCCGACCACCTTCAGCCTGCCGATGATCGGGAAGTCGATCTCGCCTTTGTTGCTCACCAAGTATTGTTGCAGGGTAGGTTGCGTAGTTGTATTGATATTGGCCAAAGCCGTATTGATGGGAGTCTGTACCGTTAAGTTGAAGGGGGCGGACGCTTGAGGGTCACTTGTGTTGACAGTGATGCTTAACAAATCCTTAGGCATGATTTTTGCGTCATACAGCGAGAGCGTATCTGCATATTGGTTTACAATTTCCGGATTCTGCAGATAAGGGATGTCCTTATAAGAGGTACAACTTGCCAGTACCCCACTGATAGCTAATGCTATTAGAAGTCGGTTGAGTCTCATTGTTGCAGTGTTTTCTATGTTTTCTACATTAAAATTATCTTATTTGTTATTTTCCAAACAGTCTGGCGAAGAAGCCTTTGGGTTGCATCGGCGTATCTTCTTCCTCGTAGCGGCGCATCAAGTCTTCATAGCTGAGCTTGTGGGTGACCATTTCATAGATGGTTCCCCAGTCCGGAAGTCCTCCCAAATTACGGTCGTCTATAAAGAGATCCGCTTTGAGCTTGCGGGAGAAGTGGTTGTTGGAGTCTTTTTCCTCTTCAGGGTAATCTCTGTTGACTGCATAGAATTCCAGTCCCCGTTCCCGGCAGAAGTCGATGGCTTCCTCCAAGAGTTTGCCTTCCCTTACGCTCCACAAAATCAGTTTGTGGCGTTCCGCACTTAATTTCTTCAAAGTCTCGATGGCGAATGGTTTTTCACGCCCGATGGCGGGATACCGATGTTCAACAATGGTGCCATCAAAATCTACTGCTATGACCATGGTTCTTTTTTTTTCTGCTTTAAATTTGGTTTAACATGGAAACATCAGACTCTCAGAAGTGCTGGCGCTCCTTTCCCTCTAGTTTCTCTTTGTTCCATCAGTATTATAACGGGTAACAGCATTCTTTTCATTGGTTGAAAAAGAGCGTTCCGCTCGTCTCTGTTAATCGTTATATCAGTGATAGATAATTAGATAGGTGTGTTTTGCAAGCTCCTTGTGCCTCCAAATGCCTATATAATCGCCACAAAGATATAGTTGTTTTTTGAAAAGCCCAAAATGTTTAATAAAAATATTTCTAAAGTTTATTTATCAAGCTATTAATAGTTTATGACTGGATGTTTTATAAATCGAGACATATCAGTCGAAACAGGAACTCCGAAAAGAGGCGTTATGGCAAGGTCAGTCGCATCAGTTCCTCTAAAGTTCCGTTGAATACATTGAGGTCTACAGAGCCTTTGATGCCGGGGACTTTACCCACATCTGTGTGTTGCCAGAAATGCCATGTTCCTTTGTAACGCACAGAATCCACATAATAGTGTGCGATCCAGTAGGGATAGGTGTTGAATATGGAGTCGCTCAGATAGCGTTCTTTAAATTTGTAGGAGGTGTAGAGGATGGGCTTGACACCATAGTGGTTTTCGACCGCTTCCAGCCATGTCCGGACACCGCGTCTCAGCTCTTCGGGAGAGCTTTTGCCTAAGGTCTCTACGTCCAGCACCGGGGGCAGATCACCTTGGCTCAGCTGCACTTTGCTGATAAAGAAAGCTGCTTGTTTGCGGCTGTCTGTTTGCGGGATGAAGTAGTGATAAGCTCCCCGGATGAATCCATACCGTTGGGCAGTGGTGAAGTTTTGCTCAAACCGGTTGTCCTCGTAGTTTCCGCCTTCTGTGGCTTTCATGAAGATGAAATGGATGGGAAAATCCGTCTTCTTGCATGGAAGCAGCTTGTCCCAGTCGATGTTCCCTTGGTAGTGTGATATGTCGATGCCGTGTATCTGGTAGTTATAAGGCATGCACACTCCGTAGCCTTTCTGTCCGTAACAGGGTTTCCATCGGTAGGCGTATGGGCGGATGTAAAACCAGTAAAAACCGGCAGCGAACATGACAATGATGAGAACTGTGATCCCATAGCGTATCCATGCAGGCATGGGACGGCTTGCCGCTTTCTTTGGGGAAGTGGAAGTGGTGGAACGGCGGCGTTTGGGGGCGTTGCTTTTGGCTGAAGGTTTACGGTGTGCTGCTGTGCTGGTGCTTTTTTTACTGATAGGCATGCAGTTAGTTCGTTTGATAGGAGCAAGTGGCGTTTTTGCAAAAGAGTTAAGCCGGCGGTCAGAATCCGTATCGGCTTAACTCTTTTTTGGGGGTGTTTAAATATGGCAGTCTACCAATTTTCCCGATTCTTATTTGCTTTGGTTTTCCAGTTGCAAAGTCTTGGTCGGTTGGTCGCAGACTTCAGTCGGGCCGAAATATTGGATAGGACCTGGGTATACGTATTCTGTTTCCTTTGCCCAGAGATCACGTTGGGCGGCGAATGCTTGGAAGGGTGCTCCATCCAGTTTGACCAGTGCTTTCTGGATAACCGGTTTCATTTCGCCATGGCGGCGCTCCATGTTCATCATCATGGTGATAGGCACACCGCCTGCAATCCATTCTTCAGCGGGAGCGGTTGTGTTGCGTACGGATGACATGTAGCCGGTCTTGCCGTTGGCGATCAGTGCGGCTGCTGTGTATCCCAGTGAGTAGCAGTAGTCTGCATCGAAGTTTGAAGGAGCTGCGCAACGTCCTTCGTAGCCGAAGAAGTGGTGCTGGGCGGCGAACTTGCCTACGAACTTGCCTTCTTTTTTCCAAGCGGCCAGTTTCTTGCTTACCATTTCGGACAACAGTTTTTCAGTCTCAATCAACGATACCTGTACGTTTCCGTGCGGGTCGCGGTCCAGCGTCAGCTGATGTGCCACACCTTCGGGCAGGCTGGCGTAGATGGCAGCGTTTTCAGGAGTCAGTTTGCTGATGATGTAGTCGCGCTGAGCCGATTTCTCAACCTTAGCGAACTCGTCAGCATGAGCGGCCAGGAAGTCGTTCAGTTCTGCAATCAGACGTTTCATGGCAGGAATGAATTCGATCAATCCTTCTGGAATCAAGACGGTGCCATAGTTGTTCCCTTTGGCGGCACGGTCTGCCACAGCCTGGGCAATGTAGGTAACGATGTCGTCCAGAGACATGTTTTTGGCTTCCACTTCTTCGGAGATGATGCAGACATTGGGTTGTGTCTGCAAAGCGCATTCCAATGCGATGTGAGAAGCGGAACGGCCCATCAGTTTGATGAAGTGCCAGTATTTGCGTGAGGAGTTGCAGTCCCGTTGGATGTTTCCGATCATTTCCGAATAAGTCTTGCAGGCTGTATCGAAGCCGAACGAAGTCTCGATCATTTCGTTCTTTAAATCGCCGTCGATGGTCTTGGGACAGCCGATGACTTGAACGCCGTAGTTTTTGGCTGCATAATATTCGGCCAAGACGCAGGCATTGGTGTTGGAGTCGTCGCCGCCGATGATAACCAGCGCTTTGATGTTCAGCTCTTTCAGAATTTCATATCCTTTTTCAAACTGCTCGACTTTCTCCAATTTGGTACGTCCGGAGCCGATGATGTCGAAACCGCCTGTATTGCGGTATTCATCGATGATGTCGGCTGTCAGCTCCATGTAGTTGTGGTCTACCAGACCGCCAGGCCCCAGAATGAAGCCATAGAGTCTGCTGTCTTTATTCAGCTTTTTGATGCCGTCAAACAAGCCGGAAATCACGTTGTGTCCGCCAGGAGCCTGACCGCCCGACAAGATAACGCCTACGTTAAAAGCCGGGAAGCTGGCGGTTTCGTCAGTGGCTTCAAATGTAATCAAAGGCATTCCATACGTGTTGGGAAATAATTTCTGGATGTCTTCCTGGTTGGCTACAGATTCTGTAGCTGCGCCGGCCACAATTTTTGTATTGCCTTTCAGCGCTTTCGGAAGTTTGGGCTGATAAGCGGCCCTCGCAATTTGCAGTGCACTTTTAGTCATTTTCGATTTATATTTAAAGGGTGAATAAAGTCTTTACCTTTCTATAGCGATGCAAATTTCGTATTTTTCCAGAAAACTTCCTCATGATTTATCATTTTTTATTTTTTTAATCGCTTATTCTTTCTTTGTTTCGGGTTGTTGCCAGCCTCCTCCCAAGGCTTTATAGAGGTTTACCAGTGTCAGTTGCTTGTCCCGTATGGCATTGCTCAGGCCGATTTGCGCGTCTAAGTACACACGCTGCGCGTCCAGCAAGTCCATATAGCCGATGACTCCGTTGACATATTGTAGCTGAGCCAGTTCCATGGTACTTTTGGAGGATTGTTCCAGACTGAGTCTGCTTTCGTAGATGTCTTTCACCTTGTTGAATTCGGCAATGGCATTATAAGCGTCCTTGAAAGCGCTCAGGACGGCTTTCTCATAGGCATACGTGGCACGTTCGAAGGCTGCCCGTTTGGCTTTCAGTCTGGCCCTGTTTTTTCCCATGGCAAAGATAGGCTGAGTCAGCAAGCCGGTAATGAGGTAGTGGGGGGAAGCCAGAAGGCGCGGAATCTCATCGTTTTCGGTACCTAAGGTGGCTGTCAGCCGGATTTGTGGAAACATGCCTGTCAGTGCGGCTCCTACTTCTGCATTGGCTGCGATCAGCTCTTGTTCAGCTTGCCGCACGTCCGGACGGCGTTCCAATAAGGTGGAAGGCAGACCTACCGGTAGGGTTTCGGGCAACCGGACATCTTCGTGCAGGGTCGAACGTGGAATGCGGTGTGGGTATTCGCCGGTCAGGAAGGCCAGCTCATTTTCTTTTAGTGTGACTTGGTTTTCCAAGTCAGGCACCAAAGTGGCCGTTCGTTCCAATTCCACTTGAGCCTGTCGGTAGGGTACCTCCGAAGTCAGGCCGCCCTCATAACGCAGTTGTGTCAGGTGGAGGCTTTCACGGCGGGCGTTCACGGTTTGTTTGACAATGGATAGTTCATTGTCTAATGCTACCAGCTCGAAATAAGTTTGGGCGACCTCGGCAATCAGGCTCATGCGCACGGCTCGTTGGTTTTCGATGGAGGCCATAAATTCAGCCGCGCTGGCATCGCGCGTCCAGCGCAGGTTCCCCCATAAGTCGAGTTCCCAGCTGGCTGTTGCCTTCAAGTCGTATTGGTCATCGGGATCATAATTGTTTCCGCCATAGTTTTCACCCTCTTGTTCTCCGTAAACACGCAGGCCGAATTCGGGAAACATGTTGGCGAAATCAATGCGTTTCATAGCAGCCAGCTCTTTGACACGGGCACCGGCCATGAGCATATCCTTGTTATATTCCAGCGCACGGCTGATCAGGTTGCGCAGGATGCTGTCGGTGTAGACCATCTGCCATTCCTCATCGGCAAAGCTGACACTGTCTTGTTCCAAGGCCAAACTGTCGGGCAGATTCAGGTTGGGGCGGACATAGCTTTTCCCGATCTTGCAAGAAGCCAGGAGAAGGATGCTTAACAATAACAGGGTGTATATTTTATAAATTCTTATCATGTCTTTCTTTTTTTACTTTTTGTTGTACTTTGGATGTCGCTTTGTAAATCATGACAAAGAAGAAGGGTACAAGCACGATGCCGAATACAACGGCGAATATCATGCCGAAGAACACGCCGGTACCGATTGCCTGTCGGCTTGCCGAGCCTGGTCCTGTGGCCAATACCATGGGAAGCATGCCTAAGATGAAGGCCAATGAGGTCATCAGGATAGGCCGGAAACGGAGCTGTGCGGCGTGGATGGCCGAACGGATCAAGTCCTTTCCCGCATCGACCTGCACTTTGGCGAATTCCACGATCAGGATGGCGTTCTTTGCGGCAAGCCCCATCAGCATGACCAGACCGATCTGGAAATAGATGTCGTTTTCCAGTCCGCAAACAGCCGTTCCTAAATAAGCTCCCAATGCGGCAACAGGCAGGGACAGAAGGACAGAGATAGGAACGGTCCAGCTTTCATACAAGGCTGCCAGAAACAGGAATACAAAGAGAAATACCAGTGTCAGTACGGCTCCGGTCTGTCCGCCAGCCGCTTTTTCCTGATAGGAAAGTCCGCTCCATTCTACTCCGATGTTGTCGGGGAGGTGGTCGCGTGCGATCTGCTCCATGATTTCCATGGCCTGACCGGAGCTGTAGCCTTGGGCGGCTTCGCCTCGGATTACAGCCGTTGTAAACATGTTGAAACGTTTGATACTGCCGGGACCGGTGGTGTATTCCGCATTGCCTAACGCAGTCAGCGGGATCATGGCTCCGTTGGCTGCCCGCACAAAGAACAGGTTAAGATTGTCCTTGTGTGCACGGTAGGGGGCTTCAGCCTGTACATAGACACGGTAGATACGGTTGAACATGTTGAAGTCGTTCACGTATACCGAACCGGTATATGCTTTCATAGTAGAAAACACGTCCGCCAGCGGCACACCTAACATCTTTACCTTGTCACGGTCTACATCGAAATAGAGTTGGGGTATTTCCGACTGCAAGGCAGACGACACGCCTGTCAGTTCCTTCCGTTGTTGGGCGTAATACATCAGTGTGTCCGCTGCTTGCACCAGGTTGTCAAAAGTGGCTTCTCCGCGTGCTTCGAGCTGCATTTCGAAACCGCCGGCTGTACCCAGACCTGGAATGACAGGTGGTGTGGACAGGTAAACCTTGCATTCCGGATATTCCGACAAGTCTTTCTTGACAATTTCCATCACTTCATCAATGTTGATGCCTTCCCGCTCTTCCCATGGCTTCAGAATGACAGTCAAGGTGCTGCGGGCTTGGTTGGTGCCTACACGCGGACTGGTGCCAGTTACATTTTGTACATAATCCACATACGGGTTCTTCATCAGATAGTCAATGGCCCGATTTGTCACTACGCGGGTGCGTTCCAGAGTCGCGCCTTCCGGAAGCTCCAATTCTACTTTGAAGTAGCCTTGGTCTTCTACGGGAAGGAAGCTGGTGGGAATCAGCTTGTGGACAAGGAAGATGAATATGACTACCATGCCGAAAGCGCTGATGATGCGTTTAGGGTTTTTGATAGAACGGTCGATGAGGCCGATGTAGCGATGATTGCCAAAGGCTAACCATTGGTTGATCTTCCGGAAAACAAAGTTCTTCTTTTTCCCATTGTCCGGACGCAGAATCAGTGAGCACATTACCGGGCTCAGTGTCAAGGCTACGACGGTGGACAAAAGGACTGATACGGCAATGGTGATGGTGAATTGTCGGTAGAGCTGTCCGGTGATGCCGCTTAAGAAGCTTACTGGTACGAACACGGCGCACAGTACCAGTGAGGTGGCGATTAATGCACTGGTCAGCCCGGTCATGGCTTTCTTGGTGGCTTCGTAAGGAGATAGCTTTTCCGTTTCCATCAGGTGCTCTACATTTTCCACCACAACAATGGCATCGTCCACCACAATACCGATGGCGAGAACCAATCCGAGCAAGGTCAGTGTATTCAGCGTGAATCCGAAAATCAGCATGAAACCGAATGTTCCAATCAAGGAGATCGGTACTGCTACGAGCGGAATCACGGTCGCCCGCCAGCTTTGTAAAGAAAGGAACACTACAAGGATCACCAGAAACAACGCTTCAAACAACGTCTTGTAAACTTCGTGGATAGACTCGGATATGTAGTCTGTTATGTCGAACGGGATGTTATAGCTCATGCCTTCCGGAAAGGTCTGGCTGATTTCGTCCATTGTTTGTTTTACGCGCTCAGCCACTTCCATGGCATTGGCTCCCGGCAAGGTATAGACGGACAAGACAGCGGCGTTCTCGCCATCAATGCCACTTTCCGTGTTATAGGAAGCGGCTTCGAGCGATACGCGAGCCACGTCACGCAGCCGGATGTTGGCACCGTTGGGATTGGCGCGGACTACGATATTTTCAAATTGGTTTACGGTGCTCAGCCGCCCTTGTGTCGTGATAGGGATGGTGATGTCCAGACCAGAAGTGGGCTGCTGGCCTAAAACACCGGCGGCCGCTTCACGGTTTTGGTCTTTCAGGGCTTTTTGAATGTCCTGCACGGTCAGACCGAAATTGGCCAGCTTATCAGGTGATACCCAAATCTGCATGGCGTAATAGCGGCTGCCTACATTGGACACACGTCCCACTCCTGGAATGCGCCGCAGCAAGTCGAGCACATTCAGGGTAGCAAAGTTGCTCAAGTAGATTTCATCAAACTTGGGATCGCTTGATTTCAAACAGACTGTCATCAACTGGCTGGGGGATTGCTTTTCCACTGAAATGCCGTTTTGGATCACTTCGGCTGGAAGGCGGCTTTCTGCCAGTTTCACACGGTTTTGGATTTCCACTGCTGCCAAGTCGGGGTTGGAAGAAATATCGAATGTCACTGTGGCGGAAAAGCTGCCCGTGTTGGTGCTGGTAGATTCCATGTACAGCATGCCTGGAGTTCCGTTCAATTCCTGTTCGATGGGGGTTGCTACTGCTTGTGAAACGGTCAATGCGCTGGCACCCGGATAGGAAGCCTCAATTTTCACCACAGGGGGTGTTATTTGGGGATATTGATCGATAGGCAGCATGGTCAGTCCGATGATGCCGATGAGCACAATCAAGATGGATATGACCATGGAGAATACCGGGCGATCGATAAAAAAAGTAATTTTCATACGTCTCTCGCTTTATAGATATGGATTCGTTTACGGAGTGGTCGCTCTCTCTTTCGCTTATTGTTTATTTCCTGCTTTTTCGGGAACAGAAGCCTGCGGGCGCACTTTCATGCCCGGAGTCAGTTTATGGAAGCCTTCCGTCACCACATTCTCTCCCGCTATCAGGCCACGTTCGATAACGGTGTTATTGCCAAATTCGGGGCCTACTTCTACAAAGCGTCGTTCCACGATCGAGTCACGCCGCATCACGAAGATATAAGCGCCGCCTTTTTCAATGGTTATAGCTTTTTGGGGAACGGCTACGGCTCCTTCACGAACGTCCAGCAGACATTTTACCTGTGTGAACTGTCCGGGCAGCAACGTTCGGTCAGGGTTGGGCATTTCCGCACGCACAGAGAAGGTACCGGTCTGCGGATCCACTTGTGGTTCCGCAAAGTCTACATATCCTTTATAGGGATAGACTGTGTTGTCGGCCAGGGTAATGGTGATGTTCGGTTGCCAGGAGCGGGAAGAGTCTTGCTGCCCCAGTTGCACGTTGCGTTCCTTGCTTTTAAGGTAGTCTAAGGCGGTCATGCTGAAATCCACTAGCACCGTGTCACTCTTTACTACGGTGGCCAGCAGTGATTTGCCGTTTGGGCCGACTAAGGTCCCCAAGTCCACGTTGCGCTCGCTGATGTGCCCTGACAGCGGGGAACGCACAACGGTATATCCCAATTCCAGCTCTGCTTGATCCAAGTCTGCTTGGCTCATGGCTACCGACGCTTCTGCTGTCTCATAGGCAGCTTGGGCATTGTCCAAGTCCAACTGACTGGCGGCGTTTTGTGCGTAGAGGGGACGGATGCGCTCCAAGTCGCGTTTGGCTTTAAGCGCTTGTGCCTCGTCTTTTTTCAGTTGGGCGCGCGCCTTGTCTGCTTTGGCGCGGTATTGGTCTTGGTTGATGACAAACAGAACCTGATTTTTTGTCACATACGTGCCTTCTGCAAAGAGCATGCTTTCCAAGTAGCCTTCCACTCGTGCATGTACTTCCACGAACTGTTGGGCACGGATGCGTCCTACATACTCGCCGTAAATTTCCACATCGCCTTTGATGGCAGGCTCTACAATGACTGTAGGTGCTTCGGGCTCTACTTTCCGTGGCCAGGCAATGATGATATATCCTATAATCAAGACTGCCAGACAGGAGATCATGATAATCAGCCTTCTTTTTTTCAGCTTTAAATCCCTTTTCGTAAAAAATAGTTTCATGCTTGTTTGTTATTTAGTTTAGACCTTTTAATCTATCTTTTATTGGCAAGATTGATGCCATTTTCAATAGGCTTGTCCGATCTTTTGGCGAAAACGCACATATTCAGGCGCAAAGCTAAAAAAACTAATGGATATAGCCAATCTTTTTTTATCTATTTTGGGGAAAAGTTCCACTTCTGCTGTGGAATTATTCTACAGTTTGTCTGGGGAAGTTCAGGGTTTGTCCGATAAATTGGCTGCTAAAAACTTACGCGCCGTTTCTACGGGAAGCCCGCGTCGCCGGGCATAGTCATTCAGTTGGTCCTCGCCTATTTGGCCGATAGAAAAATAGTGGGAGGCGGGATGGGAGAGCATCAGTCCACACACGGACGCGTGTGGACGCATGGCACCGTTTTCGGTGAGTGTGATGCCTATTTGCTTCATGTCAAGCAAGGAGTCCAGCAGGAAATTCACTGACTGGTCAGGTAGGGAAGGGTAACCGACAGCCGGGCGGATGCCTTGAAATTTTTCGGCCAGCAGGTCGGGTATGGAAAGGCACTCATCAGGAGCATATCCCCAGGCTGTTTTGCGGACATATTCGTGCATCTTTTCTGTGGCCGCCTCTGCCAGTCGGTCTGAAAGGGTCTGGATCAGCAGGCTTTGATAAGGATCATTGGTTGAAGGGGGGGCTTGCTGTCGGACCGTAGAGGCGAACAGGCCAATGGAGTCTGTTTGTCCGCTGGCAAGCGGTCGGATGAAATCGCTCAGACACAGATAAGGGCTTCCGTCGGGGTGGGGTGTCTGTTGGCGCAGCAAAGGGAAACGTATTCCTTCTATCAGGAGGTCATCGCCTTGCGCATTGGCTTGGCAGAGTCGGAACACACATGACAAATACAGTTTTTCTTCCAATGTGTCCAGCATGTTGTCCGCATCTTGATACAGTTTCACGGCTTCGCATGCTTGCTCACGTTCTGGCTCAGGAAAAGAAGCGATCCATGTGTGGCGGCAGGCTTCGCATCCGTGAATGTGTGCGACCGCAGCAAAACGTGGGCGGAATCCCCATGCATGGAAGAAGTAAATCCAGTTGATATAAGGGCGGACTTCTTTGATATGGTAAGTTATGACCATATAAGGTTTTGAGAGGGCTATAGTCGGACAAAAATATTTTGCGAATAATGATTTGTTTGCAGAAAGGCAAATGTGCCGTTCAAATGGACTGCCGGCAAGGAGACGCGATGAATCGCGTCTCTACGTTTTTGCAAGATCGATTCTGTATTGCTATAGATGGAGCCGGAGGAATCCTGTTTGTTTTTCCCTTTCATCGCATTACTCATTGACCATTAATAGCTCTTCGCCTCGATATTGCTCATCCACTTGTTTGCCATCGAAGATCAACCGGCCGTTGACAAAGGTCTTTTCTATTTTCCAGTGGAAAGTGCGGCCTTCCAGCGGGCTCCAGCCACATTTGCTTTGAACAATTTCAGGAGTGACTTGCCAAGGGGTGTTTGGACGAACCACGACCAGGTCTGCACGGTATCCTGGGCGGATGTAACCTCGCTGACGGATGCCGAACAGTCGGGCTGGCGCATGGCACATTTTTTCTACAACGGTTTCCGGCGTGAACACTCCTTCATGAGCCAGTTCCAGCATAGCTACTAACGAAAACTGGATCATGGGCATGCCTGACGTTGCTTTCAAGGCTCCACCTTCTTTCTCGCTCAAAAGATGAGGGGCATGGTCTGTAGCGATCACGTCAATATAACCTTGGTTGACGGCAGTGCGCAACGCTTCGCGGTCGCTCTTGTCCTTAATGGCCGGATTACATTTGATGCGTGTGCCTAAGGTATGGTAATCATCCTTGTCGAACACTAAGTGGGCGATGCAGGCTTCTGCCGTTATTCGTTTTTGGCTCAGGGGGGCATTGCTTAAGAGGGAGAGTTCGCGGGCGGTGGAGATGTGCAACAGGTGCAGGCGGGCATGAGCTTCTGTAGCCAGCCGGACAGCCAATGCGGAAGAGTGGTGACAGGCTTCTGCAGACCGGATGCTGGGGTGCAGTTCTACAGGCACGTCTGGTTGACCGTGGAATTTTTCCTGATAATAAGCTGCATTTTGGCGTATGATGTCTTGGTCTTCACAATGGGCGGCAATCAGCATGTCTGTTCCGTTGAATATTCTCCGCAAGCTTTCCTGACGGTCTACCAGCATGTTTCCCGTGCTGGATCCCATAAACAGCTTAATGCCGCAGACATGCCGACGGTCTAACTTGTCAAATTCAGTGTAATTGTCGTTGGTCGCGCCAAAGTAGCAGGAGTAGTTTACTATACATTTCTGGCTCAGCAGTTCCCTTTTGGCTTCCAAGGCTTCCAAGGTGGTTGTGAGGGGGCTGGTGTTGGGCATGTCCATGATGGATGTGACTCCTCCTGCCGCAGCCGCACGGCTTTCGCTCAGGATGTCAGCCTTGTGTGTAAGTCCGGGGTCGCGGAAATGCACATGGTCATCTATGACCCCTGGCAGCAGGCAGCACCCCGTTACATCTACGGTCTCATCGCAGGGAGCGGAGGGCGTTTGTCTGTTGGCCAGCACTTCAGCGATGCATCCGTCTTCTATCACAACGGAGCCAAAGACTGATTGTCCTTCGTTGACAATCGTAGCATGTCGGATAAGGGTTCTTTTCATAGGCTATCTTTTTATATAGTAAAGAGCTGTAGAAAATATAATGAGTTAGAGACTGTTATAAGGAGTTGTCGTTTCGTAGAGGACGATAGTGGCGATATTCGCTGATCTAATCTCTCTTTTCGGCTTTTGGATATTTGTGAAACCAGCTATCCCACTTCAGGCGCATCACTCCGAATACGGCTTCACCGAAGATGCTGCTGTTCATTTTTGAAGTGCCCAATTCGCGGTTGATGAAAATGACAGGTACTTCTTTGATGCGGAAGCCGCATTTGTAGGCTGTGAATTTCATTTCGATCTGAAAGGCATATCCTTTGAAGCGGATATTGTCCAGCTGAATGGTTTCCAGCACTTTCCGGTGATAGCAGACAAATCCGGCTGTGGTGTCATGGATGGGGAGTCCAGTGATGACTCGTACATATTTGGAAGCAAAATACGACATCAGGACCCGTCCCATGGGCCAATTGACCACATTGACTCCGCTGACATAGCGTGAACCGATGGCTACATCGGCTTTTCCGACAGTGCAAGCCTCATACAGGCGCGGAAGGTCTTTCGGATTGTGGCTGAAGTCGGCGTCCATTTCAAAGATGAATTCATACTGATGTTCCAGCGCCCACTTGAATCCAGTTATGTATGCTGTGCCCAGTCCCAGTTTTCCCTTCCTTTCCACCATGAAGAGGCGGTCTGGAAACTCCTGTTGCAGCTTTTTGACGATGGTTGCCGTTCCGTCCGGAGAATTATCCTCCATGACCAGAATGTGAAATCCATGTTCTAAGGCAAACACAGCCCGTATGATGTTTTCAATATTTTCCCGTTCGTTATAGGTCGGAATGATGACAATGCTGTCCGATGTATGCATAACAGTAGTTCTACAAAAATTAGATTTGAAAGCAAAAGTAGTGTTTTTATGCGAAGCAGAAAAGTTTTTGTGCATAAAGTTTCGTTAACCATTGTCTTCTGCGTCTGAATTTCTCCGCTGTGAGGCGATCTTTTGTAAGATAAGATAGGCGGAGGCACGCGTAAACCAGACATGATTTACGCGTGCCTTGTAAATATTGACCGCTGGCATTGGATTTACATTAAGTCAAGTACGAGCGGAATGTCTTTTTCAGCAATTCCTTTTTGGGTCAGAATGGGTTGGTCTTTGTGGAAGGCTTCCAAGAAAATTGCTTTATTTTCACATTCTATTGCTTTTCTGTAATATTCCACCGCCTTTCCCAGTTGGTTCAATGTCCATGCCACGTGTCCTGCGTTCAGGTAGTCCGTGAAGATGGGTTTTAGTTGGATTGCTTTTTCATAATACTTCTGTGCCTGTTCATGCTTTCCGCAGATAAACGAACACCATCCGATGGCTCTCCATGCCTTGATGCAGTCGTTTTCCAGAAAATCCATCTTGAAGAAATATTGCAGAGCCTCATCGTAACGCCCTTCTTCGGTCAGGCAGATTCCGGTATAGAAGAGGACGTTCTTGTTTTCCGGTTCCACAGTTTCCACCTTTTTATAATAAGTCAATGCCGTGGCAAAGTTCTTGTTCATGCGGTAGCAAGTAGCCAGGTGTCGTAAGGTCCACAGGTGTTCCGGTTTCAGCACATCGGCCTTGCGATAGGCATCGATGGCTTCTTGGTAGCGTTTCTCTTTTTGCAGACAGTAACCTGTCTTTTGGAACGTGTCGGCATCGTTCTGGTGCATGTCTTCCGTCAAGAGTTTGTAAAGCTCCAGAGCCTCAGCCGGATGTTCATTCAGGAAATAGAAGTCTGCCACTTTTTTCAGCTCTTCCGGTTTGTACAGCATTTCCCGTAAGGCAGGCAGACGATGGAGTGCCATGTCTGTCTGGAACGGGTTGAATATTTCAGTCCGCAGCCGGTTCAGTTTGAAGAAGCGGTAAAGATCGTGTATGTACTGTATGCTGATGTTCTCCAGCCGGTTGAGGGAATCCAGATCCGAGGAGGAGTTCTTGAGTTGGTTGAGCATATCCGTGTCTTGCGGGATGATCTGGGTGAATATCATCTCTCGTTGGGCATCGGGAATGCGTGCCATCATGTAGCACAGTGAATACTTGTCGCTGTCGCAGAAGTTCCCTTTATTGAGGATCAGGCTCAACGCTGTGTTTTCTTCATGCTTTTTTGGGCTGAACAGGTGGATGATGTCAGAATGCTGCAGGTCAAACGGTCGGAACCAGTTGATAGGCCGCTGGAAGAAAGGATAGTTTTTCAGCTGTGAGAATGTGCTCATGTAGAGGTCTGCTCCTTCCATGTTCCATTGGTTCATTTTCTGGAATCCTTTTTCAAGTCCCCATTGCCGGACAGCTTCCTCCCAATCCGATTTGCTGTATTCTTCTCCGCCGTCTTCAAAGTCAGCTTTCATCTCCCTGACGGTTTTCATCATTCCGGGCAGGATTTCCTCTTGCATGGTCTTGCTGATTTTCTCTGTTTCGTTACACCTTAGGAACTGGATGTAGATATGGTTTATTTGTTTGCCCAGCTTTCCGTCTTCGTTAAGCAGAGACAAGCGTGCCATCAGTTCCGGATAGAGAGGAACCCTTTCGGGATGGCGGTGTAACACGATGACCAGGTTGACCAAGGCGCGTTGGCTGACGAGGGGATTCGTGTGGCTGTAGGCATTGAGCAGCCATTCAATCTTATGGATGTCAAAACATTCCAATAGGCTGAGCATGACCGCACTCTCCACCAGACAGAGATCTGTGGAAGATAGGGTGTCAGCATTCAGAAAATTCTCCATCTCCTGCGCTTCTTCCTTGTTCCATCCGCTGTTTCCCCAGATCAGCAGGCAGAGCTTTTCGGCTTCTTCTTCATGTTTCCGCATGAGCTCTTTTTCCTTTTGCTCATGGTCGGGCATCAGCTGGCAGATGGCCAGATCGTCTGAAAAAGCTTCCAGCGCTTTCCTTCCTTTGGCCATTTCTGTCTGGCTGCCTTCTTTGCTCTGTTTGCGGTGCAACTGCCGGTAATAGCTGTTGGATGCCTTGTCCATGAGGGTCAGATAGGTCTGGTCGGCTATGTCCCAAGTCTCGGTGAGAAGTCGGTTGTACAGCTTGTCCCGTTCCGGGTCGTTGATGCCTTGCAGCAGGTATTGCAGCAGGTAATGGTATGAAGTCTGTGCTTGTTCCAGACGTCTGTGCAGGTGCTCTTCTTCACTGTGCCACAGGAAGACTTCCAATTGGGCATGCGCTTCTTTCAGCCTTTTTTGCTGGAGCAGGGAGAGTATGGTCTGATATTGTTCTCGAATGTCTTTCTCGTTCATATATAATGGAGTGGTATTCTGTTTTTTGCAAAGCTACAAAAAGAATGCCAAGATTCTTGTCTCTTTTCGCAGGAATTATGTTCAATGCCTATTGCCCATTGTGTCCGTAGCCGTCGGTGCCTACGGTTATGTTTCTCCGTCTTTTTACTTCTGACTTTCTCTTAGAACCTGACTTGCACTTGCGTTTGCAACAGATTGGAGTTTTCTCCATGATGCGGGTCACGATAGGTGTATTGCACTTGCAGACGGCATTTAGGATAGAACCACCACTGCAGTCCGCCTACGTAGTTGCTCTGCCAGTCTTTCTGCGCCTTGTTGCGGTTGAAGTAGTCTACGGCTGCAATCACGTCCACACGCGGCAATATGTGTATGGAAGCTACGGCATAGTAACCGTCGCTGCGCACTGTTCCGTCTTTTCCATGCAAATATTCTGTGCGGATGTCCACTGGTCTGAACTTCAGCATGGCTCCTGCCGACCAGCGGTTGCGTGTATAGTTGTCTCCTATGGCAATGGTGGGGTTGACGGCAGAAGTGCCGACAGCGCATCCTGTGCCCTTGCTGAAGGATCCTCCTACGGACAGCCAGTCAGTGGGATTGGCTATCAGGGTGCCTACGATGTCCTTTTGGTTGTTGCCATCCTTCTTGTTGATGCCTTGTCCGTTCATGACGGCCAGTTTGTAGTTGAAGAGATTGCCCCAAAGATCGCCATAGAGCAGGAGGCCGATGTCCCGACCGCCATTTGAACCGTATAGAGGGTCGCTGTTGTCGTTTCCTGTCAGGTAATTGGTTGCTTGCGAGTAGACGTTGATCAATTCCATGTTACAGGGCGATAGGGGGTTCTCGAAAGTGACCATTGTCTTGAACTCACCCAAACGTACTGTCAGTTCAGGAAAGAATTTATATTCCGTATAGGCTTCCAATATCCTGCTGGTATTGGCAAAGCTGTAGGAAAAGTAGCACGACCAGCGGTCGGTGATTTTGCCGCGCAGTATCAGGATAGCCCGCTTCACCTCAAAGGTGTTGGCTTTGGCTTCCGGTGCGTCATCATATGTATAGGCCACTTGGGTATATCCTTCCACGGTCAGCCTTTCCTTCAGGGTGTTGACTACTTTGTTTGCGTTGGATTCTTCTTGGGCTGTGGCGCTTCCCGCTAAGAAGCAGGCCAGCAGGATGGGGATCAGTGTTTTCTTCATGAGGTGATGATGTAAAAACAAAGGCAATCCGTACGTTTCCGTCAGGATTGCCTTTAGAGTTAAAGACTTTCAGCTATTATTCGTTAACGGCTGCAATGCCGGGAAGAACTTTACCTTCGATAGCTTCGAGCAGAGCGCCGCCACCGGTTGATACGTAAGACACGCTGCTTGCCAGGCCGAACTTGTTGATGCAAGCTACAGAGTCGCCGCCGCCAACCAGAGAGAAGGCGCCGTTCTTAGTAGCTTCTACGATGGCTTCAGCTACTGCGCGCGAACCGTGTGTGAAGTTCTCGAACTCAAATACGCCCGTCGGGCCGTTCCACAGGATGGTCTTGGAGCTCTTGATGACATTGGCGAAGATTTCTTCAGTTTTCGGACCTATGTCGAGACCTTCCCAACCGTCGGGAATAGCGTTCACTTCACAGAATTGCGTATTGGCATCGTTGGAGAAGGAGTCAGCCACTTTGGCATCTACAGCCAATACCAGGTTCACACCTTTCTCTTTAGCCTGCTTCATGATGTCGAGAGCCAGATCCAGCTTGTCTTCCTCGCAGATGGAGAGGCCGATCTTGCCGCCCATCGCCTTCGTGAATGTGTAAGTCATGCCGCCGGCGATGATCAGGTTGTCTACTTTGTTCAGCAGGTTTTCAATGATTTCGATCTTAGAGGAAACCTTTGAGCCGCCCATGATGGCTGTAAACGGACGATGGATGTCATTAAGCACTTTGTCAACGGCCTTCACTTCTTTCTCCATCAGGTAGCCGAACATCTTGTGGTCTTTGTCGAAGTATTTGGCCATCAGAGCCGTGGAAGCGTGAGCGCGGTGAGCCGTGCCGAATGCGTCGTTGACATAGCAGTCTGCGTAAGAAGCCAGTTTCTTGGAGAACTCCTTCTGGCTTTCCTTAACGGCCTTCTTGGCGGCAGCTTTCTCTTCGTCAGTTGCGTCATCTGCCAACCCACGGGGTTTGCCCTCTTCTTCTGCATAGAAACGCAGGTTTTCCAGCAACAATGCCTCACCCGGTTGCAAAGCGGCAGCTTTGACAGCAGCTTCTTCGCCCATGCAGTCGTTTGCGAACTGTACGTCTACACCCAGCAACTCGGAAACGTGTTTCAGGATGTGTTTCAGCGAGTATTTTTCTGTTACGCCTTTCGGACGGCCCAAGTGTGAACCGATAATTACACTGCCCCCGTCACCCAAGATTTTCTTCAGTGTGGGAAGAGCGGCACGGATACGTGTGTCGTCTGTGATGTTGAAGTTTTCGTCCAAAGGCACATTAAAGTCTACGCGGACAAATGCCTTTTTCCCTGCAAAGTTGAATTGATCGATTGTCATATTCTCTATTATTTTTAAAAATGTTAAGTTTATCGTGATGGATGCATGCCTTTTCTGTCTATATATAATAAGGTGTACAGATGCAGATATGGCATACATGTGTTACTTTGCCCGCAAAGTTAGCATTTATTTCATTTCGTCCTAATAAAATGTCGGATTTATTCTCCTTTCTTAGCGTTCTCTTTGCTTACTTTATACTTTTGACAATAAAATTTGCACATCATTTGCAAACCACAGATGTCACATTTGGGGGTGCGGGCCAGGCAGACGTAACGTCCGTGCAAGATGAGCCAGTGGTGAGCGATGGGGATGTCGGCGGGGGCTATGTTTTTTGTCAGTTCTCTCTCTACACTGAGGGGAGTGGTGCATTGGTCTGACACCAATCCCAGCCGGTGGCTGACGCGAAACACGTGTGTGTCGACAGCCATAGCCGCTTTGTTGAACACGACGGACTGGATGACGTTAGCCGTCTTGCGCCCTACGCCGGGCAGCTTGGTCAGTTCTTCCAGTGTGTCGGGCACCTGACTTTGATACTTGTCCACCAGCATTTGTGCCATGCCTACCAGATGTTTGGCTTTGTTGTTGGGATAGGATACACTGCGAATGTATTCATACACCACTTCGGGGGCGGCGGCTGCCATGGCTTCCGGTGTGGGAAAGTCATGGAAGAGGGGTGGGGTTACCTGATTGACCCGTTTGTCTGTGCATTGGGCAGAGAGGATGACAGCCACCAGCAACTGGAAGGGGCTGTCGTAATGCAATTCCGTTTCAGCTATGGGACGGTTTTCCCGAAACCAGCTTATGATTTTTCCGTAACGTTCTTTTTTGTTCATGACTGCGTGAGAAAACCTCCTGCCCTGCACTCTGAAGAGGGCCGGGAGGAGGTTTGTTTTTTAGGGACTGGTGTCACTTGCGGTAATCGCTCAGGCTGCCGGCATCGAAATTCAGGACGAAAGTAGCGTGTTTCTCTACTTCGGCTGCCGCATAGTTCACGTAAACGCGGGCTGAGCGGGCAAACAGCTGAGGCGCACGTGTGGCATCTTGGATCAGCAAGTGAGCCATGACACAGTCTGCCGCCATTTCATAGAGATGACGGGCCATGAGGTCGTGCAGCTCTTGGTCTTGAGCTTCCTTCACGCGGTTTGTGCTCTGTTCAAACAAGTCTGTCAGGTGTCTGACGCGTTCCATCAGCGGCTGCATTTCTTCGCTGCAAGGCACTTGTTCGAACTGGCGCAAGGTGGCAAGGTAGGATCCGTTGGTCACATAGCGTATGGCTGCCACTACTTGCAGCTGCGTGGTGCCTTCGTAAATGCTGGTGATGCGTGCGTCGCGATAGATGCGTTGGCAGGCATATTCCATCATAAAGCCTGAACCGCCGTGTATCTGGATGCAGTCGTAAGCGTTCTGGTTGGCATATTCGGAGTTCATGCCTTTGGCCAGCGGTGTGAACGAGTCTGCCAGCTTGGCGTATTTCTTTTGTTCCTGACGTTCTTCGGGAGTGAGCTTGCGTTCGCGGGCGATGTCGTCCAGGGCTTTGTAAATGTCCACGTAGCGTGCGGTCTGATACAGCAGGGCACGTCCGGCGTCGAGTTTGGCCTTGATGGTGGAAAGCATGTCATACACAGCGGGGAACTCGATGATGGCTTTGCCGAATTGCTTGCGGTCTTGAGCGTATGCCAAGGCTTCATTGTAGGTGGCCTGGCTCAACCCCACACTTTGTGCGGCGATACCCAGACGGGCGCCGTTCATCAGTGCCATGACATACTTGATCAGTCCCAGCTTGCGGTCTCCGCATAGTTCGGCGCGCGCGTTCTTGTAGACCAGCTCGCAAGTGGGTGAGCCGTGGATGCCCAGCTTGTTTTCGATGCGGCGCACATTGACTCCGCCGTCACGTTTGTCGTAGATAAACATGGAGAGTCCACGGCCGTCGCGGGTACCTTCTTCGGAACGGGCCAGCACGAGATGGAGATCGGCATCGCCATTGGTGATGAAACGTTTCACGCCATTCAGCCGCCAGCAGTTGTTGGCTTCATCGAAAGTGGCTTTCAGCATGACGCTTTGCAGGTCGCTGCCGGCATCCGGCTCGGTCAGGTCCATGGACATGGTTTCGCCTGCGCAGATGCGGGGGATGAAGCGGCTGTGCTGATCTTCGTTGCCGAACTCATAGAGGGTTTCGATGCAGTCTTGCAGTGACCAGATGTTGCCGAATCCGGCATCGGCTGCGGCGACGATTTCGGCGCACATGGTATAGGGAGTGATCGGGAAGTTGAGCCCGCCGAAGCGGCGGGGCATAGTCATGCCGTTCAATCCGGCTTTTACCATGGCATTGAGGTTTTGCTTGGTGCCGCTGGCATATTCCACGCGTCCGTTGGCACAGTGAGGTCCTTCCTGGTCAACGCCTTCCGCATTTTGGGCAATGACATCGGCTGTGATCTCACCGGTGATCTCCAGCACTTTGTCATACGAGTCGAGAGCGTCCGCATAGTCTTGCGGAGCATAGTCATATTGGTCTTTGTCTCTGTAGTCTCTTTCTTTCAGTTCACAGATGCGTTCCATCATGGGGTTGTTCAGGTGGAAGCGCAACTCAGGTATGTCGGTATAGAAATTGTCCATGGTTTATTTGCTGTGGGATTTATAATATTTGATCATCTTCGGAATCACTTCTTCCACTGTGCCATTGATGACATAATCGGCAATGGTGTTGATGGGAGCGTTCTCGTCGCTGTTGATAGAGATAATGATGCCGCTTTCCTGCATGCCGGCGATGTGCTGGATCTGTCCGCTGATGCCGCAGGCTATGTACAGCTTCGGGCGCACGGTCACACCGGTCTGCCCGATCTGCCGGTCATGGTCGCAGAATCCGGCGTCCACGGCGGCGCGGCTTCCCCCCACTTCGGCGTGAAGTTCCTTGGCCAGCTCGAACAGCATGTCGAAACCTTCTTTCGATCCCATGCCATATCCGCCGGCAACGACGATGGAGGCTCCCTTCAGGTTGTGCTTGGCTTTCTCGACGTGACGGTCGATGACTTTCACCACATAGTCCGTCTCGTGCACATACTTGGCCACGTCATGGCTGATGACCTCGCCCTGATAGTTCTCGTCCAAGATCTCTTTCTTCATCACGCCCTCGCGCACGGTGGCCATCTGCGGACGGTGTTCGGGGTTGACAATGGTAGCCACGATGTTGCCTCCGAAGGCCGGTCGGATCTGATAAAGCAAGTTCTTATAGATTTTGTTTTCTTTCTTGTCCTCATGATCGCCGATTTCCAGGGCGGTGCAGTCGGCGGTCAGGCCGCTGGTCAGGGCGGAAGACACACGCGGGCCTAAGTCACGGCCGATGACCGTAGCACCCATCAGGCATATCTGCGGTTTCTCTTCCTTGAAGAGGTTGATGAGGATGGAAGAGTGGGGGAGTGAGGTGTAGGGGAACAGACCCGGTGCGTCGAACACGTGCAGTTTGTCCACTCCGTAGGGCATCACTTGTTTTTCAACGCCTGCCAAGCCGTTTCCGGCTGCGATGGCTTCCAGTTGGCAGCCCAGTTGGTTGGCCAGTTTGCGGCCTTTGGTCAGCAGTTCGAGGCTGACATCGGCAACGGTTGTGCCTTCTATTTCGAGGTAAACGAATACATTGTTCATAATATTATCCGATGGTATGGTTTTCTAACAGTTCAACGATTAAGTTCTCTACGTCCGTGTCACTTCCGGTCAGGGTCTTGCTTTCCTTGGCTTGGAATGAGATGTTCTGGATGGTCTTTACCTTGGTGGGCGAACCGCTGAGACCGCATTGCGCCAGATCGGCGTTCACGTCGGCTGTGCTCCATTCGGTGATGTTGAGGTAGGGATGTTTCTCATACAGTTCGGCATAAGGCAGGGTGGCGCCGTCTTTGGTGATGGCCGCTTTCTCTTGGGCGCCGAGGGCGCGTTTGTACTTCTGCACCAGTTTGGCGTTGCGTGGACGGCAAGGCGCCGCGCTGCCGTTGACGGTCACTACCAGAGGCAGAGGAGCCACCACCGTCTCCACACCTCCGTCGATGTGGCGTTTGATGGTGATCTGGCGTTGGTCTTCATCCACATTCAGGATCTCTTCGGCATATGTCACCTGTGTCAATCCCAATTTTTCGGCGACCTGCGGACCCACCTGTGCCGTATCTCCATCAATGGCCTGGCGTCCGCCTAAGATAATGTCATATTCGCCGATTTTGCGGATGGCGGTAGCCAAAGCGTAGGACGTGGCAAGGGTGTCGGCTCCGGCAAAGGCGCGGTCGGTAAGCAAGTAGCCCCCGTCCGCTCCTCTATAGAGTCCTTCACGGATGATCTCGGCTGCGCGTCCGGGGCCCATGGTCAGCAGGGTGATGGTTGAGCCGGGATGGGTCTCCTTCAGTTGCAGAGCCTGCTCCAAGGCATTCAGGTCTTCAGGATTGAAGATGGCGGGAAGAGCCGCGCGGTTGATGGTTCCGTCGCTCTTCATGGCGTCCTTTCCCACGTTGCGTGTGTCGGGAACTTGTTTAGCCAATACTACGATTTTCAAACTCATGTTGTTAGTATGTTATAAGTGTTATAAGGAAAAAACCAGATATGTTATATAGGTGTCCTTTCGAGGGCTTTCTATCCGGTTAACTATCAGCGTGCAAAGTTACTTAAACTGTTTGTTCTGGCAAGAATTCATGCAAGAAAATGCACAGAACGGCGTGCTTTAAGTTGGTTTGAGAGCCGAAAACAGGGAATATCGGGCGAGTTGTGGCGGATAACCTTTCCGTTTGAAAGTTTTTTTAGCGTGACCATGTGGGAATTTTTGGGCGGAAATTTGTAGGTCTTGTTGCCTTTTTTATATCTTTGCGCAAGCATTCTATAAAAACAGCAGGTATATGGAAACAGAACAGACATGCCGTCCGCTCATTTTGGTGGCGGAAGACGATGATAGCAATTTCAAACTGATCAAAGCTGTCATTGGAAAAAAATGTGAAATATTATGGGCGCGTAATGGCGAAGAGATACTCCAGCTCTATCGGGAGCATAAGGGCAAGGCCGCTGTTATCCTGATGGACATCATGATGCCGGTCATGGACGGTCTTGAAGCCACGCGCATTTTGCGGGAAGAGGGAGCCACTCTTCCCATTGTCGCGCAGACCGCCTACGCCTTCGCTTCTGACCGCGAGAAAGCGATGGCCAACGGAGCCACTGAGGTGCTGGTGAAGCCCATTACGGTTCAGGCTTTGCGCGGTTGTGTGTCGCGCTATGTGCCCGATCTTGTCTGGTAGGGCTTGCAGGGGAGGCTCTTTGGCTCATTCCTTGCCGGCAATGCCAAAGCCGGCCTTTTGCAGGTCTTTCCAATAGGAAGGGTAAGACTTGGTGACCACTTGTGGCTGGTTGATGCGCAGATGGGGGAAAAGAATGGCTGCCGGTGCGAAGGCCATGGCCATACGATGGTCTTCATAGGTGTCAATGGCCGGTTGGGGACAGGGTGCGCACCGTTCCCCATCCCAGTAGAGCACACTGTCTTCGATGGCGTGGATCACGTAGCCTAATTTCTTCAGCTCGCATGTCAGTGCCTCGATGCGGTCTGTCTCTTTGATGCGGAGGCTTTGCAGGCCTGAGAAACGGAAAGGGATGTCCAGCAGGCAGCAGGTTACGGCGAAAGTCTGTGCCAGGTCAGGGATGTCCACCAGATTCTCTTCCAGACGGTTCGTGGAAATGCTGTGAGGGGTAAGGAGCACTCCTTCAGTGGTGTATTCCGTCTGGACACCTAACCGCCGGAAAAGCTCGGCTCCCCGGCAGTCTCCTTGGCTGCTGCGGGGAAAGAGTCCATGGAGAAGTACATGTGGACGGGAGCCGTCGCATTCTCTCTCTTTATTCCGATCTCGGCCTTTGAAGGCGAACAAGGCCAGCGTCTCATACCAGTAAGAGGCTGCGCTCCAGTCACTTTCCACCACAAAAGGAGTGTCCTGGTAACCGCCAGGCTGTACGGCGATGCTGTCTTCAGATGTCCAGGCTGCCTGTGCGCCAAAGTCGCGCATTAGCTGCAGGGTCAGGTTGATGTAAGGGCGGGAGATGATGTCTCCCGTCAGCTGAAGCTGCAACCCTTGCGGCAGGATGGGACCTATCATCAGCAAGGCGGAGATGTATTGTGAGCTGACATTTCCGGCTAAAGTCACCGGCACACTTTGCAGCGGTCTGCCTACGATGCGCAAGGGAGGGAAGCCTTCGTTGTCGGCATAGTCTATGGACGCTCCTAACGATTTCAAGGCATCTGCCAAGATGCGGATGGGGCGTTGCCGCATGCGGGCAGTCCCTGTCAGCAGATGGGAGCCGGGAGTCGCGCTGAGATAAGCGGTCAGGAAACGCATCGCTGTGCCTGCGGCGCCAATGTCGATGGTGTCAGTGGGATGGGTGAGTGCGCGGATCATCACGCGGGTGTCATCGCAGTCACTCAGGTTGGCGGGCAACGTCGTTCCTTTGCTTAATGCGTGGAGGATGAGGGCTCGGTTGCTGATGCTCTTCGAGGCTGGCAGCTGGATGTCCGCCTCAAGAGAAAGGGGGGCTGAAAGGCTGTATTGCATAGTTGCGGTCGTATTATATATAAATTAGGTGTTCTTGTCTCATATACCGTGAAACGGAATCGGTTTGCAGAAATGTAGAGATGCGTTTAGCTTACGCTCAAGACATCTTTTATTGCTATGGCGGTCGCGTCTTTTCGGCGGCATTGGGGCGGCCTGTCTGGCTTCCTGCGGGCAGATCCTTGTTCTTCCGGTTTGGCTATAAGAATTGTGGATGCAAAAGTAGGCGATTTCTTTTTCATTTGGAAATATTTGAAAGATTTTGTGTGTGGAAGCTTGGCTCTGTCACGGAAATCCTGCCAAGAAAAGACCGGAAGCCAGCAAGGACAAGGCGGCTTTGAGGTTTCGCGGGTCCGGATTGGCTGTTAGAACCGTTTTGCATACGCTTGTGCAAGATCTTGCATACGTTTGTGCAAAGCTTTGCATGCGTTTATGCAAAGTCTTGCATGCGCCTGTGCAACATCTGTGTCACCCTGTGTCTTTTTTCTCTGTAATGGGCATGACGTGACAGTGGGCGGCAGCGGGTGTGAACGGCGGTTCG
>CALUOU010000002.1 GCA_944322335.1 uncultured Bacteroides sp.
GGGCTTGTAACGTACAAATTATACATCAAATTATACATATACTTTTTTGTTTTTCTGCGAGGAACACAAGAACTTTGTGCCAAAGAAAACCAATAGTATTATGTATATGAAACGAATTGTTTTAATTATGACGGCGTTAATGGCTTTGAATGCAAGTGCTATGGCGCAAGAGAATGACGATGACGAATCAGATATTATTTATCTGACTTTAGAGATTCTGAAGGGTTGCGAACCAACAACATTCTCCCTTTTCCAGCCCACCGCTCACGCCACCTTATATAATAAGGTAGTCAGTGTAGACCTGAGCGAGTTGTCAGAAGGAGCTGTTGTCACCGTCACCAGCATGGCTACCGGTGAAGTGGTCTATTCACAGACGGGCATGGGGTGCATGGAGATTGACCTGAGTGCTTGCGGCAAGGGACAGCATCAGATTGATATTGTATCGGGCGAACTATGGCTGCAAGGTCATTTTACACTCTAACCGGAATCACCGCACATTGTCATGACTGACACTGTCTCTTTGCTCTATCGCTATCTGCGGTTACTCTCCGTGAGGGTGGATCGTGGCACTGTCCGCCGCTTGCTGGATCATCCCTTGGGTGACAGCATGCGGGGACTGAGTGATGCATTAGACGCGCTGGGAGTGAAGAACGCCGCTTACCAGCTTCCTGCGGACTATCTTGACCAGGTGGAAACACCGTTTATCGCGCTGACGAGGCAAGATGACAATTCGTTCTGCCTGGTGGAGCAAAGGAAAGGGGAAGGTTTTGTCGTCTTTACGGAAGGCAAGCGGATGACCGTCAATAGGGAGAGCTTTTTGTGGCAATGGACAGGCGGAGTGTTGCTCGGTGAGGTGACGGAATCCACCCGGCAAGACCCTTGGTATGTGGTGAAGAATGGATGTGATTGGTTGTTGCGGCACAGCTTGTCAACGACTTGTGTGCTGCTGCTCCTCATGATGTTGTGGGAAACGGAACACACTCTCTGGTTCTATGACATAACGCTTTGGATGGGCACTTTTGCCTCCGCCGCCATTCTCTATAAGGAATGGATGGACAGCCGTTTTCTGCACCGTTTCTGCCACATTGGGCAGACGGTGGACTGCGATGCGGTGTTGCGGTCTAAGGGATCCCGTTTGGCAGGCGTTGGCTTGGGCGAACTTAGTCTGCTATATTTCGCTACGCTTTTGTTGTCCTTTGGAAACTTTCCGCTGGGTTTGGACGGATGGACTGTCTGTTGCGGCCTATCGGCTTTGGTGTTCACCATCTATTCGGTTGTTTACCAAGCGTTTGTAGTCCGCAAAGGATGTGTGCTCTGCATGGCGGTGAACGTGTCGGTGTGGCTGAACAGTCTGTCGTTGTATCTGCTTTATGCGCAGGAGGGCATGCCATTGTCTTTTTCCTTCTCCGGATGGGTGTCATTGGTCCTTTCAGCGGGTATTGTGCTCGGTGTCGGACTGACGGTGAAGCGTTGGACAAGAGCCTCGCAGGGTTACCGTCAACTGCAAGCCCGTTATGCGGGTTTGTTGCAGTCCGAAACGTTTCAAGCCCTTTTGGCATTGCAGCCCGTTTTGGGGGACATGCCGGAAAAGGACCTTTGTCTGCACAATGGTTTGGAGGGAACGGATGAGATATTGATTGTGACGAATCCCACGTGTGAAAACTGTGCCCGCCTTCATCCGCAACTGAGTGTGCTGGCGACACACGCCCCGACTTTCTTGCTCCTGCTGACGTTCCCGCAGGACAAAACCGGGCAGCGGGTGGCGCAGGCAGTGCTTGCCGCTTACCGCACGCAAGGATGGGAGAAGGCGTTTGACACATTAAGGCATTGGTTCGAGACGGGCAAATTGCCTGTGGATGCCGTGCAACCTACAGAAGAAGATGTGGAACGGTGGAAAAAGCAACAACTGTATGCTTACCGGCATCAACTGACCCGCACGCCTTCCCTGTACGTAGACGGACGTTATGTGCCTGAGGTGTATGAGGTAACGGATTTAAGATATGTATTGACATAGAAGATATTTGTTGTTTGCGAAAACAAGTGGCTGTTTGGGAGTCAGCCTTAAAAAATCCGGAGTTAAATAAGTTTGGAATAGTAATAGTTATTTGTTATGAAAGAAACATTCTTAAAGTTTCAACTTCCGAAAGAGAAGATGAACGAAGTGCGGGGTGGCAGCACCCAGATCTGTCATTGCGGCGGCAGCACCAATGAGTTTAGAGTAGAAGGTCTCGATGAATATGATGATCTGGACTACTATGTGGGTGAAGTCATATGTAATGGTGCCGGTTGGGCCTGTACTCCCGCCAGATGATGCACGTTCAGTTTAGGGCGATGGATTGATATATCCTTTAATTCAAATGAGAGTGGTACTGAGATAGGATCTATCTTGGCATACCACTCTTTCAACGCTCATTCAATGGAATATTTCAATAGATATATGGTTATGAAGAAGTTTTCCCTGATATTTGCTCTTTTCTTTTTGTGCACTTTACGTGCCTATTCCCAGCATGCTTGCCTTGCGTTTGCCTCTGAAGGGAATTACGAGGTTCAATTGTACGGTCCTTTAGATGGGGGGTATAATCATCAGATATGTACAAAGATCTTGGTGACCCATGGAGATACGGTTGCATATGAGCTTCCGGTCACTGACTATGCGTATGTAAAATGCCGGATTCAGCAGATTTCATTCGATTATAATTTCTTGTTGTTTCCAAACGATTCCGTTCTCGTCCATATTGACTCTACGGGAGTTGCCTTCCAAGGGGATAATGCCGATGGGCATCGCTATTTATATAATGGTTTCTATGGGAAATCAGCTTTGGAACGTTTTTTGACAGTTCAAAAGTTCTTTGATTCATATAAAGAAAAGGGATTGGAAATCAAAGACATTCTGCCATCCCTAAACCGTGAATCGGGGAATGTGGATCTATTCAACGGAATGGATACATTAAACGTCTCACCGTCTTTCTCTTCCGTCAGCAAAGAGGAACTCTATATGTACCTTTGTTCTGATTTCCTTATACAGTTCCACTCACTCTTGGCTAAGAACCGTCAGGACAGCTCGGAAATCCGTCATGAAATAGATAAAATATTTCAAAAAATACCTATTACCCCTGATATTGTGAAACATCCTTCAAAGCTATATTATTCGAAGTATCTGGAATATACATATGGAAAGGGAGCTTGTCCTGAAGCTTATGACCGCTCTATTTTCGGTCTATATGGGGATTATCTGTATGCGCCTAAATCCGTCCAACCGGTATTGTTAGGAAGGACTTGTCTGACGCAATTGCAATATGATTCGGGCGAAATGGATTTGGATAAGTTCCTGCCTTTTTTCAGGGAGAACTATCCGGATAGTGAATACCTGCCGATCATTGAGAAGCGGTTCGGTGAATATAGAGCGGTGCAGAAAGATTCTACGGGCATATATTGGATCGATGAACCCATAGACAGCCTGATCCAACTGAAAAACGTCAAGGAACTTAACGGGAAAAACATTTATATTGATTTATGGGCAAGCTGGTGCATGCCATGCCGGAAGCAGTTTGCTTACAGAGCATTCGTGGACAGCATACTGGAGCTTTATCCCGACATGGAAATCCTGTATATTTCGTTGGATGTTCCCAAGCATAGCAAGGCTTGGAAGAATTGCATCACTCGGTATCATCTGGAAGGTTATCATCTGATGGCATCCCAAGAATTAGTAGAGGATATCAAACGGAAGATTTATCAGAAAGACCCCTATGAGATCCCACGTTACGTGCTGATCGCTTCAGACGGCATTATTCTGGACAGGAACCTGCCGGCTCCCAGCGAAAATGTGTTGCTAAAGGAAAGAATCGAAGAATTGTCTGTTCGATTCAAACATTAGATTTGTGATGAAACCTTTCCCCCATTACTCCCAGCACGACCAGATGGACTGCGGACCTACCTGCCTGCGGATGGTGGCCGCCTGGTATGGCAAACGCTATTCGTTGGAAGGGCTGCGTGAAAAGAGTTTCCTGACGCGCGAAGGGGTGTCCATGCTGGGCATCAGCGAGGCGGCGGAACGCATCGGACTGCGGAGCATGTGCGTGCAGATAGACTACAAGCGGCTACTGGAAGCCCCGTTGCCCTGCATCGTGCATTGGAACCAGCAGCACTTCGTGGTGGTGTACCGCATGGACGGCAAGCGTGTGTGGGTGGCCGATCCGGGGGCTGAGAAACTGAAATATACCAAGGAAGAGTTTTGCCGGTGCTGGCTTAGTGCGAAGCGGGACGGAGTGGATACGGGCATTGCCTTGCTGCTGGAGCCTACGCCGGAGTTCTATGCGCGAGAAGATGATGGGGACGAAGGAGAGCGGAACCGGAGGGGGCTGCTGTTCATGTTTTCCTATCTGCGGCCTTACAAGCAACTGATCGGGCAGCTCCTGTTGGGGCTGTTGTTGGGCAGCCTCATCCAGCTGATGCTGCCTTTCCTGACACAGAGCGTGGTGGACTTCGGCATCAACAATCAGGACATGGGCTTCATCTGGCTGGTGCTGGTCGCACAACTGACACTGACCTTCAGCAGCGCGGCGGTGGAGTTTATCCGTGGCTGGATCTTGCTGCATCTGGGCACACGGGTGAACATTTCCCTCATATCGGATTTTCTCGCCAAGCTGATGCGCCTGCCCATGAGCTATTTCGACACGAAGATGACGGGCGACATCCTGCAGCGCATTAACGATCATACCCGCATACAGGACTTCCTGACGGGCAGCAGCCTGAGTGTGGTGTTTTCGGCGTTCAACATCGTGGTGTTCGGACTGGTGCTGTTGCTTTACAGTCCGATCGTTTTTGTCATCTTTCTGGCGGGCAGTGCGTTGTATGTGGCTTATGTGTGGCTGTTCATGAAGAGACGGGCGGAACTGGATCACAAGCGTTTTGCCCAGCAGAGCGCGAACCAGAGCAGCGTGGTGCAGCTGGTGACGGGCATGCAGGAAATCAAGCTCAGCGCTTGCGAGCGGCAGAAGCGGTGGGAGTGGGAACGCATTCAGGTAAGGCTGTTCAGGGTGAACATCAAGAGCTTGGCCTTGCGGCAGTACCAAGATTCGGGCGCGGTGCTGATCAATCAGACCAAGAACGTGCTCATCACGGGTCTGGTGGCAAGCTTCGTGGTGCAGGGGGAGATGACATTGGGCATGATGATGTCCGTGCAATACATCATCGGACAGCTGAACAGTCCGGTGAACGAGCTGATCACCTTTGCCCGCGACATGCAGGATGCCCGCCTCAGCATGAACCGCCTGAGCGAGGTGCGCGGCAAGTCCGATGAGGAGAATCCCGCCCGGCAACCGCTGCGGGAGATCCCGCAAGGAGCGGGGCTGCGGCTGGAGGACGTAAGCTTCAAGTACGACCCTCTGGCGGAAACACCTACGCTTGATCACATCAACCTGGACATAGAGGCGGGCAAACAGACCGCCATCGTGGGCATGAGCGGCAGCGGAAAGACCACGATGGTGAAACTGCTGCTGGGCTTCTATCCGCCTGCGGCGGGACAGATCAAGGTGGGCGGCAGTCCGCTGGAGCTGTACAGCCCCCGGCGGTGGAGGCAGCGGTGCGGGGTGGTGATGCAAGACGGTTTTATCTTCTCAGACACCATTGCGGGCAACATCGCGCCGGGTGTGGAGCGGATAGACCGCGAACGGCTGAGGCATGCGGCAAAGGTGGCATGCATCGAAACGTTCATCAACGAACTGCCTTTGCGCTACGACACGAAGATAGGCAGCGAGGGACACGGATTGAGCCAAGGACAGAAGCAACGCATCCTGATAGCCCGCGCGGTGTACAAGAATCCGGCATTCATCTTCTTCGACGAGGCCACCAATGCCTTGGATGCCAACAACGAGCGGCGCATCATGGAAAACCTGCAAGCCTTCTTCCGGGGACGTACCTCAGTGGTAGTGGCCCACCGGCTGAGTACGGTACGTCATGCCGACAAGATCGTGGTGATAGACCATGGGCGCATCGCTGAAGTGGGCACCCACGAGGAGCTGATCGCACTGGAAGGGCAGTATTACAGTTTGGTCAAGAATCAGTTGGAGGTGTGAAGATGGAACCGGAGAACGACATTGAGCTGCGGAGCGAGGAGGTGCAGGAGATATTGACCCGTCCGCCCCATGCGTTGGTGCGTTGGGGCATCACGGTGTTTTTCGGCGTGCTGGCGGTGGTGTTCATCGGCGGATGTTTCTTCCAATATCCCGATGTGGTGGATGCCACGGTGACTGTCACGACCGAGCGTCCGCCGGTATGGATGGTGGCGCGGGGAAGCGGTAAGATAAAAGAGGTGTTCCATCAGGACCGCGATTCGGTGTATACGGGCGACCTGATTGCCGTGCTGGAGAATCCGGCACGCACCGCTGACGTGCGGAAGCTGAAAAGGCTACTGCAGGCATTCAGTCTGACGGACAGTTGCGTGCAGGAGGTGCGCTTTCCCGACAAGCCGGCTTTGGGCAGCGTACAGTCCGCTTATGCCGCTTTCCTGCGAAGCCTGACAGATTATCGCAACTACTTGGAACTGAACCTCTACGACCGTCAGATCAAAGCGACGGAACAGGAACTGGAGGAGTACGGACGATACATCACCCACTTGGAACGGCAGATCGTGCTGGACGGCAAACAGACGGAGATAGCGGAGACCATACACCGCAGGGAGAAGAAACTGCATGAAGACGGACTGACAGCTCAGGCAGAATATGAGGAGGCACAACAGGCGTTGCTGGCCAAGCGGCAGACCACGGAGCAGCTGATGACCTCGCTCTCCAACGCCCGCATCCGGCAGGCTCAGTTGAGACAGACCATCCTGCAGACCCGCATGGAGCAGGCACGGGAAGCCAATACGCTGCGTACCGCTTTGCAATCCGCTTTCAACGATTTGAAAACCGGCATCAGCGATTGGGAGCTGGCATACCTTTTTGTCAGTCCGGCTGCGGGCATTTTGTCTTACAATGATGTGTGGCAGAAGAACCAGAACGTGAACAGCGGCGACAAGGTGTTTTCTGTGGTGGCCAAAGATATGGGAGCCATCATCGGGAAAATAAAGTTGCCCGTCGAAGGTTCAGGTAAAGTGAAGGCGGGGCAGCGGGTCAACATCAGCGTGGCGGGGTATCCTTATATGGAGTTTGGCTTCCTGACCGGCACGGTGCAATCGGTCTCGCTGCTGGCTGATGAAGAAAGCATGTACACCGTCACGGTCAGCCTGCCGCAAGACTTGCGCACTTCCTACGGCAAGTCCTTGCACTTCGGCGGCGAGCTGGCCGGCACCGCCCAAGTGCTGACCGACGAACGAAGTGTGACCGCCCGCCTGTTGAGCCCGCTGCGCTATGTGTGGGAGAAGTATCGCTGAAAGAATGGAAGAATGTGGATATAAGAGATAAAAAGATATTTGTTGTTCGCGAAAACAAGTGGCTGTTGCCGGACTTCAGCCTTAAAAAAAGTCGGAAATGAATCAATTTATTAACCAAAATCGTTTTTGATCATGAAACTGAATGAGTTTAAGGATTTTGAACTGGACAAGACGCAGCTGAATGCACTGATTACAGGCGGCATGTCAAAAGAGGACTATTGCGATCTGATACAATTTCAGGCGAATACCTCTAATGGAAGGTGGACCCAAGAAGAATGGGATGCCTGGTCGTATGCCTATGAAACCCATTGCATGAATTGATGATGGGCTTGTGACTTTATGAAAGGAAGGGGATGGCTCAGGCTATCCGCTTCCTTCGGATTAACTTTCACTTTTAAAAAAAGATTGACCATGAGACTTTTTGTATTGTTAGCAGCCTTTTTATGCGCTTCCGGCTTGTATGCGCAGAAAACCCGTGAGATCGAACCGGCGGTGCTGGAATGTCAGTATGCACATTGGATGTTGCGCGACACCTTGAATCCTTCCAATCGGACTGAAGATTTGATGATCTTGCGGATCGGCAAAAACGCGAGCGAGTTTTTCAGCCGTTATACGTTTTATGGCGATTCGCTGTGGAACGATCCCCAAGGAGAGAAAACAGCCGCCAGATTGACCTTGGAGGCGGTGCGGACACGGGATCATTCCCGCAGACCTGGCGCAAGAACCACTAATGACTATATTTATAAGAATTATCCCAAAGGGAAAATGAACACTTACACCAGTCTGGGCGGAATCTCTTGTCATCTCATACAGGAGGATATGCCTGAATTTGAATGGGAAATGCGTGATTCCTCACAGGTGGTCTGTGGATATACATGCCAGCTTGCCGTCACTCGTTTCAGAGGACGCAACTGGAATGCGTGGTTTACGTTGGAACTTCCTGTTAGCGACGGGCCTTGGAAATTGGGAGGGTTGCCAGGTCTGATCTTGGAGGCTTATGATGCCGCCGGTCATTACCATTATACCCTTGTCGGGATCCGGAAAAAGGATGTGCCGCCGGTCACTTTTTATAATTATTGGAAGAAGAAATATGAAAAGACGGAGCGATTGGACTTTTTGAGAATGGAAGTCAAGAGCCTGAATGACCCTGCTCCGATGCGCACCATCAAAGAGGCGACCGGCATTGACTATGGGGTGAAATATGACCCGAACTCCGAAAGGAGGATCAGCTATGACCTCTTGGAGCGCGACTACCGTTGAGGGTGTAGAAAGGAGGAAAGCGGAGGTGCGGCTGGCGATGGCGTTGGCTGCCGACGGACGGAAGGGGCAATCGTTTGAGGTCACCATGAGGCAGACATCTGTACGGCTGAAGGATTGTGTCCAGGGTGTACAAATCGGTCAAAAAGGGTGTACAAATCGGTCAATTTTAGGATGAAAACAGATCGTTTGCCTTTTGTTGTGTCAATAATTGTGACCTTTCACACGATAGGTGAAGGAAGGGTGCCACAAAGAGTCTATTGAGGCAATGCTTCATCGGAACGTGTTGTAGACAAGGTGTTTAAGGTGAAACCTGATGAAAGCGTGTGAAAGAAGGGTCTAAGCTTTGCTTTCACCGTAACGGGTTGTAATGCAGCGGAATGGAAACGGAGTGAAGGCGTGAGACTTTCAAGGCATATTCTCTTAAAAATCAAGTTGATCAGGCCGTGAAATCAAGTTGATTGTACGTTAAAATCAAGTTGATCACATCCTGAAACCAACTTGATCGCTACCGATACCATCTGTCTCATGCGTGCGCCGTTTCCGTTTCACGCGTGCGCCTTTTCCGTTTCACGCGTGCGCCGTTTCCGTTTCATGCGTGCGCCTTTTCCGTTTCACGCGTGCGCCGTTTCCGTTTCATGCGTGCGCCGCTTCCGTTTCACGCGTGCGCCGCTTCCGGTTTTATGTATGCAGACCGGACATTGTATTCTCCACCCGATCTTTTTTTTCTTGCTGAACGCGCCTGTGTGCCCGCTGTCTTTGATGCGGTTGCCCTGTCTTTTCAACAGGCATTGTTGGCCGCGTAACATTTCAGCGGATAGATAATTCACAGCTGCGAATGCCCGGTTATATCTGGTGTTTGAAAAATCAGTGTCATCCCGCGTCTGAAGGATGGTCTGTATGTCCCTGCGTATGCCGGACGAAACCGAAAATAGTCTTAATCTTCTGCAATCGGCATGAAAAAAGTGTTCCCTTTCAGGATAATTGCCTATATTTGCTGCGAAAAGCGGGAAACGGCTTGAGAAGTTATTAACAAAAAGGGTGACTTATCAACCGTTTTTGCATTCTTTCCTTTTTTTTGTCGGGAGCTAAGCGGAATTATCGCTTACTTCGCTGCCGATAAAAAATGAGAATATGGGAAAAATAATTGCTTTAGCTAATCAGAAAGGGGGTGTGGGCAAGACAACCACCACGATTAACCTCGCGGCCTCGCTTGCCACGCTCGAAAAGAAAGTGCTTGTTGTAGACGCTGATCCTCAGGCCAATGCCTCTTCGGGACTGGGCATAGACATCAAGCAGGCTGAATATACGATTTATGAGTGTATCATTGATCGTGCCGATGTGCGCGCAGCCATACATGACACGGAGATCGATACGCTGAAAGTGATTCCCTCCCACATCAACCTGGTTGGTGCGGAAATTGAGATGCTCAACCTGAGGAACCGCGAAAGGATACTGAAAGAGGTGTTGACACCGCTGAAGGAAGAGTTTGACTATATTTTGATTGATTGTTCGCCTTCATTAGGGCTGATCACGGTCAATGCCTTGACGGCTGCCGACTCGGTCATCATTCCGGTGCAGGCGGAGTATTTTGCGCTGGAAGGCATCAGCAAGCTGCTGAATACCATCAAGATCATCAAGTCGAAGCTGAATCCCGCATTGGAGATCGAAGGCTTCCTGCTGACCATGTATGACTCGCGCCTGCGGCAGGCCAACCAGATTTATGACGAGGTGAAGCGGCACTTCCAGGAGCTGGTGTTCAACACGGTGATCCAGCGGAATGTGAAGTTGAGCGAAGCGCCCAGTTACGGCCTTCCCACTATCTTGTATGACGCGGACTCCACGGGAGCCAAGAACCACCTGGCACTGGCCAGGGAGCTGATCGGCAGAAACACGCAAGAGGAGGGAAGGTGAACACGTTAAACAAAAAGGAAACAGATGGCACAAAGAAGAAATGCATTAGGACGGGGGCTTGACGCCCTGCTTTCGATGGACGAGATACAGACGGAAGGGTCTTCCTCCATCAACGAGATTGAACTCTCGAAGATTGTGGTCAATCCCAACCAGCCGCGCCGGGAGTTTGACCAGACGGCTCTGCAGGAACTTGCCGACTCGATAGCGGAAATAGGCATCATCCAGCCCATCACGCTGCGCCAGTTGTCCGATGACGAGTATCAGATCATCGCCGGCGAGCGGCGTTTCCGTGCCGCACAGTTGGCGGGGCTCTCCACCATTCCGGCCTATATCCGCACGGCCGATGACGAGAACATGCTGGAGATGGCGCTCATCGAGAACATCCAGCGGGAAGACCTGAACTCCCTGGAGATCGCCCTGACCTATCAGCACCTGCTGGACCAATACGGGCTGACACAGGAGAGGCTGAGCGAGCGGGTGGGGAAGAAGCGCACCACCATCGCCAACTATCTGCGCCTGCTGAAGCTGCCGGCTCCCATCCAGATGGGGCTGCAGAACAAGCAGATAGACATGGGACATGCGCGGGCCTTGGTGACGCTGGACGATCCTAAGCTGCAGGTGAAGGTCTATGAGGAGACGGTGGAGCACGGCTATTCGGTGAGGAAGGTGGAGGAAATCGTCAAGTCGCTCAGCGAAGGGGAGGCGGTGAAGAGCGGCGGACGGAAGATCACCCCCAAGCGTGCCAAGATGCCCGAAGAGTACGGCATGCTGAAACAGCAGCTTTCCGGATTTTTCCAAGCGAAGGTGCAGCTGACCTGTTCGGACAAAGGAAAGGGGCGGATCAGCATTCCGTTTAATAATGAAGAAGATTTGGAACGTATCATCGGTATACTTGACGCATTGAGAAATAAATGACGAAAAGAAGGAATACATATCTCTGGCTGGTGACCCTGCTGCTGTGTTTCATACAGGCGGCGGGGATTGCCATTTATGCGCAGGACCGTCCGCGCGCGGCTATGAAAAGGGGGCGGCTGGTTGTCGCAAGGGACTCCATCGCTGCGGGAAGGGGCTTGCAGCCGGATACGGCTGTGGTGGAAAAGTCTCTGACGGAAGAGGCGGCCGGCCGGCGGGACTCGCTGGCGGTGGCCGACAGCATCGCTGCCGAGAACAGGCGGAAGATGCTGGAAATGACTTCCGGCCCCCAACCGTCCGAACAGCCCGTGCCCACAGACAGCCTGCAGCAGGCCATGCGGCCCAAACGATGGGTGCCCAATCCCACCAAGGCAACATGGCTGGCGCTGGTGATCCCTGGCGCCGGGCAGATTTATAACCGGAAATACTGGAAGCTGCCTATCTACTATGGCGGTTTTGCCGGTTGCGCATACGCTCTGACGTGGAACGGGAAGATGTACCGGGACTATTCCAACGCCTATCGGGAGGCTGTGAACGGCAACTGGGATTCGAGCAGCATCCAGGATCTGCTTCCGCCCGGCTATCTGGACCGGGTGTCGACCACCCAGCTCACCGAGACCTTGAGACGCCGGAAGGACAGCTACCGGCGTTACCGCGATTTGAGTGTCATTGCGTTTATTGGCGTTTATCTGCTCTCGGTGGTGGATGCCTACGTGGATGCCGAACTGTCCAATTTTGACTTGACTCCCGACCTGAGCATGCGTCTGGAGCCTGCCATGTTTGATTCCCAGACGTATGGCACTTCCTCCTCCGGCAAGTCGGTGGGGGTGCAGTGCAGCCTCAGCTTCTGAGGCGGACCGGGTAGGGAAATGAATGAGAGATACTTACTACTATATATTAGATCATAAAAACAAGACAGAACCATGATAAAGACAACTACACGCTTGCGGCAGATCCTGATCCGCTCATCGTGGGCGTTCTTGTGCCTGTCCGCTCCAGTGGCTTATGCCCAAGAAAGCGTTGATGTGCTGATTCACAAAGACGGAGAGGAAAGGCATGAGAGCATTGAGCTTCCAGCCAGCATGACTTATCCTCTCGACAGCCTGCTGAGCGACTGGAAAGCCAGAAACTACATCGACCTTGGCAAGGACTGCAGCACTTCCACGGTCAATCCACAGTTTAGCGATTCGGTTTACATAGACCGCCTTTCGCGCATGCCGACCGTGATGGAGATGCCCTACAACGAGATTGTGCGCAAGTTTATCGACCAGTACACAGGGAAGCTGCGCGGACAGGTCTCGTTCATGCTGAGCGCCTGCAACTTTTACATGCCCATCTTTGAGGAAGCCTTGGACGCTTATGATTTGCCGCTTGAGCTGAAATATCTCCCCATCATAGAGTCTGCGCTCAATCCATCGGCGGTGTCCCGGGCGGGTGCGGCCGGCCTGTGGCAGTTCATCATTTCCACCGGAAAGCTCTATGGCTTGGAGAGCAACAGCCTGGTGGACGAACGGCGGGATCCCATCAAATCCACTTGGGCCGCCGCGCGTTACCTGAGGGACATGTATGACATCTACAAAGACTGGAACCTGGTGATTGCAGCCTATAACTGCGGCCCCGGAAACGTCAACAAGGCCATCCGCCGCTCGGGCGGCAAGACCGACTATTGGGAGATCTACAACTACCTGCCGCGTGAGACGCGAGGGTATGTGCCTGCCTTCATCGCCGCCAACTACGTGATGACCTATTATTGCAAACACAACATCTGCCCCATGGAGACCGACATCCCGGCGGCGACAGACACCGTGCTGGTGAGCCGGAACTGCCATTTCCAGCAGATAGCCGACATTTGCGGCATAGACATGGATCAGATCAAGAGCCTGAATCCGCAGTATAAACGGAACATCATTCCCGGTGATGCCAAGCCGCAGACCTTGCGCCTTCCGCTGGCGGGCATCAGCTCCTTTATAGACAATCAGGACACCATTTACGCTTACCGGCAAAACGAGTTTTTCAAGAACCGCCGTCTGATCGCTTCAAAAAGCAAAAGCGGCCGCTCGTCAGCGGGCAAAGGCGATGCCGTCTACCACCGCATCCGGCGTGGAGAGACGCTCTCTGCCATCGCGCGCCGCTACGGGGTGACCGTCAGGCAGCTGCAGCGCTGGAACGGCCTGCGAGGCACCCGCATCTCGGCTGGCAAACGCTTGAGGATCTACCGTTGATCAGCCGGAAGTCCGGCAAAACGAGGAGTTTTTATCAGAAAGATTGCCCTTCCGCTTGTCGGACCTTGAAAAATGCTTATTTTTGCAGGTGTGATACGTTAAAGAATTTAGGATATGGAAGAGAATGTAAGCCTCAAAGAGAAAGAAAAGGCCGAGGAAGAGATGATCGACCTGGCCTTTCAGAAACTGCTGGACGACTATCTGGCCACCCGCCATCGGAAACGGGTGGAAATCATAACGAAAGCGTTCAATTTTGCGAATCAGGCGCACAAGGGCATCAAGCGGCGTTCGGGAGAGCCCTACATCATGCATCCCATTGCCGTGGCCGAGATTGTGTGTAACGAGATCGGACTGGGCTCTACTTCCATCTGCGCGGCCTTGCTGCACGATGTGGTGGAAGACACGGACTATACGGTGGAAGACATTGAAAACATTTTCGGCCCGAAGATCGCACAGATTGTGGACGGGCTGACCAAAATATCGGGAGGCATCTTCGGCGACCGCGCCTCTGCGCAGGCTGAGAACTTCAAGAAACTGCTGCTCACGATGTCCGATGACATCCGGGTCATTCTCATCAAGATAGCCGACCGCCTGCACAACATGCGCACGCTCGGCTCTATGCTGCCCAACAAGCAATATAAGATTGCCGGAGAGACGCTCTATATCTACGCGCCATTGGCCAACCGGCTGGGCTTGAACAAGATCAAGACAGAGCTGGAAAACCTCAGCTTCAAGTATGAGCATCCTGAGGAGTATCGCGAAATAGAAGAGAAGCTGGAGGCGACCGCCGCAGAGAGAGACAAAGTCTTCCGCGAGTTTACGGCACCCATCAGGGAACAGCTGGACAAGATGGGACTGAAATACCGCATACTGGCGCGCGTGAAGTCCATCTACTCCATCTGGAACAAGATGCAGACCAAGCACGTTCCCTTTGAGGAGATCTATGACATCTTGGCTGTGCGCATCGTCTTTGAGCCGCGTGATATGAATGAGGAGCTGAACGACTGTTTTGACATCTATGTGGCCATCTCGAAGATCTACAAGCCCCATCCCGACCGCTTGCGCGACTGGGTGAGCCATCCGAAAGCCAACGGCTATCAGGCTTTGCACGTGACCCTGATGGCAAACAACGGACAGTGGATAGAGGTGCAGATCAGAAGCGAGCGCATGGACGACATTGCCGAACAGGGGCTGGCGGCCCACTGGAAATACAAGGAGGGTGGCGGCAGCGAGGACGAAGGGGAGCTGGCGAAGTGGCTCAAGACCATCAAAGAGATACTGGAGGATCCGCAGCCGGATGCCATCGACTTTCTGGACAACATCAAGTTGGGACTGTTTGCCTCGGAAATATTCGTGTTCACGCCCAAAGGGGAGCTGAAGACCATGCCACAGGACGCTACAGCGCTGGATTTTGCCTTCTCGCTCCATACTGACATAGGCTGCCACTGCATAGGCGCTAAGGTGAACCACAAGCTGGTGCCACTGAGCTACAGGCTGAAGAGCGGAGACCAAGTGGAGATACTGACCTCGAAGTCACAGCATGTGAGCGCGGAGTGGCTGAATTTTGCCACTACGGCACGCGCCAAGATCGCTTCCCTCCTGCGCAAGGAGACGAAGGGCTATCAGAAGGCGGGGGAGACCATGCTGGCAGAGTTCCTGGCCAAAGAAGGCATCCCTTTCAACGAGTCGGTCATTGACAGGCTGACCCGTTTCCACAATTTCCATACGCCGGACGAGCTGATGGCTGCTGTCGGGAGCGGAAAGACGGTATTGGGCGATGCCGACAGGAACGCGCTCAAGCAGAAGCAGGGCAAAGGCTGGAAAAAACTGCTTTCCTTCTCTTTCGGGAACAAAGACGGCAAGGACAGCAAGGAGAAGGAGACGGCGCAGACTGAGCCTAAAGAGCCGCAAGAGAAAAAGATTAATACCAGGGAAATCTTGAAGCTGACGGAAGAGGACATTCAGACGAAGTATGTCATGGCTGACTGTTGTCACCCCATTCCGGGAGATGACGTGCTGGGATATGCGGACGAACAGGGCCGCATTGTCATCCACAAGCGGCAGTGTCCGGTGGCGGCGAGGCTGAAGAGCAGCTATGGCAACCGCATCATAGCCACCGAATGGGACACGCACAAGGAACTTTCTTTCCCGGTGGGCATCTATGTGCGCGGCATTGACGGAGTGGGGGTGCTCAACGAAGTGACTCAAGTCATCTCGCGGCAGCTGAATGTCAACATCCGCGCACTGAACATCCGTGCTACGGACGGCATCTTTGAGGGGAAAATACAGCTTTATGTGCATGATGTGGATGACGTGCGCGTCATCTGCAACAACCTGAAACAGATACAGAACCTAAAAGAAGTGATCCGCATGGAGGATTGAGGCGCTCACTGGTCTGTGCCTCCCTCTTCTTCTCTGGCGGTGGCGATGTTTTGCCTCAATGTCTCTACATCATCGTAGGTAAAGGCATTGAGCGCATCGCGCATGGCCACCAGCTCTTCGCGGATGGCGCGAAGGCGGTCCACAATCTCAAAGTTGCGCAAGGTGCCGCCTCTGTTGTCTTTCAGGCGCTGGCGCGCGCCGGTAAGGGTCATGCCGCGCTCTTTCACTAAGTGGTGGATCAGCTTGACCACTTCGATGTCTTCCTGCCGGTATTGGCGTACGCCTCGGCCTGCTTTCTTGGGATTGAGCTGCGGAAACTCTTTTTCCCAAAAACGGAGCAGGGATTCGTTGACATCAAACATCCGGGCGACTTCGCTGATGGAGTAGTATATTTTCAGTTTCTTGTGATGGTTCAGCATGGGCGGTGATACTTTGCGCTGCAAAAATAAGGCACTTTTCTGAATTATCATTCAAAAGCTTCATCTTTGTGCCGGAAAATCTTGTTTGGACTTCCGATTTGCCTTATATTTGCTGTTAGTAAGAAGCGATGCCGGAGGATTGATGACGGATAAGCCGCCATCGCTGATCACTTACGAACCATTAACCATTAAACAGACTGAGCGAAATGATTCCCGCAACTTATATCAAACGCATTGAGATACACGGGCTATGGGACCGTTACGACATAGCTTGGAACCTGAGGCCGGATGTCAACATCCTCTCTGGCATCAACGGAGTGGGGAAAACCACCATTCTGAACCGTTCTGTGGGCTACTTGGAACAAGTGTCCGGAGAAATGAAAAAGGATGAGATGAAAGATGTGCGCATCGAGTTTGACAACCCGGAAGCCACGTTCATACCCTATGACCTGATCCGCAGTTATGACCGTCCGCTCCTGCTGGGCGATTCCACCATCCGAATGGCCGATCCGGATGTGAAGACTGAATTGGACTGGCAGCTGTACCTGCTCCAACGCCGTTATTTAGACTATCAGGTGGACGTGGGCAACCGCATGATAGAGCTGCTGAGCAGCGGTCAGGCGGAGGAACGGGAAAAAGCCCCTGCTCTTTCCGCTCCCAAGCGGAAGTTTCAGGACCTGATAGACGGGCTGTTCGGATATACGCGCAAGAGGATAGACCGCAAGAGCAACGACATCGTCTTCATCCAAGACGAGGAAAAGCTCTCGCCTTATAAGCTTTCTTCCGGCGAGAAGCAGATGCTGGTGATCCTGCTGACGGCATTGGTGCGCGAAGGGACACACAGTGTCTTGTTTATGGACGAGCCGGAAGCCTCCCTCCACATCGAGTGGCAGCAGAAGCTGATCGGCATGATCCGTGCCCTGAACCCCGACTTGCAATTAATCCTGACCACTCATTCGCCTGCTGTCATTATGGAAGGGTGGATGGATGCCGTGACCGAAGTGAGCGACATCGCCACGCCTTACCCGAAAGCGGCTAAAGAATCATGATCGGCTAACCACTATCCACTCTTCACGACCATGGCACTCTCTCTGAAACACAATCTGACATCGGCCTATCTGGATGCTGCCCGGAAACTGTCTCCCCGCAAGAAGCGGAGGCGGATTGTGGCATATGTGGAAAGTTATGACGACGTGGCTTTCTGGCGCACATTGCTGGCTGAGTTTGAAAACGAAGAACGGTATTTTCAGGTGATGCTCCCCTCATCCACCTCTTTGGCCAAAGGCAAGAAATCTGTGCTGATGAACGCTTTGAACACAGACGGACTGGGGCAAAGCCTGATAGCCTGTGTGGACAGCGATTATGATTTCCTGCTGCAGGGGCGCACATCGTTGTCGCGCAAGATCAACCGCAATCCTTATATATTCCAGACGTATGGCTATGCCATCGAGAATTTCCATTGCTATGCCGAGAGCCTGCATGAGGTCTGTGTGCAGGCCACGCTGAACGACCGCCATCTGGTGGACTTCCCGGAGTTTATGAGGCGTTATTCGCGGGTGGCTTATCCGTTGTTCTTGTGGAACGTCTGGTTCTACAGGCAGCATGACACTTATTCTTTTCCCATGTATGACTTCAACGCTTGCGTGCGCCTGCAGGAAGTGAGCCTTAAGCATCCCTACCGCTGCTTGGAACAGATGGAGGAAGGGGTGGCGGAGAAGCTGGACGAGCTGCAAAAGGATTTCCCGCAATACGTAGAGCCGGTGAAGGCGTTGGGGGAGGAGCTGACGCAATTGGGGCTGACTCCTGACACGACCTATCTGTACATCCAGGGACATCACATCATGGACGGTGTGGTGATGAAACTGCTGGCACCGATCTGCACTCAGCTGCGCAGGGAGCGTGAACAGGAGATCAAACGCCTGGCCGAGCACAACGAACAGTTCCGGAACGAGCTGACAGGATATGAGAACAGTCAGGCTGCCGTGCAGCTGATGCTGAAGAAGAACAACAATTACAAGGATCTCTATCTGTATCAATGGGTGAGAGATGACATCCGGAGATTCCTGAATGAGTGATTAGTGCTTAGTGATAAGCGATTGACTGGCATTTGGCCGCCAACTAAAAACTCATAAACTAAAGAACCATAAACTAAAGAACCCTTAATCATTGATAAAAGTGGAAATACTGAATAGTTTAAGAAAGCTTCTGATTTCGATGGGCATTGCGCCCGACACGGCCGATGCGATGGATCATTTTGTGGCTTTTGCCCTTTTGGTGCTGATCGCTTTCACGGCTGACTTGATTTGCCGACGGGTGGTGCTGAAGGCTGTGGCCAAACTGGTGAAGAAGACCAAAGCCACGTGGGATGATGTCGTGTTTGACCATCGGGTGATGGTCCGTCTTAGCCACATGGTCGTGCCGCTCACGATTTATCTGTTCGTGCCGATAGCCTTTGCCGATGTGGACAAGGTGACGGTCTCGCTGATACAGCGGATTTGTCAGGTGCTGATCATTCTTTCACTCCTGTGGTTCTCCCAGGCGTTTTTGAATGCGGTGTACAGTGTGTACAGCGAGATGGAGCGTTTTAAGAACCGGCCTTTGAAAGGGCTGCTGCAGACTGTCCAGGTGGTGCTGTGGTGTGTGGGGGTGATTATTATCATCAGTGTGCTGATCGACAAAGATCCCCTTTCGCTGCTGGCCGGACTGAGCGCGTTGTCGGCGGTGGCGATGCTGGTGTTTAAGGACAGTATCATCGGCTTTGTGAGCGGGGTGCAGCTTTCGGCCAACAACATGCTGAAAGTGGGCGACTGGATCAAGATGCCTAAAAACGATGTGGACGGCATTGTGATCGAGGTGACGCTGGCCACCGTGAAAGTGCGCAACTGGGACAACACCATCTCCACCGTTCCGCCATACGCCTTGGTGGGCGACTCGTTTCAGAACTGGAACGCCATGCGCGAGAGCGGGGGCAGGCGGATCAAGCGCAGCGTCAACATCGATATGAACACCGTGAGGTTCTGCACGCCGGAAATGCTGGAACGTTTCCGCAAGATCGGGCTGCTGAAGGACTATTTAGACCGCATGGAGCAAGAGACTGCTGCCTATAATGAAGAGCATGGGACAGGAAACGCAGACCTGGGCGGGCTGGCAGACGGGCGGCATCTGACCAATCTGGGAGTGTTGAGAGCCTATCTGGTGGCCTATTTGCGCAGCCTTCCCGTGACCAATCAAGACCTGCATTGCATGGTGCGCCAGCTGCAGCCTACCGAGCACGGCATTCCCCTGGAGATTTACTTCTTCTCGCGCGTCAAGGAATGGGTGCCCTACGAAGGGATACAGTCGGACGTGTTTGACCACGTGCTGGCCATCATTCCGGAATTTGGCTTGCGGGTCTACCAGGCGCCTTCGGGATGGGACATCGCGCAATGGAAAAAGAATGAAACCAAAAAGGATGTGCCAACATAGAGTTGACACATCCTGTGTTTTTTTAAGTGATTTAGTTGACGGGAGAGCTAGCTCATCGCTCTTCTTATTCCCTTACCCAGTTGCCTTCGATCCAGTCGCAAGCTTCAACGGCCTCAGCCCACGTATAGCTCAGGGTGGGATCTACCACGTTGCCGGCCGCTACGAAGTCGGCGTTGGTGTAGATGCCTTCCTTGCTGCTCAACTCGGTGCCGGACTGGATGTTCAGCAGTTTGGAGATGCCGTTCTTCAGCGCGTTCTCTGTGTTGGCAGTCTCTACGGTGATAGCCATGGGCTTGCCGCAGACGATGGCGCCGTCAATCTCCACTTCCGTGCCTTCGCGCAGGCGGATGCCGCGAGTCTCATCCTGGCTGTTGCCTACGAGCAGGAGGTTGGACAGGATGGGGTGGGAAACGGGAGTGGCGTTGTTGTCGTTGCCGTTGTTGTCTGCTTCGATGAGGCAGTCACATCTGTAGCCCAGGCTCTCTTCCGATGCTTGGAATGCCAGCAGGTTTGTGCCTTCGCCGTTCCAGCCTTCTGTCCAGTCGAAGGAGTCATCGCTGCAGTTGGTCACCACCATTTCGCTTACGTTCACCGCGCCGCCGAAGAACTCGAAGCCGTCGTCAGAGCCCATGTAAGCCTGGCAGTGGTCTACGGTTGTGCCGTTGCCCACTCCGTAGAAAGAGATGCCGTTGGCCTCGTGCTCTTCATCGAAAGCATAGCCGGTGTATTCCAGGCGGATGTATTGCAGCGTGCCTGAGTTGTCAGCGTCGTTGTCGCCGCCGTAGGGAGCGTTGCCGATTTCAGAGAAGCCTGTCGCGCCTTCCGCATTGGTGTGGGCATATCCGCAGATGTGGATGCCGCCCCAAGATCCCTCTTCCTTGTTCTCAGAAGTCATGACGATGGGCTGGTCAGCTGTACCGACAGCGTTGATCTTAGCGCCTTGTTTAACGAGGATGTAGTCTACAATGTCATCATGTTTGGCAATCAGTGTCACGCCTTCCTGGATGTTCAGGGTAGCGCCGGCGTTGACAACGTATGCGCCGCTGAGATAATAGGTGTTGCCTGCTCCCAGGGTGATGTCTTCAGAGAGTTCGCCGTTCAGTTCGCTTCCGTCCGGCACGATGTTCTCGGTCACTTCGCTGCTGTTGCCCCAAGCCTTGGTCCATCCGTTGATCCAAGAGTAGGCTGCGGCGATGGCGTTGTAGTCAGCATACGGATTGCTTTGGTTGGTCAGGTTGCCGTCTGCCAGGAAGTCATCGTTGGTGTAGATGCCTTCTTTGCAGGCCAGCGCACCGCTGATCTTTACTTCCTTCATGGCCGAAGTGCCGTCTTTCAGCGCGTTTTCAGTCTGCTCGCTTTCCACGTAGATAGCGTCAGCCTTGTTGTAAACCTGTACGTTGTTCATTGTGACTTGTGTGCCCCGGCGCAGGTGGATGCCCTTCACTTGATCTTCATAGTCGCTGCCGATGAGGAGCAGGTTGTTCAGTGTGGGGTGAGAGACCGGAGTCGCGTTGAAGTTGTTCTCGTTGTTGTCTGCTTCGATGAGGCAGTCGCAGGCGTAGCTCAGGACATCATAGCTTTCCTGTACGGCGATCAGGTCGCTGGCCGTGCCGTTCCAGCCTTCTGTCCAGTCGAAAGAGTCGTCGCTACAGTTGGTGGCGACCATGTTGCTGACGTTTACCGCGCCGCCGAAGAACTCGAAACCGTCGTCAGAGCCCATGTAAGCCTGGCAGTGGTCTACGGTTGTGCCGTTGCCTACGCCATAGAAGGTGATGCCGTTGGCTTCGTGGTCTTCGTCGAAGGCATAGCCCGTATATTCCACACGCACATATTGCAGCACGCCGGAGTTGTCACTGTCATCGTTGCCTCCATACGTGGCGTTGCCTATCTCAGAGTTTCCTTTGCCGCCTTCCGCGTTGGTGTGGGCGCGTCCGCAGATGTGGATGCCGCCCCATGCGCCCGGCTCTTCACGTTGGGCGGTCATGACAATGGGCTGGCTGGCTGTACCTCTGGCGTTGATCTTGGCGCCTTGCTTGATGAGGATGTAGTCCACTTGATCGTCGTATTGCGCGATGATGGTCACTCCCGGCTCGATATTCAGGGTAGCGCCTTCTTCCACTGTGTAAGCGCCGTTCAGCTGATACGTCGTTCCGCTTTTCAGGGTCACGTCGTCTGTGACAGATCCGCTCAGGACGGTCTCGGAGCCTCCTCCGTTATCGCCGCCTGCGGTTTCTTCGTCGTCGCTGCAGGAAGCGGCGAAGAGCGTTACTCCGGCCATCAAGGCCAATGAAAAGAAATTTCTGTTCAATGATCTCATAATTTTGAAAGTTATGGTTAATAAAATTTATAGTTACTGATTAGTGTTTTATCTTATGGGGCGTTCAGAGCTGCCATGTGAATCCTATCTGGAAGCTGCTTCCATCCTTGTAGCGTTCCACTTCTACGACTTCGCCGGTCTCTGGCACGTCTTGCTTGAAGATGATGGCACGGTTCAGCAGGTCGTGTACCTGCAGTTTCAGGCTGAAACGACTGTTGAAGGCATAGCTTGCGTTGAAGTTCATGGTGTGGCGGGTCTGTTCCTTGATGTCGCCCAGGTTGGACACGCCTACGGCATGGATGCGGCGGCCCTGCAGGTTGTAGAGCAACGCCAGGTTGAGCTGTCTTTCTTCGCCGAAGCGGGGAGAGTAGGTCAGGTCGGCATTCAGCAGGATGGGCGACGCGCCTTGCAGGGAGCGTTCCTTGTTGGTGTAGGCGCCGCCTTCAGGCAATTTCACGTTGGTGTACATGTAGGACATGTTGGCTCCTATACGGAAGTCTTTCACGATCTGTTTACGCATCTCCACTTCGATGCCGGCGGCCATGCCTTGGTCGGCGTTCTGGAACGAGTGGTAAGTCGATCCGCCTTGCAGGGCTTGTATGCGCTCGATGGGGCTGTCCAGATGTTTGTAATAGCCGGTGAGGGAGAACATGTCGCCGTTTTTGGCGAAGCGTTCGTAACGCACGTCGAGGTTGTAGTTGTAGCCGTTCTGCAGATCTCCGTTACCACGGATCTGTGCCGCGCCGTAGGATTCCTGATAAAGGAACGGGGCCATTTCGATGAACGAAGGGCGGGTGACGGTGCGCGACACGGCGAAGCGTAAGGCGTTGGAGTCGTTGATGCTGTATTTCAGGTTCACGGTGGGGAAGAGGTCATGTTTGTCCAGGTCGCGGCGGCGGTTGTATTTTGCCTCGCCTTCGATGGCATACTCCACCCACTGTTTGCTCATCTCGTAGCGCAGACCTACGTTCACCAGCAGGTTGTCCAGCGGATAGAAGTCGGTGGTTGCGTAGGCGGCATAGATTTCCGTGCCGGCGCGGTAGGTGTCGTGCGACTGCATCTTGCGGTCGATCTGGATGCTTCCGTTGGCTACGTTTTCCTGGTTCAGGAAGCCGTCGGTATGGTAGATGTTCTCGATTTCCGGATTCAGCCTGTTCAGGTTGTAGTAGAAGCGGGTGCCCATGTAGTCACGGTTCTTGTCCTTGTAGCTGAAGCCCATTTTGACGAAGTTGTTTTCCTTCCAGTCATATTTCAGGGCGACATTCCCCACCCATTCGTCTTCGTTCAGGTCGCCGAAGTAGCGCATGGTCTCCTGGCGGTTCAGTTTGAAGAGGCTGAGCGAGCCGTCGCTGTTTTTCTGGTACATCACCTGGCGGCGGTCAGGCTCCGAGCTGCTGGTTTTTCCGTAAGAGCCTCCCCACGTCAGTTCCCAGCGCTTGCCGAAATAGTGCAGGCCGTTCACCTGGTGGTTTTGCAGGGTGTAGATGTGCGTGATGTCGTTGCTGCCGATCAGCTCGTGGTCTTCAGCGTCCACACCCTCGCGGCGCTGGTAGGAGTCTTCCACGTTGCGGGCATAAAAGAACGTGTAACCCACCCGGTCGCGTTCGCGCAGGGTCAGGCTCAGCGACGCCAGTCCGGCCATGTTCAGCGCGCTGGTATATTCGTCATAGCCGAAATCGTCCTGTATGGTGCCGCTTGCCTCCAGGATCTTGTAGTAGGCGTCTTTCATGATCCGCGATTCATTGCTGATGCTGAACGCGGTCAGCAGGCTGAGCGTCTGATTGCCGATGCCGAAGTCTTTCCCCAGCCCGATGTTGCCGCTGAAGTCTGGAAGGGCGGTCTTCCTGTCCACTTCAAAGGTGGTATTGAAAATGTTGTGTTGCGTCACATATTCGTCAAAGTCCATCAGGCTCATGTTATAGACATTCTCGTCCAGGGAAGGGTTTTTGAAGAGCGATCCCCTGTCCATCTGGTAGAAGTCTTTGCCGAGGGCGTTGAAGTGTCCGCCTGCGTTGAAGCTGATGTTGAAGAAGTCTTGGGACATGTTCTCCTTGGTGCTGATGTCGATGTGCGCGCCGCTGTAGTCTGCGAATACGGCTGCGTCATACACCTTGCTTACGGTGATGTTCTGCACGGTGCTGGAGGGGAAGAGGTCCAGTGGCACCAGCTTGTTGTCGGGGTTGGGCGAGGCGATGGGCAGTCCGTTCAGGGTTGTTGTGCTGTACCGGTCGCCCAGTCCGCGCACGATCAGCTGGCCGGCGTCCGCGATGGAGATGCCGGTGATTTGCTTCACGCCTTCCTGCACGTTGCCGATGCCTTTCAGGCTCATTTCCTTCGCTCCCAGGTTCTCGATGGCAAGGGTCGCCTTCTGGCGCTCCATCTGTAGGGCGCGTTCGCCTTCCAGGTTTTTGCGGGCGGTGATGGACACTTCCCCTAAGGTCTGTGTGTCCGTTTCCATTTCGATGTTCAGTGTGACAGGACTGTCGCCCACCACGATATCCGTCAGGCGCACATCTTTATAGCCCACGTAACGTATTTCCAGCGTGTATGTTCCGTTGGCTACGGTCAGCGTATAGTTTCCGTCAATGTCAGCTATTGCGCCTTGAGAGGTTCCAGAGATCTGGATGGTAGCGCCCGTCAGAGGATCTTTGGTTTGTTTGTCGGTCACGGTTCCTTTGATTGTGCCCGCCATGGCTGTCATGGCAGAAAGCGTCAGGAACAACAAGATGAAGAGTATTCTTCCAAGGTCTAATTTTGTACTCATCTTTTTTATGCGTCTTAATTTCGGTGCAAAGATGAGGCTTCTGTGTTACAGGAACGCTACGGCATTTTCACGTTCGTCTTACATGTCTGTTACGAAGACATTGCAAGTGATGGGGGAGATGTCGCAGAGGTTGTGGTGGAGACGGACTATACCTCTTTTTATAATAATAGGGCAGCCGTATCAGAACAGAGCGTGAAACCGGGATAAGCCGCCATCAGAAAGCGTCCGCCGCTTTTTCTGACCCGATGTGTACAGGCCATTTGTGACAGGTCGACTGTCGGCGGAATCCTTGTTTTGCTGACATAAAGATGCGGAAGTCCTGCATTCGCTTACAGCATACATTTTCAAAACCGTGCAAACAGAAGCGTTGACTATACAAATTCTGTATAAAGATGCGGAATGAGCCGCATCGGGAGGGTGATTTACGTGTCACAAGAGGGCGGATGACGCATGGAAACGATGCCGGGACATGCGTGCGGCAGCTCTGGCTTATGCGTGCGGCGCGTGGACGATGCGCGTGCGGTGAGACCGCCGCATGCGTGTGGTGGAAAAGGCGGGTGTTTTTGCGGCCTTTGACGGCAGGGAAAGGCGGGGTGGAAACGCTCTTTGAGATGTAAGGATTTAGCTATATCACTGCAAGACAGACGGTTGCTGATTTTCATTCCATTTTTTGAAGCGATCCGGTCATCCGGATGGGAACAGGCGATTCTGAGGCGGGTAGAAATGCAAAGTGTCAGATTGTAACCAGACACAGCCGATTCGCCAAATGCCTGGAAAGGCGTTGGAATTTTGATGCGGTTGCCCCTTGGGTAGAGACATCTATAGTCCGTGAGCTCTTTGTGGAATGCTAAGGAAAGGTGTCATGGGCTGGTATGGATCGGATAGGTCAGGAAGAAATCTTCAAGCTCATCGTTGTAACCGTAAATGATGCCCTGTTTTTCGTCAATGTCAAACAGGGAAGGGGCAATGTCAAACGTGTAGCGTGCCACGGACCGGCCTTCATAGTCAAACACTTCCAAGGCGTAGCCGTCTTTCAGGTCATTGCAAAGAGCGTAGATATACTCCTGTCCCGCTATCACGTGGGCATAGTAATACCGCGTGTTTTCAAAGTCTCCCGGACGGATCAGGGTCTTGGCGTTGCTGTCCTTCAGCCTGACGTGCAGCCGCAGGGTGGAAGCGTCATAGATGTCGATCTGCTTTTTCAGGCAATAGGCGTAGACGATGTACCGGCCGTTGGCTGCCAGAATGCCACGGCTCTCGTAGAAGAAGCTTTCGCCGTGCTCCTCTGTCTCCAGCCCGATCCGTCCGGTCTCTTCCCCTTGGTTCAGACTTATCTTTTTCAGGGCAAATTCGCCGGGTATCGCGCTGTAGACCAGGATAGAGTCATGTAGGATGTGCATCTGGTTGAACGATTCGTAGCGGGGCAACCGATAGTCCCGTATGAATGTGGGGGGCATTTCCGCTTGGGAGCGAGAATCGTTTGATGGTGAAAGGTGTATATCCCCAGATGTACAGGTCGGGAGAGGTGCTGCGGCAGAACAGGGGGAAAAGGGCGAACTCATCCTTGCTCTGTCCTTTCGTGCCGCTTTTGTGGCGTAAGGAGAGAGTTGGCAGCGAATACATGTAGAGCATGGTGTCGTTGCGGCTGCTGATCACAAACAGCGCACTGTCTTTCACCATCAGGAGGTCTGGCGCGATGATTTCGTTCATCTCCTTTTTTCGGGTAGTCAGGTGTTCTTCATGAGCGAAAGGCTGCATCTCAGTCTCAGGTTGTGAAGGGGTGCAGGCGGAAAGGCTTGCCAACATGGCAACAGATGTGACGATCCGGTGGGGTAGGTGTTTCATGTTTCGTTTTATGTGAACAGGCGGTTGATTTATTAGGCGAAGTTTTTGAAATGTGCCGATAAGCAGATCCCCGACAACCGAACCGGTTGTCGGGGATCTTTCTATAAGTAAGGCTGAAGTCAGCCGCTTACATGCCGAATGCGTAGTTGCCGATCTTGTCGTAGATGGCGCTGACGATGCTCAGCACGATGATGCCGGCTGTGCAGACCAGCAGGCTGATGCGTGTGTAGCCGTCGCTGTTGAAGCTGGCGATGGGCGCGTCACTCTTGTTGATGTACATGGACTTCACCACGCGCAGATAGTAGTAGAGCGAGATGACCGTGTTGACCAGCGCGATGAACACCAGCAGGTGGAAACCGCTGTGGAAGGCAGCCGCAAAGATGAAGAACTTCGAGAAGAAGCCTGCGAACGGCGGTATGCCGGCCAGGGAGAACAAGGCCAGTGTCATCAGGAACGAGAGCTTGGGATTGGTGGTGTACAGGCCGTTGTAGTCGGTCAGTGTCACCTTGTTCGCACGTTCTGCAATGATGTTGATGACCGTAAACACGCCCAGGTTGGCAAACAGGTAGACCAGGATGTAGTAGACCATGGTTGTCATGCCTTGCGGTGTCCCGCTGATGAGGCCCAGCATGATGTAGCCGGCTTGCGAGATGCTGGAGAAGGCCATCAGCCGTTGCAGGTTCTCTTGGCGCAGGGCGAAGAGGTTGGCCAGCGTGATGGAGGCGATGATCACCCAGAAGAGGATTTCCTGCCATTGGCTGACCAGCGGCGCGAATACCTTATAGCAGATGACCATCAGCGCGAAAGCGGCCGCGCCTTTGGAGACAACGCTCAGGTAGGCGGTCACAGTGCTGGCGGCTCCTTCGTAAACGTCGGCTGTCCACAGGTGGAACGGAACCAGAGAGATCTTGAAGCCCATGCCGGCGAAGAAGAATACAAAAGCCATGACTTGCAGGGCGCTGCCGTCGATGCGGGCGGGCAGGTCTGCAAAGTAGAGAGTGCCCGTGGTGCCGTAGATCAGCGAGACACCGTAGAGAAGCAGGCCGCTGGAGAACAGGGCTGTCAGGATATACTTGGCGCCGGCCTCAGCCGAGTGCTTGCGGTATTTGTCCAAAGCCACCAGACAGGCCATCGGCACGCTGGCCGTCTCCAGTCCGATGAAGAACATCAGGAAGTGTCCGGCGGAAATCATAAAGTACATGCCCAGCAGCGTACACAGGGTCAGAAAATAGAACTCGCCCTGTTTGATGAGCATGTCTTTCCGTTTCAGCCATTCGTGCGCCATCAGGAAGACGATGAGTGTACCGATATTCAGGACAGCCTTTACGATGACATGCATGGGGGTGCTGTGATACATTCCTCCGAAAAGCTCCATGTCGGGATGGGGGATCACGAGGTTGATGATCGTATGAGCCAGCATCAAGACAACGGGCAAGCTGGTGTTCAGCATGGGGTAGCCGCCGCTCTTTTTTGCATCGGGACCCATGAGCAGGTCAACCAAGAAGAGGAGGACGATGACCATGATCAGCGTCACCTCTTCTGTCATAAATAGAAATTGGGAGTAATCCATATATCTTTTGCTTACAAGTTTATGATTTTAGAATACATTTATAATAGGCAACACGCTGTCGCTGATCATGTCGCTGATCCACCAAGGCGCCATACCCAGTGCGGCCACACATGCGATCAGCACGATGGCTGCTGTGCGTTCGTCCCAAGTGGCGTCGGTCAGAGCCAGGTGGTGTTTGTTGGTGCAGGTGCCATACAGGATCTTGCCTACCAGACGGAGAATGTAGACTGCCGTAATGACGATGCTGCAGCAGGCAATGACGGTCCATGCGCGATGGAAGGTGTCAGCGTGCTGGAAAGCGCCGTTGAAGATGGTCATCTCCGCAATGAAGCCGCTCAGACCTGGCAGACCCAGGTTGGCGAGACCGGCAATCACGTAGCATACAGAGAGGAACGGCATGATTTTCATCAGTCCGCTCAGTTCGCGGATGTCACGGGTGTGCGTGCGGCCATAGATCATACCGATCAAGGCAAAGAAGAGAGCCGTCATCAGGCCGTGGCTCAACATTTGCAGCACAGCGCCCGTGCAGGCCGTCTGGTTTACCATCAGGATGGCAAAGAGCACCAGGCCGCAGTGGCTCACCGAGGAGTAGGCGTTGATGTATTTCAAGTCGGTCTGCACGCAAGCCGAGAAGGCTCCGTAAACCACCGAGATGCCTGTCAGGACAAGGAAGATCCAGCCTAACTCGTTGGCGGCTTCAGGCATCAGGTACATGGCGATGCGGAAACAGCCGTAGCCTCCCAGTTTCATCAGCACGCCGGCGTGAAGCATGGACACGGCCGTAGGCGCCGAAGCGTGACCGTCGGGGCTCCATGTATGGAAGGGGAACAAAGCGCCCAGCACGCCAAAGCCGATGAAGGTCAGCGGGAACCAGATGCGTTGCTGCTCGATGGGGATGTTGTGCAGTCCGGCGATCTCCAGCAGGTTCATGGTCGTTGCGCCCGAACCGTAGTAGATGCCCAGAATGCCGATCAGCAGGAAAGCCGAACCGCCCATCAGCATCAGGGTCAGCTTCATGGCGGAGTATTCCTTATGGCCGCTGCCCCATACACCGATCAGCAGGTACATCGGGATCAGTGCCACTTCATAGAACATAAACATGGTGAACAGATCCGTGGAGATGAAGAAGCCGAACACGCCTAATGAAAGGAAGGTGAACCACAGGAAGTATTCCTTGGTCAGCGGCTGCAGTCTCCAGGAGGCGAATGTGCCGGTGAATACGATGACAGCCGAAAGCAGCAGCATGGCTACCGAGATGCCGTCCACTCCCACCGAGTAGTGAATATTGAGAGCCGGGTACCAAGCTACGTCGGCACAGAACAGCATTTCCTCCGTGGCTCCGCCTTTACGCGCGCCCAGATAAGCCACGGTCAGACCGATGGCAAGCGCCAACAGTGCCGATGCGCCTGTCACCATGACCGCACGGATCTGTGAGAGGTTGCGGCTCAGCCACAAGCCAAGGAGCATCAGCAGAGGGATGAGAACAAATAAGGATAAAAAGTTCATTTCTATATTCGTTTTTATGTAGTTATCTTATCTTGATTAAAACAATGCTATCAGAACCAGCAACAGGATGCCTATCAGGAACACATAAGCGTACTGCTGCACGCGTCCGCTCTGCAGGCCACGGATTTCGTCGCTTCCAGCGTTGGAGCTCCAAGCCAGGAAGTTGAAGAAGCCGTCGACCACGTGGCGGTCAAACCAGGCGATCGGGGTGGAGATGCAGGCAAAGATGATGCGGTGAGTGATGAACTGATAGATCTCGTCGATGTAGAAGCGGTGGTAAGCGGCTGTCCACAAGCCTTTGAGGCGGCAGGCCAGCGCGTCGGCCACGGGCTGCTTTTCCTTGGCGTAGATGAAGGTGGCCAAAGCGATCGCTACCACGGCTACCACGATGCTTGTTATGGCTACTTTCGGATCCAAATGGATATGGTAGGCTTGTCCGTCGGAGGAGACAAACTCACCGAAGGGGATGAATCCGCCTACAACCGTCACCAGTGCCAGGAACATCAGCGGGAAGGTCATCGACAAGGGGCTTTCGTGAGGAGTGTGGTGGGCGTGAAGCTCTTTGTTCTCGGTTCCCCAGAAAATGCCGTAATACAGGCGGAACATATAGAAAGCGGTCATGCCGGCAATGACAGTCATGATCCAGCCCATCGCGTCGCTGAACTGGAAGCAAGCCGTCAGGATCTCATCTTTCGAGAAGAAGCCGGAGAACGGAGGAATGCCGGCGATGGCCAGACACGCGATCAGGAAGGTGATGTGCGTGATGGGCATGTATTTGCGCAGACCTCCCATGGCCGACATCTCGTTGCTGTGGACGGCGTGGATGATGCTGCCTGCGCCCAAGAAGAGCAATGCCTTGAACATGGCGTGGGTGAACAGGTGGAACATGCCGGCCATGTAGCCCAAGCCTCCGTGATGGGGATCCGTGGCGGTGCATACACCCAAGGCCACCATCATGAAGCCGATCTGGGAGATGGTGGAGAAGGCGAGCACACGCTTGATGTCGCTCTGCACACAGGCGATGCTGGCGGCGAAGAAAGCGGTGAAAGCGCCCACGTAGGCCACGAGGTGGAGCGTGGATTCAGCGTCATATTCCATGAAGATCGGGAACATGCGGGCCACCAGGTACACACCGGCTACAACCATGGTCGCGGCGTGGATCAGCGCGCTGACAGGCGTAGGGCCTTCCATGGCGTCGGGCAGCCAGATGTGCAGCGGGAACATGGCACTCTTGCCGGCGCCGCCGATAAACATCAGTCCCAGTGCCAGCGGAATCATGGCCGCGCCGCCCTTTGCCATCAGCAGCTCGTCGGGCTCGAAGGTGTAAGTGCCCGCATAGTAGCCGTAGATCAGGATACCGATCAGGAAGCCCAAGTCGGCAAAACGGGTGACGATAAAGGCTTTCTTGGAAGCGGCGATGGCGGCCGGCTTGGTGTAGTAGAAACCGATCAGCAGGTAAGAGGAGACACCCACCAGTTCCCAGAACACATACATCTGGAAGATGTTGGTGGCCACAACCAAACCCAGCATAGACATGGAGAAGAGAGACAAGAAAGCATAGTAACGCTGGAATCCCACTTCTCCCTTCATATATCCGAACGAATAGATGTGAACCATGAACGATACTGTACTGATGACAATAAGCATCATCACGGAGATCGGGTCAAGCAGAATACCCATGTCAATGCTCAAGGTCTCGGTGAACGGAAGCCACGTGAAGTTATAAGGCATCAGGGTCTCATACGTTCCGTCAGCCAACCGTGGAGCCGAGAAATACACGACAGCGGTGTAGTAGGAGAGAGCCGTCACAACACCTAAGGAGAGGGTACCGATCAGGCCGGCGGTGCGGTGCGACATCCATTTGCCTCCAAGCCCTAATGTGAGGAAGGAAAGAAATGGAAGCAGAAGTATCAAAATCGTATAATCCATATAGTTTTTAAGTTTTTAGTTATTAGTTTTTCAGCTTGTCAGTTCTCAGCTCTTGAGCTTGTCTGTCTATGGGCTTAGCTTATCAGTTGCTGTCTTACGCAAACTCAGTCAGCTCAACCGCCTGCAAACTGACAGACTTGTCTACCATTTCAGGTCTTCCATTCTGTCCGACTGGATGCTGCGCAGCTTGCGGTAGATGTTTATCATGATCGCAATGGCTATAGCGGTCTCGGCTGCCGAGATGGCAATGGAGAACAAGGTGAAGAAATAGCCTTCCGCGCCTTCAGGAAACAGGTAACGGTTGAACACGGCGAAGTTGATGTCTGCGGCATTCAGAATCAGCTCGACAGAAATCAGGATTGCCAGCGTGCTGCGGCGTGTGAGGAAGCCGTAGATGCCGGCGAAAAGCATGATCGCCGAAATAATCAGATAATATTCTAATTGTATCATAAGTCTGTAAAAAATGTATTAGTGTTCGATTATCAGTTTTGAGTCGGCGGGCTTTCAGCTTTATAAGTTGCCGGTCTGCTGATGCAAAACCGCAACTTATGAGCTTATAGACTCGCAAACTCGTCAATGACTAACGTCTGCGCGCGATCAGCAATCCGCCCACCATGCAGGCCAGCAGCAGGATGCTGACGGCTTCGAAGGGAAGCAGATAACCGTACTTCCCGCTGCTTACCATGAGATTCCCGATGCTGCTGAACGCCAGCTCGGTTGAATCCACCGGCGCTTGTGCCAGGAATTGGTGTTTGAGAATGACCAGCAATACGATGGCGGCTCCAGCAAGACAGGCGCCCAAGGATGCCAACAGCCGTTTCCGCTTCTGACCGGGCACTTTTTCGCCGGGGCCGTTGGTCAGCAGGATGGCAAACACATAGAGCACGACGACACCTCCGGCGTAGACCATGATCTGCACAGCACCCAGGAATGTATATCCCAGCAGGAAGTAAATGCCGGCTGCGCCAAAGAGTACAAACAGCAGGTAGGTCGCAGCCCTGATGATGCGGTTTGTGGTTACCGTCAGTATAGAGAAGACAGCGATGAAGGCTGCCAGAAAGTAGAATACTACTGTTTCAAGAGTTATTTCCATATACTTCAGTTTCGATTTACGGGGTTTTACTTATCAGAAGCCGGTGCGGCAGCCTTGGGGGCGGCGTCACTCTTTTGGGGAGTGGCGGCGTCTTTCTTGGGTGCGGCAGCGGCCGTTTTCTTGGTTTCTTCCACATGGCTGCCCGGACGGTTCAGCGTCAGGATCAGTTTTGAGCGGTCAAACACCGCATGCTCAAAGTCCTGGTCGAACGTGATGGCTCCATGCGGACATGCGTTCACACACAACTGGCAGAAGATGCATGACCCCAAGTTGTATTCATACTTGGCGAGCACTTTCTTCTTTTTGCCGTCTTCAGTCTCCACCGTCTCGCTTGTTACCTTGATGGTGCCGTTGGGGCAGGCCATCTGACACAGTCCGCAAGCGATGCAGTGATGCTCGTTCCGTTCGTTGTGGGGCATGGTCAGTGTCCCGCGGAAGCGGTCGAACATTTTCAGTTCTTTCCGGTTTTCCGGATATTGTTCCGTAATTTTAGGAGTGAAGAATTCCCTCATGGAAGTCTTCAGTCCGATGCACAGACTTCTGATCCCATCGAAAAGTCCTCCTAAATATGTGTCTTTTTCCATTCTGTCTTTTTTAGTTTTTTTAGTTTCTTGGTTCAGCATTTAGTGCCTGCAAGCGCTGGCCGCTTGTCACTGACACCTGATCACTTTTTTAGAAGTGCAGCCCGAAAGCTACGATTATACTCATCAATATCAGGTTCGCCATGGATATGGGCAGCAGGTATTTCCATTCCAACGTCAGGATCTGGTCAATGCGCAAGCGGGGGAAAGTCCAGCGCATCCACATCATGAGGAACACCACAAAGAAAGCCTTTCCGAAGAACCATACCAGTCCGGGGATGTAGTTCATCACGTTGTTGAATCCGTCCAGTCCGGGGATGTGCAACGGCATCCAGCCTCCCAGGAACACCGTGGCGGCAATGGCTGCTACGATGAAGAGGTTCAAATATTCGGCCAGGTAGTAGAAGCCGAAGTGCATGCCGCTGTATTCCGTGTGATATCCGGCTGTCAGCTCGCTTTCCGCTTCAGGCAAGTCAAACGGGCCGCGGTTACATTCCGCATTGCCGGCCACCAGGTAGATGATGAAGGCGATGATGGCGGGGATGTGTCCCTTGAAGATCAGCCATCCGTCGGCCTGTCCCTCCACGATGCCGGAAATCTGCATGGTGCCGGTCAGAACCACCATGGTCAGGATGCTCATGCCTACAGACAGCTCATAGCTGATGATCTGAGCGCCGCTGCGCATGGCTCCGATCAGTGAGAACTTGTTGTTCGAACTCCATCCGGCCAGCAGGATACCCACCACGCCGATGCTTGAGGCAGCCAGCATGAAGAAGATGCCTATGTTGAAATCCAGCACTTCCAGCCCTTTATTGATGGGCAGGCAAGCGAAAGTCAGGAACGATGCCAGCAACACCATGTAGGGAGCCAGGTTGTAGAGCAGCTTGTCAACGCCGCCAGGCGTGAAGATTTCCTTAGTCAGCATTTTGAACACGTCCGAGATCACCTGGATGGTGCCATAAGGACCGACCCGGTTCGGACCCAGACGGCATTGGAAGAAAGCGCAGACCTTGCGCTCCATGTAGATCATTATAATGGCCAAAAGCGCGTACATCAGGATGATGCATACGCCTATCACGACACACTCGATGAAGATGGCCAGCCCTTCCGGCATGACTGAAGTCAGCATCTCGTGTATCCAGTTTGTTACGACACTAAAATCAAATAAGTTTTTCATCTGAAAAATAAAAGATTGGGAATTAAGTAATAATACATCCTCCGGGTGTCCTACCGGTCAATGTCGGGGATGATGTAGTCCAACGTTCCGCCGATGGCGATCAGGTCGGCAATCTTTTCTCCCCGGCAGACGGTGTTGAGCGTGCCGATCAGCGGCAAGCCTGTCGAGCGGTAGTGCAGGCGGTAAGGTGTCTTGTCACCATGGCTTTCCAGGAACACTCCGAACTCTCCACGGCTGGCCTCCACGGCAGCGTAGTAACAGCCTTCGGGCACACGGATGATGGGTTTCATCTTCTGTTGGTAAGGTCCTTCCGGAATGTTGTCTATCAGCTGTTCGATGATGTGCAGACTTTCCTTGATTTCCTCGATGCGCACTTTGTAGCGGGCGTATGAGTCGCCTTCCTCGAAGAGTATCTGTTTGAAGTCCACCTTGTCATACATAGCGTATGGCATCCGTTTTCTCACGTCGCACGCCCATCCGCTGGCACGTCCTGTACCGCCGGTCGCTCCGAACGAGATGACTTCCTCGCGCGAGAGCACGCCTACGCCGATCAGACGTTTCCGGGTGATGATGTTTCCGCCGAAGATGTCCTCATATTCCTGCAGGTTCTTGCGCATGTAGGGGATGAATTCTTTCACCCGCTTCACGAAATTCGGATGAATGTCCGCCTGCACGCCGCCGATGGTGTTGTAGTTCAGGATCAGCCGTCCGCCGCAAGTCTCTTCAAAGATGTCCAGGATCTTCTCGCGGTCGCGGAATCCGTAGAGGAAGGCTGTAGTGGCGCCCATATCCTGGCAGAGGCAGGAGAAGAAGAGGATGTGTGAGTCGATGCGCTGCAGCTCGTCCATGATGGTACGGATGTATTGCACTCTCTCGCTCACTTCCACTCCCATGGCCTTCTCGATACACATGCACAGCGCGTGGCGGCTTTGCATGGCTCCCAGATAGTCCAGACGGTCAGTCAGCGCCAAGGTCTGCGGATAGGTCAGACTTTCGTTCATTTTCTCAATGCCGCGATGGATGTAGCCGCAGTTCACGTCCACTTTTTGGATGTACTCTCCTTCGAGTGACACACGCAGGCGGAGCACGCCGTGTGTGGCCGGGTGTTGCGGCCCGATGTTCACCACATATTCCCCGTCGCCGAACAGCTTTATCTTGTCGATGATTTCCCGTCCGTCAGGCAGGTTACTCTTTTCGATGGTGGTGTCTACGGTTTCCTCGTTGGTCATCAGCAAGGGGTTGTCCTTGGCGGGGTCGTTGTCCTTGCGGAAGGGGTAGCCCACCCAGTCGTTTCTCAGGAACAGGCGGCGCATGTCGGGATGTCCGATGAAGAGGATCCCGTAAAAGTCATACACTTCCCTTTCCGGCAGCTCGGCGCTTCTCCAGATGTCCGACACCGATCTCAGTTCCGGCTTCTCGCGGTCGGTTGTGGCTGTCCACACTGTCTTGCGTTTGCCGGTTGCCGTTGATTCCAGGTGATACACCACACCCAGTCCTCTCCGGGTGCCTTCCGGGTCTTTTTCGTCAGGCACTCCCCAGTCCATGCCGGTCAGGCTTTCCAGGAAGTCCATTTGCTCTTCTCTCCGCAGTCGCCACATTTCTTCGCGCAGCTCCTGCGGCTTTATATATATCATTTCTTCCATAATCTATCCGTGTTATTCCGCTTCTTCTTTTTTCTGTTTACGGTTTACGCCTCCGAAGAATTTCTCGATTTTCACTTTTCTCTGCAGCTGCATCATGCCGTACAGGAAAGCCTCCGGCCGTGGCGGGCATCCGGGCACGTAAACATCCACAGGCAGGATCTGATCCACTCCTTGCACCACATGGTACGATTTGCGGAACGGTCCGCCGCTGACAGAGCATCCGCCGATGGCGATCACGTATTTCGGGTCGGCCATCTGGTCATACAGCCGTTTCAGCACGGGTGCCATCTTATAGGTAATGGTTCCGCTGACCAGGATCACATCGGCCTGTCGGGGACTGTTCCGTGTGATCTCAAATCCGAACCGGGCGATGTCGTAGCGGGCGGCGCAAACGGCCATGAACTCGATGCCGCAGCAGCTCGTGGCGAAAGTCAAAGGCCAGAGCGAGTTGCTTCGTCCCCAGTCTATCAGGTCATCCAGTGCGCCTACCACCACGTTGGCGCCTCCGGCATTCAGCTCTTGGATGAGCTTTTCCAGCGTCTCATTGTCCTGAAACTCCTCGTAGGGGATGTTCTTGATTTTCGGTCTCTTTGTTATCTCCATTCCAACGCTCCTTTCTGCCAAGCATAAACCAGTCCCAGCACTAAGATGAACAAGAAGAATGCGACGCACAGCAGCGCGTCAGGTCCCATCTGGACTACGGTCACTGCCCACGGGAACAGAAATACCGTTTCCACCTCAAACATCAGGAAGAGAATCGCGAACAGGTAGTAGCCCACGCGAAACTGCATCCACGATTTACCACGGGTGGGGATACCACACTCGTATGGCTCCAGCTTCTGCGGATTGTACGAGCGGGGCGCGATCAAGTTGGCCAGCACGACCACCACACCCACAAATAGAATTGCCGTTATGACAACGGTAACTAACAATGTAAAATTCATAGATCTAATTGACTTTTAGATGTATATATATAGATAATTTTAGCACAAAAAGGGCTTCTCCCTGTTTTTTTGCTTACAGGAAGAAACCCTTGTCTTTCTTGTATGAAAGGTTTTTTATGTACCATTTCATATTATTTTATAATCTTATTTTCTTTTCATATTCTTTTGAGGTTGCAAAGTTATAATAATTCTTGCGCTTTTGATAGGCAGATATTACAAAAACTCTACCTTTTAGCACTTTTTTGCCATTGCTCAATTCCTTCTCCAGAAATCGGGCGTAAAAAGCAGCAAGACCGTAAACAGCTCCAGGCGGCCGATGAGCATCAGAAATGCCATCAGCCATTTGGCCAGAGCGGGCAAAGCGTTCCATGAATAGGCGGGGCCCATCTCGCCCAGCGAGAGGCCCATGTTGCCTATACTGGCTATGACACATCCGATGGATTCGTTGAACCCAACGCCCATTGCCAGCATCAGCAAGATGCTGATGCCTGTAATGACCAGATAGAAAAAGCAGAACGCCAATACGGTGGACACCACAGTCGGCGAGATCACCTGGCGGTTGATGCGTATGGGGAGCACTGCCGTGGGGTGGAGGATATGTTTGAACTCGTTTTTCAGCACACGTGCCAGAATGGCCACCCGGATGCACTTCAGTCCGCCGGTGGTGCTGCCTGCGCAGGCGCCTACCAGCATGAGCACCAGCAGCATGCCCCAGGTGACAGGCGGCCAAAACATGTAGTCCACCGTCGTGAAGCCGGTGGAGGTCTGCATGGCGACCACTTGGAACAATGCGTCGCGGAAGGCTTTTTCGAGGCTGGGCACTCCGTTGACATAAAGGATGAGGGTGATGCAACCCGTAAACAAGACTATTGACCAGAAGTAGAGGCGCAGCTCGGTATCGTTGAAGAAACGCTTGAATTTGCGGTTGAGAAAAAACAGGAGCAGGGTGAAGTTGATGCCGCAAACGAACATGAAGGCCGAAATGACGTATTCGATGTAAGGCGAGCGGTAATAGGCGATGCTTTCCTGATGGGTGGAGAAACCGCCGGTGCCTGTGGTGGAGAAGGCGTGGCAGATGCTGTCAAACCAGCTCATCCCTCCCAGCATCAGCAGGAGAGTCAGGACGATGGTGATGCTGGCATAGATGCTCCAGATCCATTTGGCTGTGATGCCGATGCGCGGATGTACCTTGTTGTGGGTGGGGCCGCTGGCTTCGGCCGCAAACACCTGAAGACCGCTGACTCCGAAAATGGGGAGCACGGCGATGGTGAACAGGATGATGCCCAGACCGCCGATCCATTGCGTCATGCAGCGCCAGAACTGAAGGCCGTGGGGCAGGATTTCCACATTATCTAATATAGTGGCTCCTGTGGTGCTGAATCCGGACATGGTCTCAAAAAAGGCGTTGGTCACATCGGGAATATAGCCGCTGAAATAGAAAGGCAACATGCCGAAGAGCGAAAAGGCCACCCATGCGAAAGTGACCAGCACATAGCCGTCTCTGCGAGTCAGCTGAAGGAAGGCTCCTTTTCCAAGGAAGAACAAAAGCAATCCCGCGCCGGCTGTCACGGCTCCCGACTCCACGAAGGCTCGGAGCGCATCGTCGCGGTAGTAGAAGGAGACCCCCGCGCAAAGCAGCAGGAAGAGTGTCTCCAGCAGCAACAGGATCCCTATGATCCGTGTGATTGCTTTCAGGTTGATCATCAGTTGAAGAATTTTTCTATTTTCTTTATCATCATGCTCAGACAGAACACCACCACGTGGTCGCCTGGCTGGATCTGTGTGTTGCCCGTCACTACGATGCCCTCGCCTTGCCTGACAAGTCCTCCGATGGTGGTGCCTTTGGGAAGTCCCAGGTCTTTCACCAAGTGTTTGGTGATGCGGGAGTCTGGTTTGACGGTAAACTCTGCCACGTCAGCATTGGCCACGGTAAGGCATTTCACGTTGCTTACGTCAGCATCCAGCATCATCTGGTAGATATGGCTGGCGGCGATCATCTTTTTGTTGATGACCGTTCCGATGTCCAGACTTTCGGCCATGCCGATGTAATCGATGTTTTCCACCTCGGCCACCGTCTTGCTCACTCCCATGCGTTTGGCGGCCAGGCAGGACAGGATGTTGGTCTCCGAGTTGTCGGTCAAGGCCACGAAGGCTTCCGTGTTTTGCAGCCCTTCTTCGATCAGCAGGTCCATGTCGCGTCCGTCACCGTTGATGATCATGGTTTTGTCGTCCAGCAGTTCGGTCAGGCGGTTGCAGCGGTTCAGGTCGTTTTCCACGATTTTCACTTGCATGTAGTCGGGCACGTATTGTGCGGTGCGCACGGCGATGCGGCTTCCGCCCATGATCATCACGTTGCGCACGTCGGCGTAGTCCTCTTTCCCTGTGATTTTGCGGATGTAGGGCACATACTTGCGGGTGGTGGTGAAGTAGACTATGTCATGCAGGGTGATGGCGTCATCGCCTCGTGGGATCAAGGTCTCGTTTCCCCGCTTGATGGCCACCACGTGATAGGGAAGGTCTGGCCCGCCTAATTTGTAGAGGGGAATATCCAGAATTTCAGCCTTTTCACGCATTTTCGCGCCGATCAGGATAAGGGCGCCTCCGCAAAACTCCCACCACTGGCGCACCCAGCTCATTCTCACCGAGGCGGCGATCTCTTTGGCAGCCAGCATTTCGGGATAGATCAGCGAGTCGACGCCCAGTTTTTGGAAGAACTCCTTGTTCTTGGGCAGGAGGTATTCATAGTTGTCGATGCGCGCCACGGTCTTTTTGGCTCCCAGGTTGTTGGCCAGCATGCAGGCGGTCATGTTGCGGCTTTCGTCGGGGGTGACGGCTATGAAGAGGTCGGCTTCGTCTACGCTGACTTCTTTCAGTCCGTTGATGGAAGTGGGCGATGCGGCCACGGTCATCAGGTCGAAGTTGGAACTGAGGGTGCTCAGCTTTTCCTCGCTTTCGTCCATCAGGATGATGTCTTGCTTCTCGCGCGACAACAATTTGGCTAAGTGGGTGCCTACTGCGCCGGCACCGGCAATGATGATTTTCATACGCGTCAGTTTTCGATGATCAGTTCTTTGAATATGGATTCTTCGTCCATGCCGCACAGGCGGTACAGTTCCTGTACGGGGCCATGCTCGACGAAGCGGTCGGGCACGCCTATATGTATGAGGTGTGGATGGTATTGGTGGTCAGCCATGAACTCCAGCACCGCGCTGCCCATGCCTCCTTGGCGCACTCCGTCCTCTGCGGTGACGATCCGGCTGAATTTTCTGCCTATCTCGTGCAGCATGTCTTCGTCCAGCGGCTTCAGGAAGCGCAGGTCGTAGTGGGCGATGGAGAGGTGTCTCAGCCTTTCGGCCTTTTCGATGGCTTTTGCGGCCACATTGCCTATCGGGCCTATGGTGATGACGGCCATGTCGGAACCGTCTTTCAGTTTCCGTCCTTTGCCCACCTCTATCTCTTCCAGCGGACATCTCCAGTCCGTCAGCACGCCACGTCCTCTGGGATAGCGGATGACGAAGGTTCCTTTGCCCGGCAGCTGGGCCGTGTACATCAGGCGGCGCAGCTCATGCTCGTTCATGGGGGAGGCTATGGTCAGGTTGGGGATGGGGCGGAAGTAGGCCATGTCGAATACGCCATGGTGTGTGGGGCCGTCCTCGCCCACCAGACCGGCACGGTCCAGACACAGCACGACTGGCAGCCGGAGCAGGGCAATGTCATGGATCACATTGTCATAGGCCCGCTGCATGAAGCTGGAGTAGATGTTGCAGAAGGGTTGGAGGCCGTCTTTGGCCATTCCGCCTGAGAAGGTGGCCGCATGTCCTTCGGCTATGCCCACATCGAAAGCCCGTTGGGGCATGGTTTCCATCAGCCTGTTCATCGAGCAGCCCGTAGGCATGGCAGGCGTGACTCCCACGATGCGCGGGTTTTGCCGGGCCAGTTCGACCAGGGTCTCTCCAAACACGTCCTGATAGAGAGGGGGCCGGTTTTCATCGGATTGGATCATGCGTTGTCCGCTGACGGGGTCAAAACGGCCGGGGGCGTGCCAGGTGCCGGGGTCTTTCTCTGCCGGCTCGAAACCTTTCCCTTTCACGGTGTGCAGGTGCAGGATCTTGGGGCCGGACAGGTCTTTGATGTCCCGCAGCACGCGTGCCAAGTTTTTCACGTCGTGTCCGTCAATCGGGCCGAAATAGCGGATGTTCATCCCCTCGAATATGTTTTGCTGCTGGGCAGCTATCGATTTCAGGCTGTTGGCAAAACGGATGAGGGCTTTCCGTCGCTCTTCGTTCAGGATGCCGATCTTGAAGAGAAAGCGGGCTGCCTTGAAGCGCAGCTGGTTATATCGGTTGGAGGTGGTCAGGTTAAACAGGTACTGCTTCATGCCTCCCACGCTCCGGTCAATCGACATGTCGTTGTCGTTCAGGATGATGAGCAGGTTGTTGGGGGTAGACGAAGCGTTGTTAAGCCCTTCAAAGGCCAGTCCGCCACTCATGCTCCCGTCGCCGATGACCGCCACCACGTGCCGGTCTTTTTCTCCCTTCATGGCGGCTGCCACTGACATGCCTAATGCCGCCGAGATGGAGTTGGAGGCGTGTCCGCATGCAAAGGTGTCATACTCGCTCTCGTCCGGCGAGGGAAAAGGGCGTATGCCTTTCAGCTGGCGGTTGGTGTGGAAGTCTTCACGCCTTCCGGTCAGTATCTTGTGCCCGTATGCCTGATGTCCCACGTCCCAGACGATGCGGTCATAGGGGGTGTTGAACACGTAGTGCAACGCTACGGTCAGCTCCACGGCACCTAAGTTTGACGCGAAATGTCCGGGATTGCAGGATACTTCGTTGATGATGCATTGCCGCAATTCTTTGCAAACCTCCGGCAGTTGATCCGCGCTCAGGCGGCGCAGGTCTTCGGGGTAAGAGATGTTATTCAGTAAGTTATATGTGGTTGTTTCCGTTTTCATCTTTTGTTTGAGGTTTACAAAATGCAAAAATAACAAAAGAAACTGGAATGCGCCCGCTTTTCTCCGAAAAAATGTGTTTGTCTGTCAAATAGGTGTTTCTTGCATGAAAAAAGGCGCATCCGTCCTTGAGACAGACGCGCCTTCGCGCATGTAATGATATGGATACAATGAATTTTAGAGATTGGCAAGCTCAATGACTTTGTCCACGGCTGCCTTCAAGCCTTCCGGATTCTTGCCGCCGGCTGTGGCGAAGTGGGGCTGTCCGCCTCCGCCTCCTTGGATCAGTTTGGCCGCCTCTTTCACCAGCATGTTGGCTTTCAGACCTTTGGCGACCAGATCATCGCTGATCATGACGGTCAGCATCGGTTTGCCTTCAAACAGGGTGCCTGCCACGAAGAACAGGCTGGCGGGAATCTCGCCCCGCAGCTGGAAGGCGATGTTTTTCACCGTGTCGGGGGGGGTCATGGCGGCGTGGAATCGGATGATTTTCACTCCGTGCGCCTCTTCCACGTTTTCCAGGAGTTTGTTTTTCAGCTGCGCTTCCTTTTCCTTCATGAAGTCCTCGATCTGTTTCTTCAGGTCGCCGTTTTCCTCGATGTACTTGCGGATGGCCGTCGAGAGGTTGGGTGCGTTGTTGAAGAGCGCCTTCAGGTCGCGCAGGGTGTCCTGCATGGTGTCGAGCATCTTTTCCACCCTTGCGCCGGTAAAGGCTTCGATGCGCCGCACGCCGGCGGCCACCGAGCTTTCCGAGACGATTTTCACCATGCCGATGCAGCCCGTGGCAGGCACGTGGGTGCCGCCGCAAAACTCAACGGACGATCCGAACTGGATCACGCGGACATGGTCGCCGTATTTCTCGCCGAACAAGGCGATGGCGCCCAGTTTCTTGGCTTCTTCGATGGGGATGTTGCGGTGTTCGGTCAGGGGGACATTGGCGCGGATCTTGGCATTCACCAAGTGCTCCACCTGGCGCAGCTCTTCATCGGTCACTTTCTGGAAGTGGGAGAAGTCGAAGCGCAGGGAGTCCGGTGTCACCAATGAGCCTTTCTGTTCCACGTGTTCACCCAGAACCTGGCGCAAAGCTTCGTCGAGCAAGTGGGTGGCCGAGTGATTGGCGGCGCATGCGGCACGCTTTTCCGTGTCTACGCACGCTTTGAAGGTGCCGTCCAGGTGTTCGGGCAGTTTCTTGGTGAGGTGGATGGGCAGGTTGTTCTCCTTCTTGGTGTCGATGACCGGGATGGTCTCAGATTCGTTGGCCAGCACGCCCGTGTCGCCCACCTGACCGCCGCTCTCGGCATAGAAAGGAGTTTTGTCCAGCACGATTTGGTAAAGTGTCTGGTTCTTTTGCCTGATCTGGCGATAACGCAGGATGGACACTTCATATTCGGTATAGTCATAGCCCACAAATTCCGTGGTGCCTTCTTTCAGGGTGATCCAGTCTCCCGTCTCCACGGCGGCGGCGTTGCGGGCGCGTTGCTTCTGCTGCTGCATCTCAGCGTTGAAAGCCTCGATGTCGGCCGTCATGCCGTTTTCGCGAAGGATCAGCTCGGTCAGGTCGAGCGGGAAGCCGAAGGTGTCATAGAGCGTAAAGGTGTCTTTGCCGCTGATCTCCGTCCGTCCTTGCGCTTTGGCGTCGGCCATGGTCTTGTCCAGCAGGCGGATGCCCGTCTCGAGGGTGCGGAGGAAGGCTTCCTCTTCTTCCTTGATGACCCGTCCGATGAGGTCTTCCTGGGCTTTCAGTTCCGGGTAGGCGCCGCCCATGTTCTCGATCAGCACGGGCAGGAGCTTATACATGAAAGCCTGTTTTTGTCCGAGGAAGGTATATCCGTAGCGCACGGCGCGGCGCAGGATGCGGCGGATCACGTAGCCCGCCTTGGCGTTGCCGGGAAGCTGCCCGTCGGTGATGGAGAAGGCGATGGTGCGGATATGGTCGGCGATGACGCGCATGGCCACGTCCTTTTGCGGATCGGCGCCGTAGGCCGTGCCGGCCATGTTGGCGATGGCTTGGATCAGAGGCTGGAACACGTCGGTGTCATAGTTGGACGTTTTGCCTTGGAGAGCCATGCAGAGGCGTTCGAAGCCCATGCCGGTGTCGATCACTTTGGCGGGAAGCTCTTCCAGGCTTCCGTCTGCCTTGCGGTTGAATTGCATGAACACCAGGTTCCAGATTTCGATCACCTGCGGATGGTCGTGGTTCACCATTTCCCGTCCGGGCACTTTCGCTTTCTCCTCGGCGGGGCGAAGGTCGATGTGGATTTCCGAGCAAGGCCCGCAAGGCCCCGTGTCGCCCATTTCCCAGAAGTTGTCGTGTTTGTTGCCGTTGATGATGTGGTCTTCGGGGAGGAATTGCGCCCAATAGGAAGCGGCTTCGTCATCCCGTCTGAGACCTTCTTCGCGGCTGCCTTCAAACACGGTGGCATACAGGTCGGCTGGATTCAGCTTCAGCACGTCCACCAGGTATTCCCATGCCCACGTGATGGCCTCTTTCTTGAAATAGTCGCCAAAGGACCAGTTGCCCAGCATCTCGAACATGGTGTGGTGGTAGGTGTCATGGCCTACTTCTTCCAGGTCGTTGTGCTTGCCGCTCACGCGGAGACATTTCTGTGAATCGGCCACCCGTTTGTATTTCGCCGGGTGGTTGCCTAAGATGATGTCTTTGAATTGGTTCATCCCTGCGTTGGTAAACATCAGGGTAGGGTCGTCTTTGATCACCATGGGAGCAGAGGGGACGATGTGATGCCCTTTGCTCTCGAAGAAACTCTTGAAGGAGTCTCTGATTTCGTTTGCAGTCAACATATCTTGTCTTAAATTACTTATAATCTTGAAAAGCGGGTGAAAAACCGCGCAAAGATACGTTGTTTTTATTACTTATGGAGCATCCTATGGGAAAAAAAGCAATTTTAATATGAGAAGCGGACTCTTCCTTAAAAACGGTTTGTCGGAAAATGCACGGATTGCTTGTCATAATGATGCGTATATTCAGTATTTGCTGGCAGCCCCTCTTTTCAAAATTTCCCAAATAGAGCCGGAAATCGCATAAATATAGGAGAGGTATGCAAGACAAGCTGTTCTCTGGGGGTGGATGCGTGTCATCCGGGGGCTTGCCACGTGTGGTAAGGGTTGCTTGTCACGCGTGCGGCGTTTCCTTGTTACGTATGGTAAGCAAGCGTTGGTCGTGTGCGAAGGAAACGGGGCGCGTGTTTTCCGGCATCTTTCGGTCGGAAAGGTGGGGCGGGAACGCTGTTTGGAATGTAAGCATTTCGTTATCGTCCTGCCTGACAGAAGATTATGGATTTCCGTTCCGTTTTTTTGAGCGGACCGACCGGCTGGAGAAAAATACGCGATTCTGAGACGGTCAGAAATGCAAAGTGTCAGATTGTCAACCCGTCCGTACGAAAGGGAGCGGAGCCGGTTGGGGCAATGCGCGGGATTACCCCCAAAATTTTAATCTAAGCACATCTCAAACCGCATGTTCACGAAGTCGAAGGTGATTTGGCTGGCCGATTTCAGGAGCGAATAGCCCATCATGCCGTCATGCAGGATGGGCGCGTCATCGTTGAGCCGGGCAAGGACGGAGCTGGCTCCTATGTCTATGCTTTTGCCTTCGAACGTGACGGACGGGTTGAGCACGATCCGTTTCCCCTCAAGCGGTTGCAGGCTTTTGTCCGTCAGCAGTTTGCTCTCGTGTGTCCGGAAGAACGGGGAGGACAGCTCCAAAAATCCGTCTCCCGACCCGGTGTCAATCATGCAGACGCATGGGATGGAATTGACATGCAGCCGCGTGTAGGGGATGTTGTTGAGGATAAACATGTTTGCTGTCTCCATGTAGTTTTTGGTTTGGAGTGCCTTTTCTATGTGCAGTCTCTTGTTGGCCCAGTCAAACCGGACGCATCCCATTCTTTGCAGCAGAGGCAATCCGATAATGATCCCAGTCTCGTCCATGTACGGTTGAGGCGTTGGCTTCTTGTTCATCAGCCCGCTCGACATCAGTTCCGAAAATTTGTTTTTGACCACCAAGGCTGTCACATTTCTAAAGACCAGATCTCCGATGCGGACAGAATCTATCAGGGCATAATGCCCTTCCGCCGGAGCCCCGTTCACTACGATGGAGCCTTGGTCGGGGATGGTCTTGGTCACGCACTTGTCGGCCTGCTCGCTTGTCATGATGACAGCGCACTGTGCGCCCGTGTCCAGCCATGTGGGGAGTTCCGTCCCGTTGTATTCCACGGCCACTGTCGGCACATAGCCGTCCAGAAGTTTCACCGTCATTTGGTCGCTGGTCCAGTCCACACACAGTTTCGGATAGGCTGTCCACACCAGCGTCTGTTTCCTGAGCTGCGCCGCGAGCCTCAAGTTTCTCTGCACCCATGCGGTGTCTGTGCTGTATTTTCGGCAGATGTCTTCTGCCAGGTCGAAGGCTTGCATCATTTTCTCATAATTTTGCACTCCTCCCCAGTAGTTAAGCAACGTGTTGACATTGATCACTTTCCAGTCTGTTCCGCTGAAGAAGTCCGGATAGGTGAGGAAGATCTTTTCCAGGTAGACAGCCGCACTGTCTGTGCGCCCCATGTAGGCATGCATTTTGGATTTGTAGTACCAGTCCATGCTTTCGTGGATGTTGTTTCCACAAATGTTTCTTTGTTCACGTGCGCCAAAGAAATCATCCCAGCTGAGCAAGTTCCCCAACCGGTCTTGGGGGTGAGGCTCTTGCGCTTGCAGTCCGAGGGAAAGAAGTAAAGTGCAGACGGTTAATAGTTTTTTGATCATATTTTTAATTCAATCATTTAGTTCCTGATTTATTAAGAGTATTACCTTGCGGCACACCCTTTTATTAAAGTTTAACGGGTAAGCCTATACCAATGCTGCCAGATCCGGTGCCTGGATTGACGTTGATATTCCCTGTCCAGTTATCGCCGTTATATGTTCCTCCGAGACCGCCACTTCCGATGTTGAGGTCATATTTGGGTGGAGGAGTGATGGATGGCGTAGGCATAAATGGAGTTGTGGGCGGCAGTTGTCCGCCACCATTATTGTCTTGACCTCCTACCAGGCTTGAAGCCTCATCACATGAGAGCTTGTCGAAATTTTCCAATGATACTCTTCTGATTCTTTTCATACATTGTTCGTTTTTAAATAGTGAAACATAAAATTGAGTTATATTGTTTATTCGTTGGGTCTATAAGCAATGAAGTGTTGATGATGGATATGATTTCGTGTAATCTGCTTTGTCCTCATGTGCTTTTATGGTTTAAATTCGTTCAAAGCCGGTGGTGCGGTCAGCAGGCGGTCCGATGCCGCGCCCCATCAGGTTTCTGTGGACAGAATTAGGCGTTTTATCTGAAAGGAACAAAGAAAAGCAGTCACAAGTTTAATTTTATTGCAATTGAAAATCAGTATGTTATGTTTCTTAAAGTCACATCTTGCTTGCTTTGCCGTCGGGTGGCCGGATGTTGCGGATGGAAATCCATTGGCAGATGGGAGATGACGGTGACAATCGCATGGGCAGGACAGCTGCACCGCACGCGTGAACCAGTTCCGCCGCATGCGTGAGCCGGAAACACCGCACGCGTGAGCCGGAAGTGCCGCACGCGTGAGTCGGAAGTGCCGCACGCGTGCCGTCCGTAGGCAAGCAAGGATAAATGGCCAAGTATCCAAGGATAAATGGCCAGGTATCCAATAATATTTGGACGAGTAAGCTATGGAGCGGCGAAGAGAGCAGACCGGGAACGGGTGCGCGGCAGGAATGCCGCACCTTCTTGTTGATTAGGGAGGAAAATCAAGTTGAATCCTTCACGCTTTCAACAAGGATTCAGCCGCTTGTCTGCCAGCCTTTTCCGGTGAAACTTCTCTCCTGTTCCATGGTTTCACAGGATGTGTCCATATGATAATGATTTCACCGTAACTGGATGAATACCAATGGTTTGATGTGAAACTTCACGAGGAGACATCTTGAAACCAGCGTGAAACATCCAACAAATGTGAATTGTTTAACGCTTTTGCCCGATCCGCTTGACAAAGGCTTCTGAATGTTGTATCTTTGGGAAAAAATTTATATGCAGAGGACGCAGATGCAAACGATCCCGTAGGCACGAAGATTCCGTAAAGATCCTGTAGGTGCAAGCACCCACGGCTAAGCCGGAGTTCAGCCGCAAGCGGTTGTCTGTGTATGAGGACATTAATCACTAATCACTATAAAACGATGCTCACCATGCTGAAGAACTTCTTTTTCGGAACGGGCAGCCGGAAAGAGGAAACGACGTCGCCCGAACAGCAGAAAGCCGACTCCTACAGGATCCTGCTGGAATGCCTCCAAGCGGCCAGTGCGGCCTTGCCTGAAGGGAAAGCCTATATCGTGCAGGCCAACGGCGAGTTCACCGTCAGTCTGACCTGGAAACCGGAGGAAGAAAACCACGCTCCCAGCCAGATTTACGGCTTGGACGGAAGCGGGAAGGTGAGCCGATGGGAAGAAAGAGGGCATCAGGGTCTGTTTGTGGAAGTGCCTGATGAGGAAGGCGTTCCGGTGAAAGAAGAGGCCGCCTCAGAAAAAATGAGGCGGAGGGAGAGGCAAAAGCGGCAGAAAAAGCGGTACAGGAAAAGCCTTCCCGCCAGCAGCTGATGATGCAGAGGCTCGTGCGCCACCTCAAGCTGCGTTACGCTTTCCGCTACAATCGTCTGACAGAACGGACGGAATGTGCCCGCCTGAATCCGGATGCCTTGGATGACAGCCACTGCCTTATTTATAAGCCCGTTGATACCCGCACCCTGAACAGTCTTTCATTGGATGCCATCAGCGAGGGCATCGACTGCTGGGACAAGGACGTGAAACGCTACATCGAGTCGGGACATATTCCCGCCTATCACCCGTTTACGCTCTATTTCGACCATCTGCCCGCTTGGGACGGGAAAGACCGGGTAAATGAATTGGCCAAGCGGGTTTCTGATAACGAATTGTGGATCAAGTCTTTCCACCGCTGGATGCTGGGAGTGACGGCCCAATGGACGAACTTCGAGGACGGCAACCGATGCGCCAATAGCGTAGCGCCTATTTTAATAAGCACCCGTCAGGGCATGGGCAAGTCTACGTTCTGCCGCATGATCCTGCCCAAGCCCCTACAGGACTATTTCACAGAGAGTTTCGATCTGACCAACGCATCGGGAGCGGAAAACAAGCTCGCCTCCTACGGCCTGATCAATATGGACGAGTTCGACCGCCTGCCCGTCAGTCGGATGCCCCAGCTGAAAAATCTCATGCAGATGGAGAGCCTGCGCATCCGCCGTGCCTATAAAAGGAACGCCGAGCCGCTTCCCCGCATCGCCTCCTTCATCGGCACCAGCAACCGCACGGATCAGCTGACCGACCTCACGGGCAGCCGCCGCTTCATCTGCGTGGAAGTCACCAGGCAGATAGACTGCACCACGCCCATCGAATACGACCAGCTCTATGCCCAATTGAAACACGAACTGGAGTCGGGCGAACGCTCTTGGTTCAGCAAGGAGGAAGAGGCCGCTATCCAGACCGCCAACCGCGCCTTCTGCCGTGTCACGCCTGCCGAAGAGCTGATAGACAGTTGTTTCCGCTTTGCGGAGGTCGGCGAGGAAGGGGCGCATCTCCTCTCGGCCGCAGAGATCTACGCCGCATTGAAGAGGAAGAATCCCGCCGCGCTGAAGGACTGCAGCTGTACCGCCTTCAGCCGGTTGCTGGCGCAGGTGGGGAGGAGAGTACACACGCGGTACGGCAACGGATATTGGGTCTGTGCCTGCGGTTGAGTCACGGAAGGCTTGCGGGCTAAGATGGTGTAAGCAGGTGTGCGGAATTAAATGATCATTTGATGCGGCGCACTTGCTTCATGTCCTGAAAACGGAGCCTTTATGTCCTGTCTGTTTATACGGGTTGTTTGCGAGAGGCGTGGTGTGGAGTCGGTGAGGAGACGGTGTAGAGAGGCGACTCATCGCGTCTCTACGCCGTCTGGCTGCCGGTCATTTCTTGTCGATCGTATCAAAATACTTGTCAAGCAGGACTTTGGCTGCCGCAAATGAGGTCAGGTTCCCTTGGAGCACTTGCGCTTCCTTCTCGGCCAGGAGCGGCTCGATGACGGGATTCTGGTAGAAACTATGGCGCAGGTGCTCGTTGATGGTCTCATACATCCAATATTTGCTTTGCTCGTTGCGGCGGTATTGGAAATAGCCGTTCTGTTTGACAAAACCGATGTATTCATATACCATGTCCCAAATCTCTTTGATGCCCAGTCCGTAGAAGCCGGAGTAGGTCAGCACTTGGGGTGTCCATCCGCTTTCGGGGGCAGGGAAGAGGTGGAGCGCGTTGCGGAACTGGGCTGCGGCCAGCTTGGCGCGTTCCAGGTTGTCGCCGTCGGCCTTGTTGATGATGATGCCGTCGGCCATTTCCATGATGCCTCGCTTGATGCCTTGCAGCTCGTCGCCCGTGCCGGCCAGCTGGATGAGCAGGAAGAAGTCTACCATGGAATGGACAGCCGTCTCGCTTTGTCCCACGCCTACAGTCTCCACGAAAATCTTGTCAAATCCGGCGGCTTCACACAGGATGATGGTTTCGCGCGTCTTCCGTGCCACGCCGCCTAATGAGCCTGCGGCCGGGCTGGGACGGATGAACGCGTCGGGGTGTACGGCCAGCTTCTCCATGCGTGTCTTGTCGCCCAGGATGCTGCCTTTGCTCCGTTCGCTGCTGGGGTCAATGGCCAATACGGCCAGTTTTCCTCCCGTGCGTTGGAGGACGTGGAGGCCGAAAGCGTCGATGGAGGTGCTTTTTCCGGCACCGGGCACTCCGCTTATGCCCACTCGGATGGAGCTGCCTGAATAGGGCAGGCAACGTTCGATCACTTCTTGTGCGATGGTCTGATGGGCCGGTTTTGTGCTTTCCACTAAGGTGACGGCTTGGCTCAGGAGGGTGATGTCTCCTTTCAGGATGCCTTCCACGTAATCGGAGGCGGTCCGCTCCGGACGTTTTCGTCTGGGGCGGTTTTTCAGGTAAGGATTGACGGACGAGGGCTGTTCGATGCCTGCATTCACGGTCAGTCCTTTGTAGGAAGTGCTGTTTTCGGGATGTTCCATTGTTTATTGGCGGTTAGCGGTTAGTGATTGGCGGTTAGCGGTCCGTGATCGGCCGTTCACCATTATAAGTCGATGACTACTTTCGGCCGGTCAGGGTCGTTGGTGATCATCAGGAGGCGCAAGTGCCTGCGGATGTGCCTGATGCGTTTTTTGTGGACACTTATTTTGAGGCGGGTGGATTCGCCGGGCTTCAGCACGCTCTTTTTCAGTTGCACGCTTACGGCCGGGTGGAATACCTGGAGTTTGATGATGTGCAGGGGGGAGTGTCCGGTATTGGTGATTTCAACGCTCTGCTTGGCTTTCCGTTTCTTGCTTAGCGTTTCGAGGAGGTGCAGCTTCGTGCTTTCCAGCTGGATATGGGGCGCATTGAGACGTTCGTTCTCAGTCAGGTCTGAGAAGTCGGGCAGGAGAATGGCCGAGAGGGGAATCTCATTCTCCTCGCCCACCTTGTCGCCCGGAAAGCGGGACAGATAGACCGAGGCTTGTGTCAGTCCCACGTCGGTCAGGCGTTCGGAATGCAAGGTGAGGGTCAGGGTGCCGCGTTCGCCTTTCTGGAGCATACTGGGATTTGCTTCCATGCCGATGTAGGGAGGCAGGTGCATGAGCACCGGCTCGTATGCTTGGTCAGAGAGGTTGACGATATCGAGTTTCAGGGTAGGGTGGTCACCGATGTGCGCATCCGGAAATTCGAGGGTGTTCCGGTCGATGCGGATGTTTCCGATGAGATAGGGATGCGAGCGGGTGAAGTCGCTCAGGGTCTGCACCACTTCTCCATCGAAATAGAGATATACCAAGTGAGGCTCGGCATTGGTTAGGATGGCGATGGATTTTTGGAAGTGCCCCAGTGCCTCGGCGTCAAAGGTCACGTTGATTTCGCCTTTCTGGCCGGGGGGAATGGGAGCCTGTGTCCATTGGGCCACCGTGCAGGCGCAGTCCGGTTCTACGGAGGTCAATACCAAAGGCCGATCGCCGGTGTTGGTGACGGTGTATTGCACATTGACCGGATGTTTCCACACGATTTGTCCCAGGCTGTGACGTTCGGTGTTGGATGTGAAGCGGGGCTGGCTCATGCAAGCCAAGGCGGCGACGCACATCAGGCATAAAGAGAGTATTGGTCGTTTCATTCAGTTTTTTTATAAGTGTTCATATAAATGTAGCGACAAAGATAGAGAGAAAGGGAGAGAAAACCAAATTTTTTGTTGGCGAGGGGGCACAGGTTGGCAAAGGGAATAAAAAGAGACGAGTTAACAAGACTTCAGCCTATAAAGACTTGTGCCTTGTTAACTCGTCATCCAACCGCTGATTGCTGATCACTAATCGCTGATCACGATTCTTCCCCCTTCGGAGTGTGCGGCAAATTCCGGGGCGTAAGCGCACTGGAGGGTGGCAAGTCCCGTCTGATAACTGCCTTCGCGCGCCACCCGATAGCTGTGTTCCAACACGTAGACCCCCTTGCCCAAGTGGTCGAAGAAGAAGTTGGTCGAGGCGTCTTCCACCTCTTTATAACATCCCGTTCCGTTCGTCCACTGGTAGCCAGACAGGGCGCCGACCGGCTCGAAACAGGAAGCGCGCTGGTCTTTCAGGTGGAGGAAATCCATAGCCCGGTCAAGGCGGATGGTGATGCGGGTCACCACTTTGTCACCTACGGCCAGTCCGTCTGTCTCCGTGAGGAGCTGGAGAGACTTCTTGCCGTCGGGGGCGACGCGTTCCACATAGAGCTGTTTCTCCACGCTCAAGGCTTCGCTTCCATGTCCCTTCACGTCGCTGATGGGCGAGAGGTATTGGGCGTAGACGGCTCCCCAGGCAATGCCTTCATCCCGTTTTTCCACGGTGATGGAGCTGGCTTTCAATGTCTTGTCTCCTTCGGTGAACGTTTCCTGGATGCGGTTTAATCCCGCTGTGGAGCCTGCTTGCAGGGTTTCAATGACGGTCTTGCCAAGTGTGATCCGCACGTCGCCTTGGTTTGCCAGGAGATCTTCGCCTTTGCACAGGAGGGCGTAGACGGCATCGGCGGTGGCGACGGGCGTGTCCCAGCTGTTGGCCTGTTTCTGTTTGAGCAGCCAGATTTTCATTTCTTCCAGCAGGGTGTCATTCCCTTCTGTCTGGCTCAGGGCTTCCATGGCCGACACATGTGTGGGCACGGGCCTCATGTCCCATTCGTAAGGCATGTCGTTGAAAGCGAAGTGCGCTCCCAGCTCTTTTTCCTGAATGAGGTGTTCACGGATGGAAGCGAGGCATTCGTCAGCGTCTTTCGTCATGCCGGCTTTGCGGAGTATGATGGCGGCTTGTGACTTGCGGGTCATGTCCGATCCGGCCAGTTCGTTCTTCACCCGTGCGAGGAAGTACTGGTAGGCGGAACGGTTTTCGTCCGGCAGGCTTTTTCCGCTCAGGGCTATCAGGTAGAGATAGTTCAGGGCCGGTGAGGAAAGGCGCATCTTCTCGCTATCCTTCAGGTCTTGCTTGATCAGGCGTTGGTATTCTTCGCGGGCTTCTTTGTGAAGGTAGGCGAACGCTTTTTCTTCCATTTGTCCGGTTTGTGCCGACAAGGTCTCTCCCGTGAGGAGAGAGAGGCGCACGAGCAGGGTGGTGATGTATTGTGTGATCTGTCTGCTTCCTGCCATGCCTTTGTACCAGCTCCATGCTCCGTCTTCGCCTTGCAGTTCCTTCAGCTTGGTCAAGGCTGAGATCAGGCGGTTGCTTTGCCGGTTGAGGTCGAAGAGGGTGGCGATGCGGGCTTGTCGCTCGGCCTCGCCGGTGGCTTCCATCACCCAGGGCGATTCGTTCAGGAGGATGTTTTTCACGTCCTGATTCTCTTGTAGCCGGCTCAGGAAGGATTCCTTGTCGGGCAAGGCTTTCCATTGGTTCAGCACGGCCTTGATGCGCGGCTGGGCTTGCGCGATGTGGGCGGCCAGTGTGTTGGCATAGAGGGCGGCGGCCCAATCGATGGCATTGTCGCCCGTCGGCTCGCTCAGGGCGGGAAGAGCCTGCACGGCGTACCATGCCGGATTGCCTGTAAACTCCACAGTCATGCGCCGATGGGTGGCCGACTTGCTGTTACGGTTGAAAAGGCTGTCGAGGGTGAAGGTGCGTGTCTCTTTTCCCCGGACGGGCAGAGGCAGGGTTTCGGTCAGGAAGGTCTTGTCGCTCAAGACGGGCAGGAGATGCTGCTCGCCGTCGCTGAAGGAGCCTGCATCGGCCACAAGGCGCACGCCCAGCAGGTCGTAGCGGTCATCGGCTTTCATCACAAAGCTTACGCTGGCGTTCCGTCCGGCTTCGGTCGAGAACTTCTGCTTGCGGGTCGATATGACCTTTTCCGTTGTGGGGTCAAAGAGGGTGAGGACAGCCGTGCCTTTCAGGGCTTCCTGGGTGAGGTTGGAGAGAGTGGCCGTAATCTCCGTCTCGTCTCCCACGCGCACGAACCGGGGCAGGTTGGGCACCAGCATAAATTCCTTGGCCGTGACGACAGACGCGTCCAGCCGTCCCGTCAGCATGTCACGGGTATGGGCATAGCCTTGGAAGTTCCAGCGTGTCAGCGTTTGAGGCACGGTGAAGGAAAAGACGATCTCTCCCTGCCCGTTGGTGCGGAGCTGGGGATAGAAGAAGGCCGTCTCGGCAAAGTTGGTGCGCACGTTCTCCGATGGGGGCAGGGCACTTCCAAGCTCTTCTTCTGATTTCAGCTCCTGCAGGTCGGCAATGTCATAGCCTGTCACTGTCACTACTTCGTTGAGCACTTCGGCGCCTTCCTCCACATCCATCTGCATGGCACCCCCCGAAGCGCGGCTGGTCATTTTGGCCATCTGAGGCACACTCATGACCATGCTTGCATCGGCTATTGATATCGTGTTGTAGTAGATGGAGCGGAAGCCGGGCTGAGGGATCATGACATCCAGGTAATCAAACGCCCAGCTGTAGATTTTCCTGTCGGGCATGGGAAAATGGGGAGCGAGGTAAACCGTTCGTCCGTTGTTGCCATACCAATAGTGTGAGGCGATGTAGCTCCTGCTGAAGAGGGCTTCCAGACGCTGGTCGCGGCGGTAGAGCTGGTCGAGCGATGCGTCATACATCAGCGCGAGCATCTCGGCCATGGCAGGCTGGCCCTGAGAGGTCCGGACGGTGAGTCTCCATTCCTCGCTCTGTCCGGGGAGGAGCTTGTCGCGGAACACTTCCCATTTGAGGTTGAGCTTGCGTTCGGGCGGGCACTTTTCCAAGGTGAGCGTCCTGTTGAAATCCATTCCCCGCTTCACCAGACAGAAGGTGACGGACAGCCCGTCGCCGTAGCTCTCCTTATATGGGTAGGTGAACCGGCAGAGGGTGTCGCTCAGCATCATCACACGGCTTTCGATGCGGCGGTCTTTGTCGAACACGTCCATGAGCACGTAGGCTTCCTTCTCGCTGGTGCCGAAGAGGAACGAGGCCGGATGCTCGGCATCAAACTGCTTGTTTTCAGTATAAAGGAAGATGGTGGTATTGCCGGGCAAACGCTTGTCTGCTTTTGAAAACAGGAGGAAGGTGTCTTCTTCGTCATATCCGTCCATGGGATATCGGATCTTCTCTTCTCTTCCCAGACTGTCGCGCACCGACACTTCCAGCCGGTAATAAGCCGAGGGAAGGCTGCGCCATGAGCGTAAGTCCTGCGCCTGGTTGGCCTGGAATGTCCCTTCCAAGGCCGGTGTGTTCTCTCCTTCCCGATAGAGGCGGTAGGTGCCTTCCACGTCTTGGGACACGCCCGCCATGTTGCTTACGCCAAAGGTCATCGACAGGGAGTCTTCCTTGCAAAGCTCTTCGGGCACGGGGATGGAAATCTCATAGGCTCTTTCACCGGCCGACAGGCTTTGGGAGGCCGACCGGGTCTCTCCCGCTTCGTCGGTCACGGTCGCGGCTATGGTGAAGAAGCAGTTCCACTGATAAGGCGTGATGCCTCTGGGAAGTTCCTCTTCCGGCTTTTCCAGACGGATGGGCAGGGAGAAACGTCCGTCGGCATCGAGCCGCACGGTGTCATGCTGGAGAGACTTCTCGCTTCCGTAGCTTCTGAAAGGGGTTCGGCGGCTTACGGTATAGGCGAGGGGCATTTCCTGCACGGTCCGTCCGTTGTAGGCTTTCATCTGTCCCGTGAGACGCACAGTCTCTCCCAAACGGTAAGCCTGGCGCACGGGGTCGAACACGATTTCGATGGTGGGGCGCTTGTATTCCTCCACCTTGAAAGATTGGGAGAAGCGTCCGTCTTTGGTGCGCACTTGGAATTGTCCGTTCAGGCAAGCCGAAGGCAGGGTGAACTCCGTGGAGAACGAGCCGAACTCGTTGGTCTTGACCTTGCGGGAGGCCAGCTCCTGACGGTTCGCGTCGCGGAGCACTATTTCATATTCGGCATTGGCCCGCACTTCAGCCTTGTCTCCTGTGCGTTCGTAGGCCACACCTTTCACATACACCGTCTGTCCCGGGCGGTAGAGCGCGCGGTCGGTCAGGAGCGTCAGCATGGGGGTGGCTCTGCCGTCATCCTTGGCCACGTCCGGCGCGGGGCTGAGGTAGACCGCCTGCTGGGGCATGGCCGTATCCTCTCCTTTGCGGGCGGCATAACCGCGTATTTCCTTCCGATAGTTCAGGAGTGCTTTGCCTTGTGCGTTGGTGGTCAGCTCTTCCAGTACCTTCCGGTCTTTTTCCACCATGGAGGTGGAGTAGAAGCGCAGGGTGGCGCCTTCCACGGGCATTCCGCTTTGCGCGTCGACCACGCAAAACTCTGTTCTCCCGTCGCCCACTCTGTCCAGGCGCAACACCTTCAGACGCGTGCAGGTCAGGAATTGTCCGTCCGTCAGGTCTTTGCCATCGTCAGAAATGAGGCGCACGATGTAGACCCCTGGCTCTTGGGGCATGGGCAGGAAGAGCAGGGTGTCCGAAGGCAGGTAAGGCATGTCCTCCGCATGCTTTCCGTCATCCGGAAGGGGTTGGAGATCATAATGGACGGAAGAGTGTTTGCGGGCATATTTCCGGTACGTGTCCTTGTTGATGCCATGATCCATCCAAGGCACTTCCTCCAGGGTGGTGGAGTAGAGCTGGAGGGTGAATCCCTTCAGGTTGCGGTAATAGGCCGACAAATGGAGGGTGTCGCCCGGATAGAACGTCTGGTTCAGATCTACCCTTAGCGACGGCAGGAGAATTCCGTCACGGATTTGTCTCAGGGCATTGATGGCTTTGTATTTCGGATAGCGTCTCAATCCCTCCTCACACGCGGCCAACGCCTCACTCATGCGCTGTCGGTTTCCCAGCAGTTCGGCTTTGGCTCGGAACGCCTCGGCGCAGACTTCGCGCGAGCCATAAGTAGAGATCAGGCTGTCCAGCACTTTCAGATAATCTTCGATGAACGCTTCTTCGTCAGTGCGGATATTCATCTTTTTCCATTCCCAGTAGTTTAAGGTGCAGAGCAGGGTGGCGTCTTCTTTGCCGGCTTTTCCCTGATAGCCTTCGATGGCTTCCCGGTAGAGCGCGTCGATGCGTGCTTTCCTGAGCGAGTCCGATGCCGCCGGGCAATAGAAGCCATAGGCCGATACGGCTTGTTCCAAGAGGAGATGATAGAGGTCATGCCCGTAAAAGCCGCTTCCGTTTTCTTGCTTCACCAAGGGCAGGTAAGCGTCGGTGGAAGTCTGTCTCAGCTTTTCCCCGTCTTGGAGAGAGGCCAGGCAATGCGCGTCTATCCGGTTGAAGAAGAGGTTTCCCGTCCATTCGCGGATGTCTTCAGGCGGGGTCTCCACGTCAATGTCGGTGCGCGTGTCCAGCTCGCGCCTTTTGCTTTGGGCATAGAGTGCATAACTATGGGCGAGCAGAGAGTGCAGGATGGCTCGGTTGGCCGCGTCCCGCTCCACTTTTACCCATTGTTCCATCCGCTGGAGATAGGTGTAGAGCGAGTCGGGTGTGAGATTGGCCTGCAGGCTTTCCCGGTAGAGGTATGCCTTCATCAGCTGAGGTGCATTCCTTTCCTGCTCAGCCTTATCCATAAGCTGGTTGGCCACTTTGATGGCCGTCTGTGGCAGGCTTTTCTTGCGTGCCTGCTCCACCTGTTTCCACAGGCTGTCGTAAGATTGCGCTCCTGCGGGCAAAAGCCCGATGCATAGGAGCATTCCCACGACAAAGATTCTAAGCATTGTTTTCATATTGGTTTGGTTTAAAAAACAAATATTGGTCAAAAGTATGGAATTATTTGGGGAAAAAGAGTTAATGAAAGGTTAATGATGATTATAAGAAGCCAGATGGTGCGGATTCCCGCATGCGTGAAACGGGATGGAGCGCACGCGTGCGAAGCTTCTTTATCATTTTTGAGTATGCATCTGCTTAGACGTATTCAGGCGTATGGTCGCCGCCGTTGTTGTTCGGTAGTTTGCTTGAGCCTATTTGTGTTCTTCGTTTCTTCTCTTTCGTCATTGCATTCTTTTTTTTGTTACTTTTGCGCTCAATTTTAGAAAGGAACACAGATGCATACTTATAAACTCGGACTTGACATAGGGTCGACCACCGCAAAGATGGTGCTGGTGGACGGGGACAGACCAGACCAAATCCTTTTCCAACGATACGGAAGACATCAGGCAGACGTGAAAGCTTGCCTCGGCACCTTTCTCCAAGCTTTGTGTGAGCACATGGGCGACATCGAGGCGGAGGTGCACGTCACCGGATCGGTGGGCATGGGGCTGGCCGAAAAGCACCGGCTGCCCTTTGTGCAGGAAGTGGTGGCAGCTACCAATTACATCCGCTTGAACCATCCGGAAGTGTCGACACTGATCGACATCGGAGGTGAGGATGCCAAGGTGGTGTTTTTCCGGGACGGACGCGCCGCAGACTTGCGCATGAACGGCAATTGCGCGGGAGGCACAGGAGCGTTCATTGACCAGATGTCCATCCTTTTAGGCACAGGAGTGGACGAGCTGAACGAGCTGGCTCTGCATGCCCGGAAGGTTTACCCCATCGCTTCCCGGTGCGGAGTGTTTTGCAAGACGGATATCCAGAACCTCATAGCCAAAAACATTTGCCGCGAGGACATTGCCGCCTCCATCTTTCACGCCGTGGCCGTGCAGACGGTGGTCACGCTGGCACACGGATGCGACATCCTGCCTCCTGTGCTTCTCTGCGGCGGGCCGCTGACTTTCATCCCTGCCCTGCGCAAGGCGTTTGCCGACTATCTGCGCCTGGAGGACGGTCGTGACCTCGTCTTGCCCGACGCGGGACACCTGATACCGGCGTGGGGCACGGCTCTGGACAAGGAAGAGGGGCGCGTCTTGACATTGAGCGCATTCAGGACATTGCTGGCTGAAGGGGAAACGGAAGCGGCCGGCACGTACACCAGTCTTGCGCCCATCTTCACCAGCAGCAACGACTATCAGCAATGGCAGGAACGCATGAACCGCTATCGGGTAAGGCGCACGTCGCTCCGGCCTGGCGATCGGGAGGTGACTCTCGGCATCGATTCCGGATCAACCACGACCAAGATTGTGGTGCTGGACGAGCGGGAGCGCCTGCTCTATTCTTATTATCACGACAATGAGGGGAACCCGATACTGGCCGTAGAGAAGGGGTTGCAGGCATTGGACACCATCTGCCGCGAACAAGGCATCCGCTTGCGCGTCAAAGCGGGATGCTCCACAGGGTATGGCGAGGATCTGATCCGTGCCGCCTTTCATCTGCAGGGCGGAGTGATCGAGACCATCGCCCACTACATGGCCGCCCGTCACATCCATCCGGAGGTGTCGTTCATTCTCGACATCGGCGGACAGGACATGAAAGCCATCTTCATTCAGGAGGGAGGTGTCATCAACCGCATTGACATCAATGAAGCCTGCTCGTCGGGGTGCGGCTCCTTCATCAGCACTTTCGCACGCTCGCTGGGCTACGACATCAGCCGTTTTGCGGCGGAAGCCTGCCGCTCAAAGGCTCCTTGCGACTTAGGCACGCGGTGTACGGTATTCATGAACTCTCGCGTGAAACAGGTGCTGCGCGAAGGGGCGGGCGTGGCCGACATAGCCGCAGGCTTGTCTTACTCGGTGGTCAAGAACTGCCTCTACAAGGTGCTCCAGCTGAAGGACACGGCCGAACTGGGCGAACACATCGTGGTGCAGGGAGGCACCATGCGCAACGATGCCATTGTGCGCGCTTTGGAAAAGCTCATCGGCAAACAGGTGTTCAGAAGTGACTGTCCGGAGCTGATGGGCGCGTTGGGATGTGCCCTCTATGCGCGGGAAATGGAGACGGAGGGAGAGGGTGTCACCTTGGGAGAATTGCTGGCCTGCTCGCGGTTCACCCACAAGGTGTTGCAATGCCACGGGTGCTCCAACCAGTGTGCCGTGACCCGCTACACCTTTGCCAACGGCAACCATTACTATTCGGGCAACCGCTGTGAGAAAGTGTTTGCCAGCCGGGGCGATGCCGCTCCTCAGGGGGTGAACGCTTATGAGCGCAAGCGTGCCCTCCTGTTTGACCGCCCAGTGGAGACATACAGTCCGCTCTGCACATTAGGCATTCCGCGCTGCCTGAATATGTATGAGGAATATCCCTTCTGGCACGCTCTTTTCCGCGCCTGCCACATCAGGACGCTTCTCTCGGACGCCTCCACCTATCCGCATTATGAGCAGACGGCAGGGCTGGTGATGTCTGACAATATCTGCTTTCCCGCCAAGCTGGCGCATAGCCACATCCGCAACCTGGCAGAGCAGGGGGCAGACCGCATCTTCATGCCCTTTGTGGTGTATGAGCCTATGGACAAGCGTCAGCAGAACAGCTACAATTGTCCTATTGTGGCGGGCTATTCCCAGGTGGTGAAAAACGTACAGGGCGGGGCGGTGCCCATTGATTCGCCCAGCATCACCTTTAAAGACCCGTCTTTGCTCTATGTCCAATGCAGGAACTACCTGAGAGGCTTGGGCGTGGACGAGGCATTGATCAGACCCGCCTTTGAACAGGCGCAGGCCGCACAGAGGGAGTTTGAATCCGAGCTGGCCGGCTATAACCTCCGTGTGGCTGAGGAAGCGCGAAAGGCCGGACGGCTGCTCATCCTGCTGGCCGGGCGCCCTTACCATGCCGATCCTCTTATCCAGCATAAAATAGCAGACATGATCGCCTCCATGGGCGTGGATGTCATTACTGACGATCTTGTGCGCCGGATGGACATCTCCTTAGAGGACGTGAATTTCCTGCCCCAATGGGCTTTCACCAACCGCATCCTGAAAGCGGCCAAATGGGCCGCCAGTCAAGGTGACGGGGTGCAATACATGCAGCTCACCTCCTTCGGATGCGGTCCGGACGCTTTCCTGACCGATGTGGTGCGCGACGAGCTGAAACGCGGCGGCAAGAACCTCACCCTGCTGAAGATAGACGACGTGAGCAACATCGGATCCGTCCGCCTGAGAGTGCGCTCACTCATCGAAAGCCTCCATATCAGCCTCAAGCAGGCCGAGAAGCGCACGCAGCTCCCGTCCGGCTCCCTGCCCCCCTACACTCGCGGCGACCGGCGTAAGAAGATCATTGTGCCTTTTTTCACTCCCTTCCTCTCGCCTCTCATCCCTCCGCTGATGAGAGTGGCCGGCTACGATGTGGAGAACTTGCCCATGAGCGATGAGCGCTCATGTGACTGGGGGCTGAAATACTCCAACAATGAAGTCTGCTATCCGGCCACCCTGATCGTGGGTGACATCATCAAGGCATTCAAAGAAAAACGGTATGACCCCGACAACACCTGTGTGGCACTGACTCAGACGGGCGGCCAATGCCGGGCAAGCAACTATGTGTCCCTCATCCGCAAGGCACTGGCTGAAAACGGCTACCAGCACACTCCCGTGGTGGCGGTGACCTTTGAGAGCGGCATCACCAACCGGCAGCCCGGCTTCAAGATCAACTGGCTGAAGGTGCTCCCCGTGGCCATGGCAGCCATCCTTTATGGAGACTGCATCGCCAAGTTCTACTACGCCGCAGCTGCCCGCGAGCGTGAGCAGGGACAGGCCATGCGTCTGAAAGACTGGTATCTCGAAGCGGCCAAACCCCTTATCCTCAAGCGGAAGACCGATGACCTCTATGCCTATCTCTCTTTGGCCGCCAAAGAGTTTGACCGCATCTGTCGGCCGGTGGACTGTCCGAGGGTAGGCATTGTGGGCGAGATCTTCCTGAAGTTCCATCCTTTTGCCCAGAAACATGTCACCGACTGGCTGATCGGCCGGGGCATCGAAGTGGTGCCGCCTCTCTTGAGCGACTTCTTCCTGCAAAGTTTTGTCAACCTGAAGGACAACCAGCAGCAGCATCTTCAGCGGAAACGCATTCCCGACTTCCTGGTCAACTGGATTTACCGGAGGGTGCAGAGACAAGTGGACAGGGTGAACAAAGCGGGGGCGGGCTTTGCCTATTTTATGCCTTTTGAGGACATTGGCCAGAAGGCGGAGAAAGCGAGCCGCATCATTTCCCTGACCTCACAATTCGGGGAAGGGTGGCTCATTGCCGGCGAGATGGCCTCTTTAGACGAACAGGGAGTCAACCATGTGGTGAGCCTGCAGCCTTTCGGATGCATTGCCAACCACATTGTGGAGAAAGGCATTGAGAAGCGCGTCAAGACGCTATATCCGGACCTTAACATCCTTTCGCTGGATTTTGACAGCAGCGTGAGCGAGGTGAACATCCTCAACCGTCTCCTGCTTTTTATCGATGACCTTGGCAAACGGTGAATGGACGCGCTGCCCCGTCCCTCTTTTATAAACTTTGCCATCTCGCTAACTTGTCCTTTCCTTCATTTGTCAATTCAAAAAAAAGACGTACCTTTGATGCGCATATAAACCATGATTCGCTAACAATAAAAACTAACAGGCAATGAAACGCATAGCGGCCATCCTTCTCTTACTCCTTTGTCTCACGCTCGGTTCCTTTGTGCGTGCGCAAGACTCCATTCCCTCTTCCCAGCCTGCGGACACTTCCGCCCTCGTCCAGCCGGCATCCGAGGAAGATATCGCGGCATCCGACCTCATGGGCTTAAGTACGGGCGGGGTACACAAAGCGTTGAAAACGAAGTTTATCGAAGGATCGGCCTTCTTCATGAGCCTGGTGGCCATCGCTCTGGTGGTGGGGTTGGCCTTTTGCATCGAACGCATCATTTACCTGAGCCTGGCCGAAATCAACACCAAGAAATTCGTCGCTTCCATCGAGACCGCTTTGGATAAGGGTGACGTGGAGGGCGCCAAGTATGTGGCGCGCCATACGCGCGGCCCTGTGGCCTCCATCTATTATCAGGGTCTGATGCACATCGACCAAGGCATCGATGTGGTGGAAAAGTCAATGGTGGCTTACGGAGGTGTACAGTCGGGCTATTTGGAGAAAGGCTGCTCATGGATCACGCTGTTCATCACCATGGCACCTTCGCTGGGATTTCTGGGTACGGTCATCGGCATGGTGCAAGCTTTCGACAAGATTCAGCTGGCTGGTGACATCTCGCCTACCATCGTGGCCGAAGGCATGAAGGTGGCGCTCATCACCACTATTTTCGGCCTGATTGTGGCGCTTGTCTTGCAAGTGTTTTACAACTACATACTCTCAAAGATCGAGAGCTTGACCAATGAGATGGAAGACGCTTCGGTCAGCCTGTTGGATATGGTCATCAGGTATGAGCTGAAATATTCCGCCAGGCGGGCGGACACCGATGAAAGGAGGTGAGCGGCAGGCATGAGACTCAGGATCCAAAACGTGTCGGGCTTTGTGCTCTATGGCATTCTTCTGGCCACGTGCATCATCGTGGCGGTATTCTACTTTGGCGGCGAGACATCCTATAGCGAACAGCACCTGGCCAATCCCTCCATGCAGGAGCCTGCTCAGACAGACACCTTGCTCTATTGGGTCTATTTCCTGCTGGGGGTGACTGTGGCGGTCTCTTTGGCCAGCATGCTGGCGCACTTCTTGGCTTTGTTTGCCAATGCTCCCCGCATCGCTCTCAAATCCTTGATGGGAGTTGCCCTGCTGGCTGTGCTGATGCTCATTGCCTGGTGGGCGGGGAGCGATGTCCCGTTGTCCATACCCGGTTATGAGACTGAGGAAATCCCACGCTTCTGGTTTCGGGTGGCCGACATGTTTCTCTACACGATCTATGCTCTTCTTGCCGTCCTGGTTCTGCTCATTGTCGGAAACGGGATCAAGAGACTGAGGTGTTAGCGGCGGAAGAGACGCGGCCGATCGTGTCTCTACATTTTTGTAAATCAATTTTGTATCACTATTATAAAAGCGAAAATATGAAACGAAAAGTACCGGAAATCAATTCAAGCTCTACGGCTGACATTGCTTTCCTGCTGCTGAGCTTCTTCCTTATCACCACCTCCATGGGGGACGACAAGGGCTTGCCCCGCCGGCTTCCTGCCCTTCCCTCGGAAGACCGTCCTGCGGAAGATGCCAAGCTGAAGGAACGCAATGTCTTGCGTCTGGCTTTGGATGCGCAGGACAGGCTGACGTGCAACGGTCAGGCGCTGGACATTGCCGGCCTTCGCGCTCAGGCGAAAGACTTCATCGCCAATCCCGATAACGCTTCCGACAAGCCTGAGAAATTTCCGGCGGACATTCCTTTGCTGGGTAAGATGGAGATCACCGGGAAGCATGTCATCGTGCTGGAATGCGACCGCAACGCTTCCTACAAGGCTTACATGGCTGTGCAGGATGAGCTTGCCGGCGCCTATGCAGAACTTCGCAACGAGCTTGCCCTGCAAAGGTGGCATAAGGCTTATGCCTCCCTCCGGCCAGAACAGCAAGAAGCCATCCGGAAAGTCTATCCTCAAAGGATCGGGGGGTAGAGGGAGGTGGATAAAGGCACATAAACCCTTGAAAAAGCGAAGTTATTTCTTGGTATATAATATATCTTGTTCACTTGAAGCTTGCCAATTGAATAATAAGACTCAAAGCCTATGGGACGTTTCAACAAAACCGGGCATCGCAGCGTGCCGACATTGAACACATCGTCGTTGCCCGACTTGATTTTCACGCTGCTGTTTTTCTTCATGATTGTGACCAACATGCGTGACACTCGGTCGAAGGTGGAATTTACCTTGCCACAGGCCACCCGGCTGGAGAAGCTGGAGCGCAAAGCCTTGCCGACAACCCTTTACGTGGGCCGGCCGGCGGAAGGCTATCGCGAACGTTTGGGAGACCGGCCTCTCATCCAGCTGAACGATGTCTGCGTGAGCATAGAGGAATTGACTGATTACCTTCTTTATGAGCGGGCCTCCCTCGCTCCCGAAGACCTGGAGCGCTGGAGCATCTCGCTCAAGATAGACCAGGATACAAAAATGGGCACCGTCATCGACATTAAGGAAGCCTTGCGTAAGGCCAATGCGCTCAATGTCAATTACGTTGCCCATGAGAAGGAATAGAGGGGATGCCTAAGGCTGCTGGCCGTACACCTCGCGGTAGATACGGTCTTTTACCCGGTCCGCATCTTTCGGGCCGATCTCACCATACCCCATGAGATACATAGGCAGGAAGGAGTCGCCGGGCCTGTAAGGCGGCTGGAGATAGGAGACCTCGTCCCATAAACGGAAGCCTTGCCGCTGGTAGAAGCCTATTCTGCGCCTGGCTTCGTCTGTGTCGGGCATTTCCACTTCCAGGATGAGGGGCTTTTTCACCGTTTCGATCAGGAGCCGGATGGTGCGCGATCCGTATCCGCCGTTGCGGAGAGAGGGATCGATCGCCAGATGCTCCGCATAGCAGAAAGTGTCGAAATCCCACCACGTGATCAGTCCGATCATCGTCTCGTCATCCCAGATGACGTGGTTGGAAAACAGCGGATTGTTATCCGTATAGTTTCTCAATGCTTGCAGATCCCTGTATTCTTCCGCCGGGAAAGACGTTTGCAGCAGCTTTTCCATGAAGGCGTAAGGCGCGGTGTCTGCTGTGGTAATGCGTTGGAATCGAATCATAGTTGGTTGTTGTTTTATTGTTAGGTTTTATTGTTTATGAGTTGGCGAGAGGACAAGCCAACTCAGTTGAAAAGGTCAGTCATTCACATAAAATTCGATGATGCGCTTGATGGCCCGTTGGCATACGGGGCAAAAAGCCGGATAGTTGTTGGTGCGCATCCGGCAGTCGTATGCCGGGCGGTAAATGCCTTTGGCTGAATAGCCCCCGCCCTCATACACTCCCACCGCATGGTCCATGCGCCCGCTCGTCGGGGTGGGGACTGGCGTGCGGGATTTCAGCATGTCTTCCCACTTGGATGCAAAGTTTATGCGTGTGGTAATGTTTTGCTCCCATGGCTCTATGTCCAGCGGATAGGTGTCGGTCATCACATCGTCATCATAGAAATACTCATCGGCCAGTCCGGCAAAGCTGTGTCCGAACTCATGCACCACTACAGGGGCGAATTGCGGATGGTGGGCGGCGGTCAGGGTATAGGCGTTGTAGATGCCTCCGCCTCCGTACTCTTCGGTATTGGCCAATATGATGATATGCTCGTAGGGTATGCCGGCCAAGGCGTCGTGTATGTCCGACACCTGGGATGTGGTGAGATAACGGTCGGAGTAGAATGTGCTGAAGTGGGAGCCGAAAGCCGTCTGCTTCCAGTCCTCCAGGCGAGGCACGCTCACGCCGCTATCTTCCGAAGGGCTGGCCACGGCCACAACGTTGAAACACTTTTTCATGCTCTTGAACGGCTCGTGGGAAAACAGGCTCTCACATGCCGCCTCCGCATCGGCATAAAACACGTCCATTTCCTCAGGCGTGTATCCCTCTGCCAGGATCGCCACGTCAATGCACCGTTCCAGGCTTCCGCTCTTCAACAGATATTTGTGAGGCAAGACATGCGTCAGACCCTTCTGGCGGATCAGCACATCGTCGGGGTCGACCGTGTGCCTGAGGGTGGCCCTCACTTTCCGCCGGGGGCTGAGCAGCGTGATCTCCACTTCCGTCGGCTTTAAGGGGAAGGGCAAGAGAAAGGTGTTCTCAAAGCCTTTTTCCACGTGTGTGGCTTCGTCCGTCTCCAGCCATTCCTGGAACAGGGAAGAGAACGACGTGCGGTAAATCACGTCACCGCTGGCCTTGTCGCGCATCACGATCTGTCCGTTCCCTTCCAGCGGGAGTTCGGCCAAGTGATGCTTGCGTCCTGCCCAAGAGGGAAGTTCTGAGCATTCGTTCAGGCAAATGGACTGTTTGCGGGCGTCGCCCGTGAAAAGATAGTCCACCCGTAGAGTCTTGTCAGCAAAATAATCAGTGAAAACCTGAGCACCACCCGATAATGCGACGAACAGGCCCATCAGCATACATGCAATTTTTCTCATACTTTTTCTTATTCTAAATTTATGCGGTTAAGGAATGATAATAGCGCTCTATTCGCGAGAGCTGTTTCGGCAAAGATACAAACTTTGGCTTTTCCTGTTGTATTCTTCCGCTATTTTGTCGAAAAAAACGATATTGAAATAGGAATATATTAAAAATAAGCTACTTATAAGCATTTCTCAAAAAACGAGGTAATGAC
>CALUOU010000003.1 GCA_944322335.1 uncultured Bacteroides sp.
TGCGCTGTATGACGGCCGGTATTGGTCGGTGGGGATGTATTTCAGGGTGTGCCTGTTTTAAGTGGAATAGCGTTACGTGTTTTATCTGTCGAGTCCGACAAAACAATAGCGGCTGTTACTATCAGATTCATAGTAACAGTCGCTATTGTTGTATATAAGGGTTTGAAAAAACAGTAGCTTATCGGACGCTTGCCGAAGAGCTTTTCTCTGTCAAGTACTGGTCTATCGCTTTATAGATCTTTTCTACGCTGTGTGCCCAGTCGTGTGTATGGGCAAACGCGATGCGTTCTTCTTTTAGCTGTGCGTTGGAAGATTCTTGTAGGGCTGTCTGAATGGCACTGACATAACCTTCGCAATCGGTGGCCAGATGGGTGTGTCGGGCGAATACGTCTTCCATGGTGTGCGTGCGGGTAGCGACTACCGGTTTCCCCATGGCCAAGTATTCGTCCACCTTTAAGGGATAATTGCCGATGGTGATGGGGTTTAGTTTCTGAGGATTGATGCACACGTCAAACTGCCGGATGTAGGCTGGCAGCTCTTCCACCCTTTTCTGTCCGGTGAAGTGGACATTGGGGAGGGTGTGCAAAGGGTGCTGACGGAAGCAATCGTCTTCCGGGCCGACAAGCACGAAGCTGTACTGAGACAGTTGCCGGGCAAGCTTGTATAGCAGCTCGATGTCTAAGCGCGTCTCAATCAAAGCGCCTGTGTAGCCAATGATGGGACGGGGGATATCCCGGATGTCAGAAGGTGTGTCATATGGCCGGGCGGCATCATATAACTGCAGGTTTACCCCTGTATTGGTGGTATAGATGCGGGCGTTGTAGGGGCTCAGCTCTTTCGTGAAGTAGCTGGAATTGGTGATGACCAGATCGGAGGCGCGTACCAGTTCCTGTTCGCAAGACGGGCCATGCTTTTTCCAGTAGTCAAAACCGATGACGTAATCCCGCCGGTAGTAGATGCTGAGAGCGGGACGGAGGAATTGTTTGAGGTAGCGGCTTCGGTAGATGTCATTGTCTATAAGGAGAATGCTGTTTTTAAAGTGAAGGGTGGCTGCCTGGCTTGCGATCCAGCGGGCTATTTTTTGATTGTTCAGGTAATTGGCCATTTTAAACAGGGCAGAAGGCAGTCTGTTCACCGGCCATACGGCGAAAGGACATTCCAATACCCATAGGTTGGAATTGACAGGCTGCAGATAGGGAGGGCGGCATTTTTTCACTCCATGCAGGCGGTCTATAAGGGTGGCAGGCGTATTGACATAGATCACGCGGTGACGCTTGGCTATTTCAAGAGCCGTGTTTCGGATGGTGGTTCCGATTTTCTCGTGCCATGATTGAAGACTGGTGATGATGAAATCCATAAGTGTCAGTGTTTAGGGGTTAGGAGAGTGATGCCGACAGGCAGTCTGGTAAATCTTTAAGTATTCCAAGGCAGTCTGTTTCCATGAGAATTGGGCAGCCCGCCGGAGTCCGTAGGTTTGTTGGGTCTGGTAATATGAACAGTCTGTTTCAAGTCTGAGCAGGGCTTGGCTGATTTCTTGCGGGTGGCGAGGGTGGATCAGGATGGCTCCTTCGCCTGCAATCTCTGGCATGGCGGAAGTGTTGCTGGTGATGACTGGTGTGCCACAGGCCATGGCTTCCAGAATGGGAATGCCGAAGCCTTCATTGAGCGAAGGGAACAAGAAGGCAAAGGCTCCATTATAAAGGGCGGGCAAGTCATTTCCTGGCACATATCCGGTAAACACAAGGTGTGGAAGGCAATCTGAAAGTTGTAGGCTCTTAAGCTTTTCTTCCACATACGGGTGTGGCAAACCGGTAATGACCATTCGCTTGGGGAGACTGGACTGTTGCAAATAAGCCTGATAGGCTTGTAGAATTCCTGTCAGGTTCTTGCGCGGGTCGGTATTGCCTAAAAAGAGCAGATAGGCTTTGTCTGTCAATGCATATTTGTGGAGGACTTGGGTCTTTTCTTTCTCAGAAAGTGGCCTATACTTGTGGCTATAACCGTTGTGGACAACTTTCAGCCGTTTTTCCAAGGAGGGAAAAGTCTGGAGTATGTTCTTTGCTTCCGTGTGAGATACCGTAATGACTTGCCGGCATTGCTGTAGGATGCGGGGCACATTCCACCGCCGATAAAGCCACCCCATTTTCTGATAGGCAGACATTCCTTGCAGGCTGTTTGTCCCTAAGTAAATGATGTCGTGTAAGGTGAGCAGTAAAGGAGCGGGAGAATGCAGGGGAGCCGTGTTGGATGTGCAGTGAAGCAAGTCAGCCTGGCATTTTTTTACCGCACGGGGGAGGGCGATTTGCTCCCACACGGGATACCCTCCCCGGCACGAAAGCTCTGTAACCTGCATGTTCGGGGTGGAAGAAAGGCAGACATCTTTGCCCGGTGCGACAAATACATGGTACTCATTTTCCCGATCTATTTGCTGCAACTGGCGTAGTACTTCCAGAATGACATAGTCCATTCCGTGTTTATCGGGCCGGAAGATGCGTTGGGCTTCGATGGCGACTCTCATGTCCGGTCAGTTTTTCTTTCCGAGAGAAAAGAATGATTTGATCAGGACAAACGGCATGGCCCAGATGGATTGTTTGAATTTGGTGTTAAGCTCTCCTTCCGGCATTGCCATAAGGATGGCCAGCAGGAAAACAAAGTCCAGAACATACCATTTGATGGATAGCGGCCATTCCAGAACCATCATGACCACGGTGCAGGCGGCCAGATAGAAGATCTGCATGAAGCGGGAGGGCATCATCCATTGGAGCAGCTTGTCACACATGTCCCATTTCCCTTGGATAAAGGCTGCCGGAAATGACTTGAAGCCAAGCCACATGCTGGAGATCTGCCTGCTCAGCCAACGGCGGTGCTCCTTGCTGTATTCGCTGGGGCTTTCGGCCTTCTTGCAGTAGCAGATCACTTCTTCCAGGTATTCGATGTAGATGTTTTCCTTGAGGAAGTTCCATTCTGTAGTGGTGGTCAGGTCGCTGCCCGTCAGTCGGGGGGCAAGGTCGTGGAAGATCCGGAAGTCAAACATCATTCCTGAACCGATGAGGGCGGAAGAGAATCCCAGCTGGGTATGCGCTTTCCGGAAGATGCGGTTGTTGATCTCTTCCGTTGTGGCGCTGAGGATGGCGGTAGGCGTGTTCAGGTTTTCAGCCTTGCGGTGGGTCTGGATGGCCTCACAGCCGGAATAATAAGCGTCGTTCAGCATGTTCAAGGTGTTGGGCAGGACCTTGTTGTCTGCGTCAAGCAAAAGGATGGCATCGTATTCTTTGGGGGAATAGCGTTCCATGACCTGCTGGATGGCATAGACTTTGGTACACTGTTCCTGATCCGGCACGACGATGGTGACCGGCATGTTCAGGAGGATAGCCAGATCCTCTTCCGCCACTTGCGTGGCAGCCACGGCTATGTCGTACTTTTCGCGCGGATAGTCCTGAGTCTGCAGGAAATGGCTGATGGACTCAATGGCTTCTTTCCCGTTCCGCAAGGTGGCGTACAGGATTAAGAACTTGTGCTGCTTCTTGGCACGCGGATAAGGATTCCGGTATTTCCGCAAAGAGGCCAAGGCGAAGATGAGCAGGTAGGCCACCGGAATGGCCAGCAACAGGAACAGGATGGCGTCTACCACCCACAAGGCATTGTTGTTGGCATCTGTCCACCAACTTAAGCTGAATATTTTGAAAATCTCGTCCATAATGTATAATTGTGATGGTTCTGTATGTAGTTATGCTATGATTTCGTTTCTGGCTAATTGTTTGTCGATATACGGTCCGTTTTGGACAAAAGCAAGGAACAAAGGGATTAAGAAGGTGCAGGGATAGGCTTCCATGGCTTGGCCTGCGGTGCCTGTGATCCATAGTCCGAATATGCTGCACAAGAGTGCGCTGAGCATTTTACGCAATTGGTCATTCCGGATTCTATAAAGGATCAGATAACAGCTGCGTATTAAGATTGCCCCAATGATGCTCAGGTAGAGACAGAGGCCCACAATGCCGTTTTCCGCCCATCTGTCTACATAGGAAGCGTCGGTCGGTATACGTTCCGCGATTCGTCCTCTTGATAAGTTTTTCGAATCTTCAATCCGACCGCCTACGCCAACGCCGAACGGCTTTTCAGCTAAGTAATAAGCGAAAAGTTTTCTGTTCTCAGCGCGTACATTGTAAGATGCGTCTTCTGTGGGGCGGAAAGCGGTGCGCATGCGGCGGATAAATGTGTTGTCATCGCCTATATTGGTAAAGTAGAAGAAGCTGAAAAGCAAAATGCCTGTAAGGGAACAAGTGAAAAATTGTTTCAAGTTCTTATTGATAAGGGTGTATAACAGCAATCCTCCCAAAGGAATGGCAATGGCGCTGCGGGTGCCGGACATAAACATTCCCACAGCGGATAATATGGTGATGGACAAGCAGAACAAAAATGCGAGTCTCTTTTTTACAATAAAAGTCAGCAAGCCAAAAACTGCGGTGAAAGTTCCCATGGTTATTCCGAAATTACCCGCATCGGAGAAAAAAGAAAAATAGCGGATTCCTGTGGAGAGCAAGTGGGTTTGCCAGCTTTCTGTATCCAACAGGTATGCGACTTCCATGCTGTCAAATCCCTTGCGTCTTTGCCAGACCAGTTTGAATGCGGCGGTCACAATGAAGATGCCTAAAAGGAAAAAAGTGTATTTCAGCCGTTTAGGCGTACACATCAGAATGGATGATAAGAGATAGATCAATGGAATTGTGATGAACATTCCTCGTGTCGTTAATGGATTGTGTACTTTCGTGTAGGGAGCTAACAATGAAAGTATGCAATACAAAACCCATATCGCTTGGCAAATAGTGAGTACATTGATGGCATTTTTCCATTCGTATGAGGAAGATGTGCCTAAACGGTTGATGATAAGGGATAGCAGGCAGATAAAGGCGGCTACATCTATGATTCCGCTTGATCCGGGAATACCGCCGGAATAGCGGTAGATGGCATGGCAATAGCAACAGATAACTCCTAACAGCACATAGCTCCATAAGGGCTGTTTGAAAAAAACAAAAGCCAGCAGGAGGGAAAGGGGGAGGAGGGTGATGCCGATGAAGATGATCCAGTTTTGAGTGACCAGTCCATAGGCCATTCCACCCAATCCCAAAATCAGGCAAAGATAGATCAATCCTTTCGGAGAGATGTCCCGATGGTTGCTGTATGTTGGATAATGTGCCATTTTCTGTTTCTATCTGTTCGTTTGACAGGTTGTTGCTTTATTCATAGGTGCAAGAAATCCGGCGCGTTCAGCGGGGAGACGCGATGAGTCGCGTCTCTGCTATCTGACGGCCGGTTTCTTGGCGGTCAAGCCCAATTGAGCCAGTTTGCTGAAGAAACTATGGACTGGCGTTTGTGGCGGCAGTTCGCCCGTAAACGATTCCACCACTTCCCGGCCTGCGTTATTCAGGTAAAGGAAGAAGGGGACATCCTTCAAGGCGGCCTTGAGAGGGGCGATGGTGGTGTCATCGCTGGTGCGCCACAACCGGCAGGCGTTGGCGATGAGCAGGTTGACATCCCCTTGCTTCAGGACCGGGACGGGAACCGAAGCATTGTGAATGGCCGGATATTCCACCAAGAGAATGTCCGGTGTCTCTTCCGCTGCGTTCAGTTGCCAGAAGTCTGCCAATTGGGTAGCGTTGATGTAGCTGTTGTTGTCCATGAACTGGAAATCTTCGCCGGCTTCCACTGTGCGCACCTTCATGCCTTCCTCTTCCCAATAGTTGGCGAAATAGCGGGCCAGGTAGCTTTTCCCTTCTCTGGGTTCCATGCTGAGCAGGTTGATGACCGTGGGCCGCCCTTGCACCAGATATTGGTTGAGGCGGCGGCAACAATAGGCCGCCGCAATGCGGTTGCAGGCTTTCAGGAAGCCTCGGTATTTCAGGTTGCTGACACCGTTGAACGCGGCCATCACCGGGAGACCGGTCAGGCGTTCGCTGCGGAAAGCGTCCCGCAAGGTGCGGTCCAGCAATTCGATCAGCAGGAAGTAGAGGGTGATGAACAGCAGGCTGCCCAAGAAGGCCAAGAGCACATACAGCCACCGGTCCCGTCCGTTGTCTGTAAGGGGGTATTCCGGCGGGGTGACCACTTGCAGGTTGTTGGTGTTCATCTCGATGTTTTTCAGCCGCAGGTAGGCTTCCGAGAGTCCTCTGATCTGGTTGCGGTAGTTGTCTTCCGCAATGCCGATGGCGCGTTCCATCCGGTTCACTTGGGTGCCTACGGGGGACATGTGGATGTATTGGTTGATGATGTCTTGTTGCCTGTCTTTAAGCACTTCGATCTCGGCTCCGTATCTGGCTCTGTCGACCAAGGCTTGCAGCCATTGAGAGACCATGTCTTGGATGCCGACCCCTTCTTTAGAGAAGTTGAAGGAGTTGAGCTCATCTGCAATGTGCTGGATCTTATTTTCTGTTTTGGCAAGATCTTCTCTGTCTTTGTCTAACTGTTTGTGCTCTTTGTCATCAGAAAGGAATATCTCTTGTTCTGTAATCCGTTGATTCAACTCACTGATTTTATCCAATTCCCGTAATAAAGCAGTGTTGTTGCGGATGATGTCGGCGCGGATGTCCATTTTATCTTCCAGCATGCCTAAGAGGGCTACGGCTCCTTCATATTGGCGCATGGCGTTTTCCATGCGGTCATCGACTTCATATCTGGTGAGCGACAGGGCTTCCGTCTCTTCGTTGTAATTGATCACTCGCTCTTGCACGCAGTAGTGCATAAGCTTGTCCTCCTCTTCGGTCAGCTTTTCTTTGGCCAGGCGGACCTGCTCTTCAAAATAGGCAATCACATCGCGGGTCGCTTTGAAGCGCAGGATTTCGTACATGTCCAGCAGCTCGTCCAACAAATATTCCACGGTCAGCTGGGTGAGTCCCGGATCGCTGGAGGTGTATTCGAGCCGCAGGACATCACTGTCTCCCAAGCGTTCCGCAAGGATGTCATCTAAAGCGCGGGCACTGAAAAAAGGCTTGCGGCTGTCAAAGAGCTCATACACATAGTTGTGGGTGCTTTTGTTTTGATAGTCGGTGATATTGGCTAAGGTTTTGTTAACATCCTTACGGTCAGCCAGTTCCAAGACTTCTTGGGGCATGTCTTGGATCAGCTGGCGGTAGTGCCGGGCTTGAATGTAGCGGTTGTCTTTCCATTCTTCACCATAGGTCAGCGCTGCTGCCAGCAAGCGGAGGGATACTTTTTTATGGGTAGCCCGTGACTCGGCAATGCTGATCAGGTTTTCAAACGTGGTGGTGGCGGTATAGCTGCTTACCGTAGTGCCATCGATGTTGGTCGCGCTGGTGACTCCTACATACAAACTGCTTTCCACCGTATAGCTGTAGGGCAGGAACTGGGTGAAGTAGATGACCAAAGCGGTCACAATGAGGCTTCCCCACAGCAGCCAATACCGGATGCGGTAAAAAAACTGGGAAACGTACTTGGCGATGTTCATAAGGCGAATGTTTTTAGTCTTTGATAATTTTTACATTGGTCAGCATTTCCAACAGGATGATAGAGTTGTGCAGTTGCACACGCGCTTGTTCGTAATTGACCACTGCGGCGGAGCGTCTGGCCCGTTCCAGCGATAGCGTGATAATGTCGATTTTCCCTTGTACGAAATCATTTTCGGAAATCTGCATTTGTGCGTTGTACAAAGCGGCTGACTCCGATTTGGCTTTGATGGTAGCCAATTGTTCTGTCACTTCATTATAGGCTTCCAGCACCTTCAGCCTTCTTTCTTCCATGACTTCCTCTTGGGTGTATTGGAGCTGTTCGATGTCATACCGGTGTTTTTTCAGTTTGAGTCTTCGGTTGATGATGTCTCCAAAAGGAATCCGCATGCTGGCACCGATGTAGAAATTGTGTTGGGTGGAGGTCATGGCGCTTTGATAAATGGGGGTGAACTCGTCGCTGTTGTCGGCCAGGAGGTTGTAGCGGCCGTAAGTGTACGACCCGTTCACACTGAAGAAGTTCCACCAGTCCCGACGCTGGATGCGGTATTCGTTTTTGATCTCCTCCACTTCTGACTGGGCGCGTTTGACTGTGGCGTTTTCAACGACCGCATCCAGGAATACAGAAAGGGGCGGAAGCTCCAGCTTTTCCAAAGCCCTCGGAAGCATCAAGGCGCTTTGGGTGGTGGAGGTCACCAAAGAGTCGGACCGCTTGAGCTGTTCCAACACTTTGACGCGTTCCGCACGGGTCTCTTGCGCTCCTGCGGGGAGAGCCGCTGTTCCTAACCCTGCCATAAACAGAGCCAATGTGATATTTTTAATCGTCTTATTCATAGGGCATATTTTCTTTTGTTGCGTTAAACATCTTCTTTTTGCACAAATGCGGTGAATGTCCGGAACAGGATTTTCAGGTCCAGCCAGAAGGAGAACTCTTGGGCGTAGCGGATGTCCAGCATCTTCCGCTCTTCTGCCGACATTTTGCCTGCATTGCCCCGTTTTTCCACTTGCCATAAGCCAGTCAGTCCTGCCGGTGCCATGAAACGGTCTATGTAGGTGTCGCTGGTCAACAGTTCCGCCTCATACAGGGGAAGGGGACGGTTGCCGACAATGCTCATGTCGCCTTTCAGGATGTTGAATAGCTGAGGAAGCTCGTCTATGCTGTATTTGCGGATGAAACGTCCGACACGGGTGACACGCGGATCATGGGCTATTTTGACAAAGGCATTTTTCTCTTTTTTCTCTTTTTGTTTCAGATATTGTTCCTCTGTGATGATTTGGTCATCAGAGACCAAGATGGGCTGCTCATGGTTTTTCTCTTCTATAAGTTTTTCGATGGAGAAATCCGTCTTTTCTTCATTCCGAGCCTCTTCTTCCGTGTTATACTGGTTGAATTGGTTCAATTCTTTCAACCGCTTGTCCGCATTGGTGTACATGGACCGGAATTTCAGGAAATCAAAAACTTTGTAATTGCTGCCTACCCGTTTGGAACGGTAGATAATGTTTCCCTTGCTTTCCAGACGAATGGCGATGGCGGTCGCAATGAAAACGGGTGAAAGCAGTATGATGGCGATGCTGGTGAAAACAAGGTCGAACAGCCTTTTCCACAAAGGCAGGTGGAACGTGTTTATGGAGCTTCGTCTGGACTGGGTGAACTCCTCCAGTTTACGGGCTTTCCTTTTTTGTAGGAAAGTTTTCATGTTCTCAATGGCTTGTGGAGTGGGCAAGCTGCTTAATGAGTTTTGTACGCCTGCCTGTATATAGCGTTTCCGGTCATCGGGAGAGATGCCTTCGGTGATGAGGACAATGTAGACTCGCGGGAAGCGTTGGTGCAGAAAGGCTATTTCTTGGCAATCCTTGTCAATCTGTTGTGGCTCGTATAGGAGTGTTATGTCGTATCGGTCACGCATGCCGTCAATGAGGGAAGCGGCTTTACTGTATGATGCCGCTACCAGAAACATTCCTTCCGTCATTTGGTTGAGGCGGTTGATGGTCATGCTGTTTTTCCCTATATAAATATAGTATAACATAACTCCTGCGTTTTTAGGGGTTGTTTGAAATAGTTCTCTATAAGAATCTCTTGATACGGGCTTTTAGTTCCATGGGATTGAACGGCTTTATGATGTAATCATCGGCTCCGGCTTCCAGAAGCTGGATGCGTTCTGTGGAATTGTCTTCACTGGAGAGAATGATGATCGGAATGTTTTTCCAAAGCTCGTTGTTCTTCAGGTAAGAAAGAAATTCATCTCCGCTCATGTGGGGCATACGGATGTCTGTGATGATCAAGTCCGGTTCCTGACCGCTGTTCAGCCATTCAATGGCCTTCAAAGGGTCTTCAAAATAAACCAGTTCATTTTCCTTTCCTAAATAGACAGATAAAACTTTCCCTATGGATATTTTATCGTCAACCAGCAATATTCTTTTCATTTGTTTCGTTTGTTAAATAGAGACCTTATTGTTTGTTTTGTCTAATTTGGGGCAAAAATACACAATTTTATTTTTATTTTTGATATGGAAAGACAATAAAAAAAACTTCCATTAACTTTTTTTGGATAAAATCCTGTAAAGAGTCTGTGGCTATCAGGAGGACTGGCGTGTTTGTTTTTTAGCTGAAAAAAGTGCGGAAACGCGACTTTCAAAAAGGGCATTTCCGCATTGATTCTATTTATTTCTTGAGAATTCCGAACACTTTTCCTGAAGCAGGATGGTCCGTCCAATCCTTGCTTTCGGTTCCTCCACTGGTGATCCATCGGGTGAAGTCTGGGTATGCGGTTCTGATGTCAACTTTTTCCAGAGGCCATTGCCAATGGGTGTGATTCTTATTCTCGCTGGCAATGCAAATGCCAAAAGCATAGTTGTCTTTGCTGAGATAGTAGGGACCGTTTTGGCCGGAAGCGTCATTGGCTTCTCCAAAGCGGGAAGTGTCACCTAAATCAGTCGGGGCGAAACCGGCGACATGGACTTCCGTGCGTTTTCCGGCAACAGCAGTTGGGGTGCTTGTGATGGCAAACACATCCATGTTCATAATGTCAAATGCTTGGTCGCGCACATCTTTGTCTTTGAAATTGAGCCAGATTCTGAAATCGGGGCAGTCCGTTCTGTTGTTCTCACCGTCCGTTTCTGTATTGATGAATGGGTATTCGCCTTTCGGATTTTTACACCATGCATGCACGTCTTCGCAGATGATCAGCACCGGGTCTGTCTGACCTTTCTCAAAGGTTACAGAGGCGGCCTCGCCGTTGGTTGATTGAAGTTCCGCTTCCACTCCTTCCAAGTCACTTGCCTTGATGTTGAGGAAGCGGATGCCTACGCCAATCCTTCTGCTCGCGCCAGTCGCCTTGACTTCTCCCTCAATGCTGATCCGGTAAGAAGAAGTGTGGAATTTGTCAATGGTGACAACCACGTCGTTAAAGTCAAAGTCGCCGTACTGAGGCCATAAATCTTCGAAGGCGTATGTATATGCCCAATTGTTTTTGCTGTTGTGATCCATGCCTACTTCGATGGGGAACTCAGGAGTGCCCGGCTCGCTCTTGGTGGCTGCTTGGGAGCCTGCCGCTGCGAATGTGTAATCCAACTGCGGCTGTACGGCAAAGGTCTTGACAATCTGGCTGCCGTCTGGAGCCGTTTGGCGCAGGTAGATGTTTCCGACAGTTTGCGGCATCCGCAGGGTCGTTGTGTACGATTGCGTCAGGTTGGCATAGCCGGCCGCTAACGGGATGGTGGCCGGATCTTCCTCCGGGTTGGCAGGGAAGGCTTCGATCAGGTAGCCGTATTTCCCTCCATACGCATCTTCCACGTCTACTTTCAGGTTGACAGAGGCGATGGTCGACCAGTTGAATCCGGCTGGTACCGCAATGTCTTCCCACGGATTTTCTGCGGGCCGGTTGACAGGATCCATTTCAGGGTTGTAAACGTCTTTAGTGCAACTTGTCAGGCTCATCGCGCCAATTAGAGTTGCCATGATTGGAATTTGTTTCATATTGTTTCGGATATATGTTTGTTCTGTTTGAAACTCGGTGCAAATATACATGTTTTTGGGGAAATCCTTGTTGTGAAGTTGATTATTTTATTAAAAATATGTGCTTTGTTTGATTCAAGCGACTGTCACTTTTATGTTAAAGCTGATTTGGATTGCGAAAAATGTGGAGATGTGATTTGTTGTATCCATCGTTATATATCTTTTAAGCAGCATATTTGAGTTCTTATGATAGACATAAATGTTCACGATTTGTCTTTCTGTCTGGCTGTAATGAAAAAGTAGAAAAATCTTCTGTATTGTGAAAGTAAATGAAAACGGGAGACGGGCTTTAAACTTTTGCTTTCGCAAAGGGTCATATTGGCGTTGCAACACAAAATTGATATAAAAAGAAGTAGTATTAAAAAAAGTAATTTTATGATGAAAAGAATCGTTTTAGCATGTATGGCCGCTTTATTGATGAGCGGTGTGATGATGGCGCAAGATGCGCGCCGGAGTGATAAGGACTTTGATGCGAAGGCCCGTGCGGAGCGCATGACGGAATGGATGGCCAAGGAATACGGACTGACTGACGAGCAAAAGGAAAAGCTGCTGGAAGCCAATCAGAAATGGGCGGAAAAAATGGGTGAGATACCTCCCATGCGCCGCTTTGCCCGTGAAAGAAGGCACCATCGCCATTTCCGGCGGCATGGTTGCTGTTGTGAGGATGTGCACAGACATGGTTATGAGGCTCGCCGAGAAGCCGGAGAGAGAGGAGGGAGACAGTTGACTGATGAGCAGCGGGCTGAACTGCGTGCCGAAAGGGAGAAACGTTGGGAAGAGATGAAGAAAGCGCGTGAGGACTACCGTGAACAGTTGCAGGACATCATGACGGAAGAGCAATATTCCAGTTATTTGGATCGTTTCCAAAACAGAAGGAATAGATTCTGATGCCAGTTCAGTTGATAGGTTGATGAAGGCCGACAGTTTCAAGCTATCGGCCTTTAATATGTTCTGAGCGAAGCTGATCGAGTCTATACGTTTCTGCAAATCAATTCTGCATTACGGTCATACGTTAATCGTTTTGCATCCGCATGTGCAAGGTCTTGCATCAATGTGTGCAAGGTCTTGCATCAATGTGTGCAAGGTCTTGCATCAATGTGTGCAAAGTCTTGCATTAACATGTGCAACACCCCTTATCTTGCTGCTTTAATCTTCATATCCAGCTTTCGCAATCTTCGGGTTATAGTTGACAAGCCTGCGAGGCGTTTTAGAGGGTCGTTTCAAGCGGCATCTTGGCAGGTGGGGCTTTTCACCTTTGCAGCTTCGCCGTTGAAGCTTTGCCGACAGACGGGTCGGGCGGCTCCTATAATTCCGCCCATGTGGCGCCGGTTGATTTTGTTGCCTTACTTGCTTGCTTTTTCCCTTCTCTTTTCGTTCCTTTGCTGTCGATTATCAATAGGCATGATATTGGATAAGGCTTTAGACTGCTGACAGTCGTAAGCCGTGTTCTTTATTCTGTGTAATTTCTAAAATAAAAACTGGGAGAAAGAAAATGAAGGTTTTAGTGGTAGAAGATGAAACCGGACTGCGGGAAACGGTGAAAGCTTCCCTTTTAAAAGAAAAATTTGTGGTAGAGACGGCTTCTGATTATCATTCGGCATTGGATAAGATCAATGATTATGACTATGACTGCATCCTGCTGGACATCATGTTGCCGGGAGGCAGCGGCTTGGATTTGCTGCGCGAGTTGAAACGGTTGAGGCGTAGTGACAGTGTGCTGATCGTTTCTGCCAAAGATTCGTTGGATGACAAGGTGGAAGGGTTGGACTTGGGGGCGGATGACTATCTGACCAAACCTTTTCATCTGGCAGAGCTGAATGCGCGGGTCAAGTCATTGATCCGGAGGAGGCAGGCGCAGGGAGACGTGACTTTGTCCATGGGAAATCTGACGGTTTATCCCGACAAACGTCAGGTGGAGGTGGACGGTACGCCGGTACAGCTGAATAGGAAAGAGTATGACCTGCTATATTATTTTGTGGTGAATCCCAACCGGGTCATCAATAAAATGAGCCTTGCAGAGTCGGTCTGGGGAGACAATATTGATCAGGCGGATTCTTTGGATTTTATTTATTCTCAGGTGAAGAATTTGCGTAAGAAGCTGAAACAGGCCGGAGCTACAGTGGAGCTGAAGGCTGTATATGGATTTGGCTATAAACTGGCTGAGGTATGAAGCTGCTTCACTATACTTACCGCAAGCTGGCGTTTTTGCTGTTTTTGCTGATGGCGGCATGGGGCGTGTTGTTCTATTATACCATCATCGATGAGGTGGTGGACGAAACGGACGATACGCTGGAAAATTATGCCAACATTTTGATTAATGCGGCTCTGGACGACGCTTCCGTATTGGATACCAGCGGAAATCTGATGTCTATGTATTCTTTTCGTCCTGTTTCGGAAGAGGAAGGGGAAAATTACCGAAGGATGTTCTACGACTCTTCGGTTTATATTGAAATAGAGGATGAGTATGAGCCGGTGCGTGTGTTGCGTACGGCTTTCTGCATGGCGGACGGACAGTTTTATGAGTTGACGCTGATGATTTCCATCTTGGAGAGGGATGACATGATCCGGGCAATGGTGTGGTATCTGGGCGCTTTGTTCCTCCTGTTTCTGGTAACGACCTCTGTGGGAATCCGGCTCACCCTCACCAGAGTGTTCAAGCCTTTGCACCGGCTGTTGAAGTGGCTGCATGCCATTCAGCCGGGCAAGGAAGTGCCTCCTTTGGACAATCCTACCCAGATCCGCGAATTCCGTCAGCTGAGCGAGGCTGCCTTGTCAATGGGGAACAGAAGCTATAAGGCTTACGAGGAACAGAAGCAGTTTATTGAAAACGCTTCACACGAATTGCAGACCCCTTTGGCCATCGCCTGTGGAAAGGTGGAGCTGCTGGCCGAGTCTGAATCCTTGAACGAGCAGCAAATGAAGGAGTTGGACGCTCTTTATGCGACCTTGGGAAGAGCTGTCCGGCTGAATAAATCGCTGCTATTGCTGTCGCGCATCGAGAACGGACAGTATACAGAAACGGAAGTCGTGTCTGTGGATGAAGCTGTAGACGGCCTGTTGCCGGACTTGATGGATATTTACGGGCATAAACAAGTGCGTTTGGTGCGGGAAAGAGGGGAAAAGCCGTTTATGGTCCGTTGCAACCCTTCGCTTATGCATATATTACTGTCCAATCTTGTGAAAAACGCTTTGCTGCACAACCGGCAGGCTGGAGAGTTGCGGGTATTGACTACGGAGTGTTCATTGGTGATAAAAAATACAGGGGAATCCTCATTGGATACAGATAGGCTGTTTCAGCGTTTTTATCATGGATCGAAAGATAAGAAGGATTCTACGGGATTGGGATTAGCCATTGCGCACTCCATTGCCGTTGCCTCCTCTTTGTCGTTGACATATCAATGGGAGAAGGGCATGCACTGTTTTGCCTTGGTTAAAGAGAGTGAAAAACGTAAAGTGAGAGGCTAATTCCCAAATCTTTCCTATTTTGCCTGTTTCCTTTGCGCTTGACAATAATGGACGAAGGCAGGCTGGCGGGAGGGGGGGAAGATCCAGCGGGATATTTGGGGAGGTATAGTCGATCCGGATCTTTCTTGCAAACCGACTCTGTTTCCCTATGTGCACTCCGTCCGCTTGCCAATTCCTCAACTTTAAAACATATAATAAGAATATGAAGAAGTGGTTTTTTATAGTAGGCTTTGCCGTAGGCACCATACAGCTGTCCAGGGCAGGTGATGTCATTACGCAGGATGCCATGCACTTGCCGTTGACGGCTCGCAACTTTATCAACCGGCATTTTGAGAAGCCAAAGATTTCCTATATTAAAATAGAGAAAGATTGGTTTAAGGCAAAGAAATATGAAGTGCTGTTGACAGACCGTACGGAAATTGAATTTGACAGCCGTGGCAATTGGCTGGAAGTGGATTGCAAGCGGAAAGCTGTGCCGGCCACGCTGGTGCCTGGTTATGTGCAGGCATACTTGGATGAGTTTTTCCCGGAAGCTTTTATCACCCAGATTGAGCGTGACAAAGGCATTGAGGTCGAGTTGAGCAACGATTTCTCTTTGAAATTCAACCAAAAAGGCGAATTGGTCGATATAGATGACTGAGAAATCAATATTAAAACGGTATTTTTTTTGCAGTTCGAGAAAATACCTCTATCTTTGCGCCCGATTTTATGAGTCGATATAATGTCTCACTTAATTAATTATTAAACAATTATTTTATTTAGAATGGAAGATTTTAAAAATGTAAAGCCCCTTGAGGACTTCAATTGGGATGCGTACGAAAACGGTGAAGCCGTATCCAGTGCCAGCCATGAAGAGCTGGAAAAGGCGTATGACAATACGCTGAACAAGGTTAGCGACCGTGAGGTGGTTGACGGAACGGTAATTGCAATGAACAAGCGTGAAGTCGTTGTAAATATCGGCTATAAATCGGACGGCATTATTCCGATGAGCGAATTCCGTTACAATCCGGATCTGAAAGTAGGTGACACGGTGGAAGTGTACATCGAAAATCAAGAAGACAAGAAGGGACAGCTGGTTCTGTCTCACCGCAAAGCACGTGCTACCCGTTCATGGGATCGCATCAATGCTGCTTTGGAAAATGAAGAGGTGATTAAAGGTTACATCAAATGCCGTACGAAGGGCGGTATGATTGTAGATGTGTTTGGCATCGAAGCTTTCTTGCCCGGTTCGCAAATTGATGTGAAGCCCATCCGTGACTACGATGTGTTTGTAGGCAAGACGATGGAATTCAAGGTTGTGAAGATCAACCAGGAATTCAAGAACGTAGTTGTTTCCCACAAGGCTCTGATCGAGGCCGAACTGGAACAGCAGAAGAAAGAAATCATCAGCAAACTCGAGAAGGGACAAGTGCTCGAGGGTACTGTCAAGAATATTACTTCTTACGGTGTGTTTATCGACTTGGGCGGCGTAGACGGTCTGATTCACATTACAGACTTGTCGTGGGGCCGTGTGAGCGATCCGCATGAAGTGGTTGAACTGGACCAGAAGCTGAATGTCGTTATCTTGGACTTTGATGACGAAAAGAAGCGCATCGCATTGGGTCTGAAACAATTGACTCCCCATCCTTGGGATGCACTGGATCCGAACCTGAAGGTAGGCGATCACGTGAAGGGCAAAGTAGTGGTGATGGCAGACTACGGTGCGTTTATTGAAATTGCTCCGGGTGTGGAAGGCTTGATCCACGTATCGGAAATGTCTTGGTCTCAGCACTTGCGTTCCGCGCAAGACTTCATGAAGGTGGGCGATGAAGTGGAAGCTGTAGTCCTGACATTGGATCGTGAAGAGCGTAAGATGTCCCTGGGCATCAAGCAGCTGAAACCGGATCCTTGGGATACGATTGAAGAGAAATACCCCGTCGGAAGCAGACATACTGCCAAAGTGCGCAACTTCACCAATTTCGGTGTGTTCGTTGAAATCGAAGAGGGTGTTGACGGCCTGATCCACATTTCCGACCTGTCTTGGACGAAGAAAGTTAAGCATCCGTCTGAATTTACCCAGATTGGTGCAGACATCGAAGTGCAGGTGCTGGAAATCGACAAGGAAAACCGCCGTCTGAGCTTGGGTCACAAGCAGCTGGAAGAGAATCCTTGGGATGTGTTTGAGACAGTATTCACTGTGGGCAGCATTCACGAAGGCACCATCATCGAAATGCTGGAAAAGGGTGCTGTAGTCGCTTTGCCTTACGGTGTGGAAGGTTTTGCAACACCGAAACACTTGGTTAAGGAAGATGGCACACAAGCCCAGTTGGAAGAGAAACTTCCGTTTAAGGTGATTGAGTTCAACAAGGATGCTAAGCGTATCATCTTGTCTCACAGCCGTATCTTTGAAGATGCCGCTAAGGCCGAAGAAAGAGCGGAAAAGAAGGCTGCAAAGAAGGCCAAGAGAGAAGAGACACCGGTGATCCAGAACCAGGCTGCATCCACTACGTTGGGTGACATTGACGCTTTGGCTGCCCTGAAAGAGCAGATGGAAGCTGAAAAAAGCAAGAAGTAAAAAAGTCTTCATATAACATTCGGGTAAAGAATCCCTCGGTCTGGATTGAATTCCGCCGGGGGATTTTTTTTGCTTGGGTGTTTCGTCAAACGGCAATAATTCTTTATCTTTGCCCTATGTTTATAGCGGAACGGATTTTGGTTTGTAAAGATGCGGAGAAGCGGTAAAGAAAGAAGCCGGCAAGTCCGCATAAGGAGTTTTTAAGCCGATACCAAGACATTGGCGCTCTAATCTCCTCTCTCTGTTTCAACTTCTATGGCGAAAAAACAAGTTTACTTATGGAGAAATTTGAATTACATATTTTGGGTTGTGGCTCAGCATTGCCTACTACGCGTCATTTCCCCACTTCACAAGTGCTGAATGTGCGTGACAAATTGTTTATGATCGATTGTGGAGAAGGTGCTCAGCTGCAATTCCGCAAGTCCCGTCTGAAGTTCTCCCGTTTGAATCATATTTTCATTTCGCACCTGCATGGTGACCATTGTTTCGGATTGCCCGGATTGATTTCCACGCTTAATCTTTTGGGGAGGACGGCAGACTTGCACATATATTCTCCTGAAGGATTGGAGGCTCTGATGCGTCCTGTGCTCGATTTCTTCAACCGGCAGATGACTTATAGGGTGTTTTTTCATGAGTTCTCTGTACAAGCCCCTTGTCTGATATTTGAAGACCGCTCCATGGAAGTGATGACCCTTCCTCTTCAGCACCGCATGCCTTGCTGTGGTTTCCTTTTTGCCGAAAAACCGAGTCCTAATCATCTGCTTCGGGAGTGGGTGGACTTTTACGGTGTTCCTGTCTCAGAGTTCAACCGCATCAAGAACGGGGCAGACTATGTGACACCGGAAGGAGAAACGATTCCTAACAGCCGTTTGACTTCTCCGGCGGATCCGCCTCGCAAATATGCTTATTGTTCAGACACTGTCTATAAGCCAACGCTTGCGCCGTTGATCCGGGGAGCCAATCTCTTATTTCACGAGGCGACTTTTGCCAACGCAGATAAGGCGCGTGCCAGTGAGACTTTTCATACCACAGCCGGACAAGCCGCACTGTTTGCCCAAACAGCTAATGTCAAGAAACTGGTCATCGGACACTTTTCAGCCCGCTATGAGGATGAGCAGGCATTGCTGAACGAAGCATTAGCAGTCTTTCCGCATACAATATTGGCGCGGGAAAATCTTTGTCTGCCGATCGATTGACGGGATGAGGGGGAAAGGATGTAAATAGAAACGGATGCTTGTCACAATTAAACTTTTGTGTGAGCAATTAGTCTAATATACTAAATGTGAGTAGAAACAAATGAACTCTTCTTATAACGAACGTGAGGTGTTGGCGCTTTTGCAAGAGGAAAGTACACAAAAACGCGGATTTGAAATGATTGTGGCGCAGTATAGCGAGCAATTGTATTGGCAAATCCGCCGTATGGTTCTTTCACATGAAGATGCGAACGATCTGCTTCAAAATACCTTTATCAAGGCATGGATGAACATTGATTACTTTCGGGGGGAGGCAAAACTGTCCACGTGGCTTTATCGCATTGCCATGAATGAATGTCTGACATTTCTGAATAAGCAGCATGCCACGGCAACGGTGTCTTTGGACGATCCGGAGGCAAAGGCTATCGAACGTTTGGAAAGCGATTCCTATTTTTCAGGTGACAAAATACAAAAAGCCTTGCAAAAAGCCTTGCTTTCTTTGCCTGAAAAACAGCGAATGGTTTTCAACTTGAAATATTATCAGGAAATGAAATACGAAGAAATGTCTGAAATATTCGGCACTTCCGTAGGGGCGTTGAAGGCATCTTATCATCACGCCGTGAAGAAAATAGAAAAGTTTTTGACCGAGGAGGATTAAACCTTTATATAACGTTTTAGTCTAAAAAAACAGAAAGGAGAATGCTTATGAAAGAAGAAGATAACATACTGAGGAAAGCGGGGGTGAAGAATCCTTTTAAAGTTCCTGAAGGGTATTTTGAAAGTCTTACTTCAGAAGTCATGAATCGGCTCCCCCAAAAGGAACCTGTGGAATGCAAACGTCCTACCTTGTGGCAGAAAGTGAAACCATGGGTGTATATGGCGGCAATGTTTGCCGGCGCGGCTTTGATCATCCGCATTGCGCCAGGCGTGCAGAAATCGAACTCGGAGGCTGTGGCTGTGGATGACTCTGAGAAAGAGATGGAGTACATCAATGTGGTTGTGGATAATTCGATGTTGGATGATGACTATTCTTTATACGTTTATCTGACAGATGACGATGCGGAATGATTCGTTTCATCGTCAACACGACATAGACATATAACATATATACGGTTTGAAAATGAAGAAACTGATTGTTTTATTAGTGATGCTGTGTCACTTGGCTCCTGTGTTGCAGGCGTATGATGGCATGCAGCAGAATCGGCTAAGCCGAGAAGAGTTCCGGGCTAAACAGCAGGCGTATATTACAGAAAAGGCCGGTTTGACTGGCGATGAAGCTGCGAAGTTCTTTCCGGTTTACTTTGAATTGCAGGATCAGAAAAAAAAGCTAAACGATGAGGCATGGAAGCTTTTGCGGAAGGGAAAGCAAGAGAACATTTCGGAAGCGGTGTATGGAGACATTCTGAAGGGGGTCTATAAAGCCCGCATCGAAGCGGAAAAGTTGGATCAGACTTATCTGGAGAAGTTCAAGAGGATTCTTCCTTATAAGAAAATCTATAAGGTACTCCAAGCCGAAATGCATTTCCATCGCGAACTGCTAAGAAGCATGAGGCAGCGGGGAAAGAATGGGAAATAAGGTTGGTTTTTGTTATTGAAGGGGAAAACATGTGTAGTGCATGTTTTCTCTTTTTGTATGACGGGCTTGACTATTGTCAGACCGGTCAAAAAAGGGATCAGTCCGAAAAGTCGGTTGCAAGGTAGCTGGAAGAAGTAGGTTGATCATCGGGACAGAATCCTGTCCGGGCTTTTTTCAGCAGCATAGGTTACTTGCCAAAGTATTTTATAGGGGAATACTTTGCCGGTGAGGCTTGCCTTGTGTCTTTTCCTGATTTCAGGTTTCGGACCGCTCTCCTTCTATGTGATCGAAATATCGCTTCTTGTTGAGACATCGGGATATCTTATCCTTTGGCCTCCTGATACATGAAGCGCTTAATGCTTTTTTTGGCTGTTTTCTCAAACTCTTCGAAATGGATTTTCACTTTGGTGATCTGGCAGTATGCGGGCAACTGTTGGTTCAGTTCATTCCGGTTGTTCTCCATAACCTTTTCGATATCGCTTTGTTGCAGGCCGTGTGTAAAGGCATCGTCAAAATCCGGATAAATCAGTGCGACCAGTTTGTCTTTCTGCAGCACGACCAGCGATTCGGACACGTAAGGCATGTTGTTCAGCTTACTTTCAATTTCTTCGGGATAAATGTTTTGCCCACTGGCTGTGAGTAACATGTTTTTGCTTCGTCCGCGCACAGTGACATAACCGTCCTTATCCATCGTTCCCAAGTCTCCCGTATGCAACCATCCGTTGGTGTCTATGATTTGCGCGGTCGCTTCAGGATTCTTATAATATCCCAGCATAAGATTGGCTCCTCTGCATATGATTTCCCCTGCCACATGTTGCGGGTCTTGAGAGTCTATTTTCACTTCCATCCGTGTGGTGGCTTTTCCGCATGAAGCCAGTCTGAGGGTTTCCCATCGGCTGGAACAGATGATGGGGCCACATTCTGTCATGCCGTATGCGATGGTGTAGGGGAAATTGATGGATTTGAGGAAACGTTCCACTTCAGCGTTGAAGGGTGCGCCTCCGATAATGATCTCATCAAAATTCCCTCCAAAGATTTCCATGGCTTTTTTGCGTGCGTCCGCTTTGATCCTGTCGTTGACGATGGGCATGTGGAGCAGCAGTTTGCCAATACGGTTGTCGATGCGGGGAAGAATGTCCTTTTTGATGATTTTCTCCACGATGAGCGGCACACAGGAAATGACACGCGGCCTGATTTCCGAGAATGATTGCGCTATGATTTTGGGTGAAGGCATGCGCGTCAGAAAATAAAGGTGTGCGCCGGCCGAGAATCCGTATAGGAAGTCATACATCATGCCGAACACGTGTCCCATGGGTAGCATAGACACAATGTTGTCGCCTGGTTTGACGGGTAGCATCTCGTGACAGTAGGTTACGTTTGACCAGAGGCTGCGGTAAGGCAACATGACACCTTTTGAATATCCGGTGGTGCCCGATGTATAGTTGATGATGGCCAGCTCTTCTGGTGACGCTTCTTTGCGGTAACAGATATGCTCCGGACGGAAATTCTTGGGGTAGTGTGCTCCATAGATGGCGTTGCGGTGTTCAAAGGCATCCATCAGTTTGTCGCATCGGCATACCACAGGGGTGAAATCTGTCAGGAGGACAATGCCCAGCAGGTAGGGCATTAGTTCTTCGTTCAGGTTTTCCCAGGCCTGGTCACCTACAAATAGGAGCTTAGCTTCCGAGTGGTTGACGATATTGTGGATGTTATCTGCTTTGAACTCATGCAGAATAGGGACAATGACCGCTCCGTAGGTCAGAGTGGCAAGAAAGGCAACAGCCCAATGTGCGCTGTTACGTCCACATACTGCTATTTTATCGCCAGGCTGGATGCCGGCACTTTCTAAGACAATGTGGAACTTGGCTATTTTACGGGCTACATCTTTATATTGTAGGGTCGCTCCTTTATAGTCAGTCAGTGCATTCTTATCCCAATTATGGATAATGCTTTGCTCTATATAGTCAATGAACCGTTGTTCTTGTTTCATTTGTAGGGTTGCACATTTGTGTTAAGATTGTGCAAATATAAGGCTTATACAGATGCGAACCAAGCGTTTTATGTTTTTTTATTTAGTTACAAATAGAGATTTGAGAGATAGGGAAGCAAAAGAGGGTGTTCCAGGACGGCACACCCTCTTTGATTTTAATATGATATAAGGTGGTAGATGGGGGAAATCAGCTGTTCATACTCATCAGAAACTCATCGTTGTCTTTGGTCTTTTCCAAGTGGTCTTTCACAAAGTCCATGGCTTCCATTGGAGTCATGTCAGCCAGGTATTTGCGCAGGATCCACATACGGTCCAGTGTCTGTTTGTCTTGCAGCAGGTCATCGCGGCGGGTGCTGGAAGCGATGATGTTTACAGCCGGGAAGACGCGTTTGTTGGACAGGTTGCGGTCGAGCTGCAGTTCCATATTGCCAGTACCTTTGAATTCCTCAAAGATTACTTCGTCCATTTTGGATCCCGTATCGATAAGGGCTGTGGCAAGGATAGTCAGGGAACCACCGCCCTCGATGTTGCGTGCAGCACCGAAGAAGCGTTTAGGTTTGTGCAGCGCATTGGCGTCCACACCGCCCGAAAGCACTTTGCCTGATGCCGGAGAGACTGTATTATAAGCCCGTGCCAGACGGGTGATAGAGTCAAGGAAGATCACCACATCGTGTCCGCATTCAACCAGGCGTTTGGCTTTTTCCAGTACAATGCCTGCAATTTTCACGTGGCGTTCGGCCGGTTCGTCAAAGGTTGAGGCGATGACTTCAGCGTTGACGGTACGGGCCATGTCTGTAACCTCTTCCGGACGTTCATCGATCAGCAGCATGATCATGTAAACTTCCGGATGGTTGGCTGCGATGGCGTTGGCGATGTCTTTCATCAGTGTTGTCTTGCCCGTTTTGGGTTGTGCCACGATAAGGGCGCGCTGACCTTTGCCTATGGGGGTAAACAAGTCTACTACTCTTGCGGACAGTGAGTCAGAATACCCCCCTTTGCAGAGTTTGAATTTCTCATCGGGAAAGAGCGGAGTGAGGTGTTCGAATGAAACGCGATCCCGCACCAGTGAAGGGTCACGGCCATTGATTTTGGACACTTTGACCAATGGGAAATATTTTTCGCCTTCTTTGGGCGGTCTGATGACCCCTTCCACCACATCGCCTGTTTTTAATCCGAACAGTTTGATTTGGGATTGTGAGACGTAGATGTCATCGGGCGAAGAGAGGTAGTTGTAATCCGAAGAACGAAGGAATCCATACCCGTCTTGCATGATTTCCAGTACGCCCGTTCCCGAAAGGATGTCGTCAAAATCGTATGCCTTTTCGCGTTCAGCCGGTTTAGGCTGTGTGGCGGCAGTTTCCGCATTGTTTTGCTGAGGGCGTTGTTGGTTCTGACGTGGGGTGTTGTTGCGGTTGTTGTTATTCGCTTTGTTGTTATTATTGCGGTTACGCTGGTGTTGCTGTTGTGGCAGCTGAGGTTGCTGTTCTGGATTGAATAGCGGGAGTTCAGTTTTTGTCGCTTCAAATTTGCCGATGAGTTCTGAGGGGAGCTCCGTCTTTTCAGTAGGCAGGTCTTCGATAGGGATGAAGTCATCTCCGTCTTTGTCCGCCAGGAGAGCCTCTTCGTCCACGACCTCTTTTTTAGGAGATGGAAGCAGTGCTGTAGGTTTCTCTGGATCAGCTTGTGTCTCGAATGTCAGTTCGGGCTCTGCGGCAGCAGGGGAATTGGTTTTCTCGGCAATTGTTTCCTCTGTTTTCACTTTCCGTGGCCGTCCTCGGCGTTTGGGAGCTGTAGAAGCGGTTACTTGTTCTGCATCGGTTCGGGGATTGGTCGGTTGTGCTGTTTCTGTTTTCTGGTTCTGTTCTGGCTGCGTTGTATTTGGGTTGTCTTTGTTTGCCTCTTTTTTCTCTCCTTTTTTATTGGAGGCAGCGCGCGAACGTTTTTGTTTTTCTCCTTTACGTTCTTCTTTCATTTTCTCGGCCGCTACTTTCTTAGTAGCTCCTGCAATGGCTTGTTCGTCAAGAATCTTATAGACAAGTTCTTCTTTCTTGAGTGAATCTGTCTTTGTTATGCCCAGTTCTTGGGCGATGGCTTGCAGTTCTGACAAAGTTTTGTCATTTAGTTGAATGATGTTATACATATAAGTATATGTGTGAATAGTTGTTTAATGTTTATTTTCTCTTTGGTTGAAAAATGTATAAAAGATAAGGCCGCAGGCTTTTCAGATGCCTATAAAAGCAACCTTTTTTAGATATTCCTATGACTAAAATTGGGTAATAAGTTTGGTTGAATCGGGTGTTTTGATGCTGCTTTCACCATTCCAAAGCCGTGAATCGCATCTTTCAACGGTGCAAAGGTAATAATTTTTTTGATTCTGATAAATAAATTCTCTTTTTTTTGAGCGGGAAGCTTTATCTTTGTTGCGTAAAGCTGCAAGGTTTAACCGTTAAAAAGGGATTTTATGATGGATTTAAAAGACATTCGTTTGATTACTTTTTCTCCTACCCACACTTCCAGACAGGTAGGAGAGGCTATTGCCAGAGGGACGGCAATCAAACAGTTGTTTGTGACAGATCTGACCGTTTCGGCAGGTGTGCCGTTGGTGGTAGGCAGGCAAACATTGACCCTAATTACTGTTCCTGTCTACGGCGGTCACGTAGCGCCTTTGGCTATGAAGCGCTTGGAGGGCATCCGTTCTGAAGGAGGACCTGTTGTGCTGGTTGTGGTTTATGGGAACCGCGCTTTCGAGCAGGCTCTGACCGAGTTGCAGGCATTTGCCACAGGCTGTGGGTTCAAGGTGGTGGCTGGAGCTGCGTTTATTGGTGAGCATAGTTATAGCAGCTCCCGTTATCCCATTGCAGCCGGGCGGCCTGATGCTGCAGATTTGAAGGAAGCCGAGGATTTTGGGTGGAAAGTGGCAGACCGTATGTCGGAAACTGGCGAAGGGCGAGCCTTCCCAGTGATAAATCTGGAGCATATCCCCCAGCCACTCCAGTCTCCTTCTTCGATGGAGAAATTTGTGCAGGGTGTGATGGAAATGCGGAAGCGGCAGACCTCTGGTGGTAAGTCGGCTGTACCGATAGCGGACGAGTCACTTTGCACGCGTTGTGGTTATTGTGTGGAACATTGTCCAACGGCTGCTATTGTTAGAGGTGACGAATGCCACACGCTGTCCGACCGTTGCATACGTTGCTGTGCTTGTGTGAAAGGATGTCCTCAGCGGGCTCGCAGTTTTGAGACTCCGTTCGCTCCTTTGCTTTCAGCTTGTTTTGCTGAGCAGAAGCGCAATTGCATGATTATTGGATAGTAACCGGGCTTTTGTCGTAGTTTAAGGAGTGTGACGGTCTGTTTTCACCACCAGAACCTTTCGGGTGTCTGTATCGATACGGAAGCGGTTGTCCGTCCTTTCGCCTATTAGCCAGATGATGTCTTCCCCGCAGCAGAGAACCCATTGCCGGCTTTTTTGCGCCAGGGAGAATTTGCGGTCAGTGAGATAGTCACTTACCTTTTTGCGTCCTCTCATGCCGAAGGGCACAAAACTGTCTCCTGTTTGCCATAAGCGTAAGGAGAGAGGCTTGGTCAGTTTGCTTGCATCAAAGCATGCTACGGTCTTGTCTCGAGGAATGACAAACTCTGGTGTGTATTCATGAGTCTCCATCGTCAGATGTGGGCGGACTGGAGCCGATGGCGTGTCGATCAGGAGATAGTCTCTGTCTTTGATGAGCCGGGCTTGTGCGGAGTGGAACACCTTTCCGGATTGGCCGGACAAAGCTTGGTAAATGTCGTGCGTTTGAGCGCTATTGAAGCCAAAAGCACGAAGCATTTCAAAGAGCAGGGCTTCAGGAGCGGTTTCGTGCAGCAGGGCAGGGATAGAGATGCCATGTTCGTTCCATACTCGTTTTTTTCCTTCCTCGATACTTTGGTGATAGAGCAGGGAAGCGTCATTCAGGTGTTTGGCTGTTTGCAGGATGCTGTGTCCGGCCGATGGATTGATGGTTTGCAGCAGGGGCATAACATGGAGGCGGATTTTGTTGCGGGTGTATTCGTCCTGCAGGTTGGTGCTGTCGGTCACAAATGTCTGTCCGGTGGCATCAAGATAATGGAGAATTTCTTTTCTGCTCAGGCATAGCAAGGGGCGTACGATGTAGCCGTTTCGGGGACGTATGCCACACAGCCCATCAATGCCCGTTCCACGGATGAGGTTGAGCAGGAATGTCTCGATGCTGTCATCGGCATGGTGGGCCACGGCTATGCGGGAAGCCCCGTTGGCTTTCCTTAATTCTTCAAACCAGTCATAGCGCAGTTCGCGGGCTGCCATTTCTATGGAGATATGCCGTTGGCTGGCGATGTTTTGGGTATCGAAATGTTTCACATGGAGGGACACCTGACTGGTCTGGCAAAGCGTCCGCACAAACTTTTCGTCTCTGTCCGACTCTTCCCCCCTGAGATGAAAATTGCAGTGGGCGGCTTCACAACTATACCCTAAGGATAGGAGCAGGTGTAGCAAAGCCACAGAGTCAGCCCCGCCACTGAGAGCCACCAGCACTTTCCCGCTCTTTTCCAGCAGGTTTTCTTGGATGATGTATTGCCTGACTTTTTCTTTTTCCATGCTGCAAAAATACGCAAAAAAACACAATTCTGTATTTTCTGGAAAAAATACTGGGGCCAAATTTTCATGAGCCGCATATATTTCATAACTTTACAGTCTCAAATCGTTTAATAGATTTCACTGATATGGAAAATAGAAGTTTAGTTACCATCGCCAACCACAGCAAGGAGAAAATCCTCTATATGCTGGATATGGCGAAAGAGTTTGAAGCCCGTCCGAACAGGCACCTGTTGGACGGGAAAATCGTGGCCACCCTTTTCTTTGAGCCATCCACGCGCACCCGGCTTAGTTTTGAGACGGCAGCCAACCGTTTGGGAGCAAAGGTCATAGGCTTTACCGATCCTAAGGCCACCAGCTCTTCCAAAGGAGAGACTCTGAAAGACACCATTAAAATGGTGAGCAACTATGCCGACATCATTGTGATGCGTCACTACTTGGAGGGAGCCGCCCGCTATGCCAGCGAAGTGACAACCGTGCCGGTGGTCAATGCTGGCGACGGAGCGAACCAGCATCCTTCGCAAACGATGTTAGACCTTTATTCCATCTATAAGACGCAAGGGACATTGGAGAATCTGAACATCTTCCTGGTGGGAGATCTGAAGTACGGACGCACCGTACATTCCTTGCTGATGGCCATGCGTCATTTTAATCCGACTTTCCACTTTGTGGCTCCCGATGAGCTGAAAATGCCCGAAGAGTATAAGCTTTATTGTCGCGACCATGGCATCCGCTATGAGGAATATACCGATTTTACGGAGGAGACCATTGCCGCTGCGGACATTCTCTACATGACGCGGGTGCAACGTGAACGTTTTACGGATCTGATGGAATATGAGCGGGTGAAGAACGTGTATATTTTGCGCAACAAGATGCTGGAACACACCCGCCCGAATCTGCGCATTCTCCATCCTCTGCCTCGTGTGAATGAGATCGCTTACGATGTGGATGACAATCCCAAGGCTTATTATTTCCAGCAGGCACAAAACGGGCTGTATGCCAGGGAAGCCATTCTGTGTGATGTGTTGGGCATTACCTTGGACGAGGTAAGGAACGACAAAATCTGAAAAAAACAATCCAAAAATGATTAAGGAAATGACGAACGAAAACAAACAAGAATTACAAGTGGCAGCCTTGGAAAATGGCACTGTCATTGACCACATACCTTCCGAGAAGCTTTTTACGGTGGTAGCTTTACTCGGACTGGAACATATGCAAAACAACATTACGATAGGTTTCAACCTGAAGAGCAAGAAACTGGGGACGAAGGGGATCATTAAGATTGCCGACAAGTTCTTTTGTGACGATGAGATCAATCGCATTGCCGTGGTGGCTCCCAATGTCAAGCTGAACATTATCCGGGACTATGAAGTGGTGGAGAAGCGGGAACTGACCTTGCCCGATGAATTATGTGGCATAGTGAAGTGTTCCAATCCCAAGTGTATTACCAACAACGAACCCATGCCTACCCGTTTCCATGTGATCGACAAGGAAAATTGCGTTATCCGTTGCCACTATTGCGAGAAAGAGCAGACGCGGGAGAAGATCGAGATTCTTTAAAAACACATATAGAGGACAAATCATGAGCAAGGAAAACTGGAAACCCGGCACGTTGATCTATCCCCTTCCGGCAGTGATGGTGAGTTGCGGAAGTACGCCGGAAGAATATAATATACTGACTGTGGCGTGGACAGGGACCATCTGCACCAATCCTCCTATGTGCTATGTTTCCATCCGTCCGGAGCGTCATTCGTATGACATCATCAAGCGTAACATGGAATTTGTTATCAACCTGACTACCGAGCGGCTGGCTCGCGCTACGGACTGGTGCGGCGTGCGTTCGGGCAGGGATTACAATAAATTCGAGGAAATGCGCCTTACGCCTGGCAAGTGTGCGGTGGTCCGTGCGCCTTTGATTGAGGAGTCGCCTCTCTGCATTGAGTGTAGGGTGAAGGAAATCGTTTCATTGGGGTCACATGACATGTTCATTGCTGATGTGGTGAATGTGCGCGTCGACACCCAAAACTTGGATCCGGAAACCGGTCAGCTGAAGTTGGCGGAAACTTCCCTCCTGGCATATGTGCATGGTGGGTATTATAAGTTGGGGGAGAAAATCGGAAAATTCGGCTGGTCAGTTGAGAAGAAAAAATGAAAAGGTTTAATTAGTAAGGAGTTAAAGGCCGATGCATTTTTGAGAAGCTGCTTATGTTTGACTGTAAAGAGGATTGTAGAGACTTGGAGAATGAACATTGATTGGGCTATTGGCAAAGCCTCTTGTTGTTGCCATATAAATAATGTGTAGTATCGCTATGTTTACTGTAACGATTGGTGCGACATTTAACTCTTTATGCATTTTTTGAGATAGAGAAGGAGACATGAAAGGGAAGGTCTTTTGGATGGCGGTCGGTGTGTGCGTGTTTCATGCTGTTACATTGTGGGGACAGGAGTTCTCCGCATCCGACGCTGTGGGGAAAAGTTCGTTTTTGGACAACAAGGAACGCATTGTCAATTTCGGATTGAAAGGCGGGTTCACTTCCGCGTTGTTTTTAGTTCCGGAACTGACGGTCAACGGGTTGGGCATAGAAGAAGTGCAGAACAATTATCGGATTGGTTATTTTGGTTCAATTTTCATGCGTATCAATTTCGGTCGGCACTTCCTTCAGCCTGAGATGTCTTATAATGTCAACAGGTGTGACATCACTTTCGACAAACCCTTGTCTGGTGACGAGTTGACCGACCCTTTCTCTCAAGAAGCGTCTATTTCTTCTGACATCCATAGTATCGACATTCCGGTGATTTATGGTTATAATTTCATTAAACAGGGGGCTTATAGTTTGGGAGTGTTTGGCGGGCCAAAGATACGTTACATTTTGGCTAAGCAGAGCAAGGTGGATTTTCAGAATTTCGATGTGGAAGACATCCACGAGACTTTGCGTCCTTTTAATATCTGTGTCACCATGGGGGTCGCTGTGACCATTTCGCGTGTGTTTTTTGATTTCCGTTACGACATCGGACTGCACAACATGTCCAAGCGCATCACCTATCTTCCTTCCGCTGAAAACGAAGGTTCTCCTCAAGGGGATAAGGCTGGAATCAGTTTCAAGCGGCGCGACAACGTGTTGAGCTTTTCGTTGGGTGTATTTTTTTAAAAGGAAAAAACGACAAGTTTTGATGCTTATTCATTTTTTTACCGTAACTTTGCACACTTCAAAATAATATCAAACTTATAGAGTAACAAGCAAGAATGAAAAGAGACGATTTAATTTTCGACATCATCGAGAAAGAACATCAACGTCAGTTGAAAGGCATCGAACTGATCGCATCAGAAAATTTTGTGAGCGATGAGGTTATGCAGGCCATGGGCTCTTGCCTGACCAACAAGTATGCTGAAGGGTACCCCGGAAAGCGTTACTATGGCGGTTGCGAAGTGGTGGATCAGAGCGAGCAGATTGCCATTGACCGCGTGAAAAAGATCTTCGGTGCCGAGTGGGCTAATGTTCAGCCGCATTCTGGAGCGCAGGCCAATGCCGCTGTGTTCTTGGCCGTTTTGAATCCGGGCGACAAGTTTATGGGATTGAATCTGGCACATGGCGGACATCTTTCGCATGGGTCGTTGGTCAACACTTCGGGCATCATCTATTCTCCTTGCGAATACAACTTGAACAAAGAGACCGGTCGTGTGGACTACGACCAGATGGAGGAAATCGCTTTGCGTGAGAAGCCCAAGATGATCATCGGCGGCGGTTCGGCTTATTCCCGCGAGTGGGACTACAAACGTATGCGCCAGATTGCCGATGAGGTAGGGGCTATCCTGATGATTGACATGGCTCATCCGGCTGGCTTGATTGCTGCAGGTCTTCTGGACAATCCTGTGAAATATGCGCATATCGTGACCTCGACTACGCATAAGACTCTGCGCGGGCCTCGTGGAGGCATTATCCTGATGGGCAAAGACTTCCCCAATCCTTGGGGCAAGAAGACTCCGAAGGGCGAGATCAAGATGATGTCGCAGCTGCTGGATTCTGCCGTATTCCCCGGTATTCAAGGCGGTCCGTTGGAACATGTCATTGCTGCCAAAGCGGTGGCGTTCGGTGAGATCCTGCAACCGGAGTGGAAAGAATATGCCATGCAAGTGAAGAAAAACGCGGCAGCACTGGCACAGGCTTTGATGGATCGCGGTTTCACCATTGTCAGCGGCGGTACGGACAACCACTCTATGTTAGTGGATTTGCGTTCCAAATATCCTGACCTGACGGGTAAAGTGGCAGAGAAGGCTTTGGTTTCCGCTGATATTACGGTCAACAAGAACATGGTTCCGTTTGACACGCGTTCCGCATTCCAGACTTCGGGCATTCGCCTGGGTACACCGGCCATCACCACACGTGGAGCCAAGGAAGATCTGATGCTGGACATTGCTGAAATGATTGAGACCGTTTTGTCGAACGTAGAAAATGAGCAAGTGATTGCCGACGTGCGCGCACGGGTCAATGCAATGATGAAGAGCTATCCTTTGTTTGCTTATTGATCGCAAGACGGACAAAAGAGGATGAGATAAAAAAGAGAGGAGAACGTGGGGGAATGTTCTCCTCTCTCTTTGTTTGCAGGGGGAAGTTTAGTATTATAAAATGCCCTTGACCGTTTCGAGCATTCCTTGGTTTTGAATGGAGTTGAGAAAGGCGGTCACCATGTCGGTCAGACCCGGTATGCTGTTCAGGTCACCGTGTTCGCCCCAGATCAGGTCTTTGGCTCCCAACACTCCTTCAGCCACCTTGCGGGTATCACCCGTAGCCCACAAGTCCTTCAGAAGTCGCATGATTTCCGGAGCGTCGTTGGGTACGATTTCTGTGCCGTCTGCGCGGGCACCTCCCTTGTAGTAAGTGATGATGGCGGCCAGTCCCAGTACCAGTCCTTTGGGCAATTCCCCTTTGCGTTCCAGGTAAACCTTCAGACCGGGCAGATCGCGTGTCTGATATTTTGGGAAGGAGTTGAGCATGATGCTGGTCACTTGGTGGTCTACGTAGGGGTTGTTGAAGCGTTCCAACACATCGGCGGCGAACTTCTTCAGTTCGTCCATAGGCAGGTTCAAGGTCTGCATCAGCTCGTCAAACTGCACCTTGTGGATATACTTGCCAATGACGGGATGGTTGCAGGCATCGCGTACGATGTTGATGCCGCTCAGGAAAGCTACCGGTGAAAGCACGGTGTGCGGTCCGTTCAGCAGTGTCACCTTCCGCTCGTGGTAAGGAGCTTCAGATTTGACGAAGAGCACATGGAGTCCTGCTTTGTCGGCAGGGAACTCTTCTGCCAGCTGACGCAGCGAAAGATTCTCGGCTGCTTCGATCACCCAAAGGTGGAAGATTTCGGCCTGAACCACAAGGTTGTCTTCGTAGCATATCTTTTGCTGAATTTGAGCGATTTCTTTGCGCGGGAAGCCCGGCACGATTCGGTCTACAAGTGTGGCGCAAACATAGCAGTACTTGGTGAACCAAGTCTTGAATTTCTCATAGTCGGTGCCCAGATCTTCTTTCCACAAGTCGATATACTGATAGATGCACTCTTTCAGATGGTGTCCGTTCAGGAAGATCAGTTCACAAGGCATGATGATGAGCCCTTTCGTCTTGTCGCCTTTAAAAGTCTTGAACCGGCGGTAAAGCAGCTGCGTCAGTTTGCCAGGGTAAGAAGCGGCGGGCGTGTCACTCAGCTTGCAGCTGGGGTCAAAGGCGATGCCTGCTTCCGTGGTGTTGGAAATGACGAAACGCATGTCCGGCTGGTCGGCCAAGGCCAGGAAAGCGGCGTTTTGTGTATAAGGATTCAACGCGCGGCTGACGCAGTCGATGCGGGTCAGGGAATTGACCGTCTCACCGTTTTGGCGGCCTTGCAGGTTGACGTGATACAGGCAGTCTTGACCGTTCAGCATGTCAGCCATGCCCTTGCTGATGGGCTGCACGATGACAACGCTGCTGTTGAAGTCCGTCTTTTGGTTCATGTTGTAGATAATCCAGTCTACGAACGCACGGAGGAAATTGCCTTCTCCGAATTGGATGATTCTTTCAGGGGCAATCGGTTTGGGGGCTGTTTGCTTGTTTAATGCTTTCATATATTTTGATAATTAAAGGAATGTCTGTGTAAGGAAAGCTAAAGGCAGCTTGGTAGAGTGATAAGAAGGGGCAGCGGTTTTTAACTCCTTAGCTTTTTCATCTGATTTCTTAAAACTTAAATATTATAAATATTTTCTGCAAAGATACGCATTGTTTTGTATCTTCCTGTAAAGTTTCTATTTTTGTGTTCGATAACGGTTAATAAAAGCAAAAAGAAAAACGTTTCACTTGTCGTTCATGTGATGGGAAGTCGGGATTGGAAACTTTATTAAGAGATTAAATATATAGATAGAATGAAAGATTTTATGGACGAGAACTTCTTGTTGCAAACAGAGACTGCACAGAAGTTGTATCACGAACATGCGGCTAAAATGCCGATCATTGATTATCACTGTCATCTAAGTCCTGAGATGGTGGCCAATGATTACCGTTTCCGGTCGTTGACCGAGATTTGGCTGGGAGGTGACCATTATAAGTGGCGTGCCATGCGTACCAATGGTGTGGACGAACGCTATTGCACAGGCGATGCTTCTGACTGGGAAAAGTTTGAGAAATGGGCCGAAACGGTTCCTTACACCTTGCGCAACCCCTTGTACCACTGGACACATCTGGAGCTGAAGACGGCTTTTGGCATTACTAAAATCCTGAATCCGCAGACTGCCCGCGAGATCTATGAGGAATGTAACGAAAAACTGAAACAGCCTGAATACTCAGCCCGTGGCTTGATGCGCCGCTACCATGTGGAAACGGTTTGCACCACAGATGATCCTGTGGACTCGCTGGAATACCATATCAAGACACGTGAAAGTGGTTTTGAGATAAAGATGTTGCCCGCCTGGCGTCCGGACAAGGCTATGGCTGTGGAAAATGCCGCCGATTTCCGTGCGTACGTGGAGAGACTGGCCGAAGTGAGCGGTGTGAACATCTCCCGTTTCAGCGACATGATTGAAGCCTTGCGCAAGCGTCATGACTTCTTTGCCGAGCAAGGTTGCCGTCTGTCTGACCATGGCATCGAGGAGTTTTATGCGGAAGATTATACCGAGGCTGAAATCAATGCCATTTTCAATAAGGTGTATGGAGGAGCGGAACTGACCCATGAAGAGGTAGTGAAGTTCAAGTCGGCCATGCTGGTGATTTTCGGTGAAATGGATTGGGAGAAAGGCTGGACGCAGCAGTATCACTACGGAGCCATTCGCAACAACAACTCGAAGATGTTCAAACTCATAGGCGCGGACACAGGATTCGATTCTATCGGTGAGTTCAACACAGCCAAAGCTATGTCCAAGTTCTTGGATCGCCTGAACGCAGAAGGCAAGCTGGCCAAGACCATTCTTTATAACCTCAATCCTTGTGCTAACGAGGTGATCGCCACCATGCTGGGCAATTTCCAGGACGGGACAGTGCCGGGCAAGATACAGTGGGGGGCAGGCTGGTGGTTCCTTGATCAGAAGTATGGCATGGAGAAGCAGCTCAACACCTTGTCCGTGCTGGGACTCTTGAGCCGTTTTGTGGGCATGCTGACAGACTCCCGTTCCTTCCTTTCCTATCCGCGTCATGAATACTTCCGCCGCACGCTGTGTAACCTGGTCGGAAGAGACGTGGAAAACGGCGAGATACCGATGGCGGAAATGGATCGGGTCAGCCAGATGATTGAGGACATCAGCTACTACAACGCTAAGAAATACTTCCGGTTCTGAACACCGTCCGGACACATTCCGGAATGACTGAAGGCGCAGGCCGCAGGAAGGGGAAAAACCTTTCGGCAGCTTGCGTCTTTCTTTTTTTTTGTGTCCTATCACATTGTTTTACCGCCTTCCTTTTCTCCTTTTTCAAACTAAGAAAAGGTGCGTTATGAGTCCGGAGACTCTGTTTTATGCTAAATAACATAAAAATATGACCTAAAAAAGTGAGAAAAAAGCTTGTTTATTTGGATTGTTCACAATTAAATGTTTACCTTTGCCGCCGATTTCAAAAGAAAAGGCTTATCTATCAGAGATTTCTCCGAAAGCCGAGCCTTTTCTAAAGCAACGTCCGGGAGGAAATCACTTCTCAAGGGAAGTCCCGGATCATATTAACCAAAACCGAGTTACATGAGACATGTAAAATGGATTTTTGTTGTATTATTGATTGGTTCCTTGACATCATTTGTTGGAAAAGACAAACCTACCGGAGGTTTGAATGTGGGCGACATTGCACCGGATTTTCAGATCCGTTCAATGTTGGGCGAGCAGCCAGCGGGCAAGTTATCCGACTTGCGTGGCCGTTATGTGCTGCTTAGTTTTTGGGCCAGCTACGATGCGCAGTCCCGGATGCAAAACGCAAGTTTGAGCAATGCGCTTCGTTCGGTCGGCTCAGATAGTGTAGAAATGGTTTCCGTTTCGTTCGACGAATATCCGTCTGTATTTCAGGAAACCGTTCGGAAAGATCAGATAGCAACATCCGCTTGTTTTGTGGAGACCGGAGGAGCCGCTTCCGGTTTGTATGACAAGTATCGGTTGAAGCGTGGTTTTGCTACTTATCTGTTGGATGCCGATGGCGTGATTGTCGCCAAAAACATCTCAGCAGCTGAACTTTCGGCTTACTTGGGGCAAGCGTCTTGAGAGAAAGGAGATGCACATTGCCGAGCCTCTTGTAAGGTGAGAGTGGAATTATGAATAGAACATAAAAAGGAAGTTTGATACAACAAAAAGGGATGCTTTGGCCGGATGGACTTTGAGCCATCGGCCAAGGCATCCTATTTTTTTATGTGGACGCGATTGGGGTTTCCCAGCATCATAGGTTACTTGCCCAAGTATTATTGGATACTTTGCCATTTATGATTGCTTCATCGGCCATTTATCCAATAATGCTTCGCAACCGGATTTCGAAGGAAGTTCCATCAAGTCCTTCCACAACCGTTTCCACCGCACGCGTGCCAAACATCCACCGCACGCGTGCCGAACATCCACCGCACGCGTGCCGAACATCCACCGCACGCGTGCCAAATATTCACCGCACGCGTGCCATTCATGAGGGGTGTGCGCGTCTTGCATCTCATCCTTCGCACTGCGGTTCTGACAATCGCGATTCCGCTGAGTTTACGTTGCCCATTATAAGCACCTTACGTTGCCTATTGTAACTACCTCACTTTGCCTGTTGTCAGAGAGTCCGCATTCCTGCGGCAGGTGCGACAGTCTCTTCTTTGAATGGACTTTCGTAAACTTCTTTCAATGTTTAAATCCACGTGCCAGATTTGAAATCGGAACGCAAACGGTTGTGCGGCAGGAATGCCGCACCTCCTCTGTGAAGCCAAGTTGATCAGCCGACACAATCAACTTGATTTTATCATACAATCAACTTGATTTCACCTGCGAATCAAGCCTATTTTTGGAGAGAAGGACCGATGAAGGCTTCACGCTTTCACCTTCGTTTTACAAGGCTGATATTTAGCTGATTGTGGTGAAGGATAAGCTGGATTTCATCTTTCACACGTCTTACACTGGTTTCACTGCAATGCATTTATAAACAATACTTTCTGGTGAAACTTCACCGGAAACATCTTTTGGGGAGACAGTGCTTTCGCTTTCATGGTGAAAGATCGCCGATTTTGACAGATGAAAGAGTGGAGGATTCATTCGTCCGCCGGATCTGTTCATTTGTCCTCTGAAAATGTTATTTTTTCACCCTAAAATGTTGATTTTTCACCCTCAAATCTGCCATACAGGAAAGGATCAAAGGGGGAAAACGGACACCTGAGCAGCGGGTTCAGACACGCATTCTGCATAAGAGAAAGGATTTTATTGTATTGGTTTTTCATAGGCTATACAGCGGGTGGAGGACGGCTTGTTTCATGGACAGTTTACGGTTCATCCCCATTTTGCACAAAATGACATCGTGCAAGGTATAAAATTATTCATGCCCTAAGATTGTTGCGGATTTTAGGGAATAGTTTTAAGAATTATTGGTGTCCGATAAAATTTTAGCATCGTAAGTGAGAGTAATCCATGGCGTATTCCATCGTGGTTTACTCCCTTTACATTGCAATCCAACCCCTCTATGTGAAAAGTTCCAACTGTGTCGGTCCTTCCGGTGCGGCTTTCAGTATGGCCTCCCAGTCTTTTCCCGGATGGTTGAACAGGCTGTAGAAATTCACATAGTACATTAACATTATCCGGACCATTGTCGCCAGTCTGGAGAAGCTCCATGAGCGTGTCAGCCCTTTCTTCATGATTGTCAACAGAAGATTGGCTATGAGTGTCACCCAAATCTGTATCTTGATGGCATTTGCGCTTTCCCCATAAAAGTACTTGAGGGGGAAGTTCTGTTTTATCTGCTTGAAGAGCAATTCTATCTCCCAACGTTTGCGGTAGATGGCAATAATCTCCGTAGGGGCTGATTCCATGTCATTGGTCAACAGCTGTACAAGTCTATGCTTTCTCTCATCGGCATGCGTGATGATACGCGCGTGATGGATGACAGTTCCCCCTTCCTTGAGTACCTTGGTGAATGTTACATGCTGTATGCGGACCTCCATAAGTCCGTCCGGAGTCTGGTACATCATGTCCGAGAGTATGTTGTATTTCAGATTTTTCTTCATCTTCGTGACATAAACGACTCCCCTTTTCGTCAGTTCCTCAAACTTCTCATAGTCAATATAAGCACGGTCTATGGCCAGGATGTCCCCCTTGTCCAAGGATGCGGGTTTCAGCATGAAGGAGTCATTGGTGGCGGCGGAAGTGAATCGCACGTCCGATGGGACGCCCTCGTTGGCGTGGATAACGGTATGCGCCTTTATGCCGCCTTTCTTACTGCCAGTTTTCGGATGACGGCCGGCGCCTTTGAATATCAGGTTGGAGAAAAGGGTGATGGTCGTGGAATCAATTATCCGCAGGCGTTTCATCCAGGACGGCTCCTAGCCGCTCTGGCTGTCCGCTAAAATGTGTACTTTTGCCCATGGTTACTTCTTTTTGGTGTGGTAACCGCAAAGTAACCACATGGGGCTGAATCTACCAAATAGAAACGCCCCCCTTTTTTGAACAACTTAAAGTTTTATCGGACACCAAATATTTAAGAATAATAATTTTGTTAATACTATTTAACTGTTTGCGTGTGACGCTTTCGTTTCTAAATATGTAATTTTGCAAAAAAGAATATTTAATTGTCTTTTCAAGACCAATGCATTTTTTATTTGTTGATATGTAGGCAATTCTATATTTGCAGGTGAAATTGTGTGCTCGTTATTTAATTGTGTGTTTTATAATATTTTTAATGATATGGAAATAAAAAGATTGGATGTACCCAATTTAGGGAAAAGTGAATTTTCAGCTGCTGAGGCAGAGGAGATATTAGGTGGTGTCATGACTGATGACGGATACGAGATCGCGTGTGTCGGATTGGGTGGTATTTGCAAGGAAAGCTGTAAGGATGGCTGTAAGGATAGTACGAAAGATGGTGGTCTTTGTTCTGATTCTTGTAAGGATGGCTGTTCTGAAGGGTGTAAGGATTCGTGTAAACCCGGAAATAAGTAGCGGTCTATAAATAAGAAGAATGTGGATTGTCGCCCACGCCTAAGGTTTTGAAGGTAGATGAGATGGGGCTTTTTAAAGGCTTGCCAATATCTGTGTCTCTGAGCAAATTTCATTCAGATGTTTAATGTGACTGAGTCGCGTGAGGAGTGGATATATGTTTTTTTAGGGGGCAATTGGTGGTAGGGGTGATTTCTGCGTGTTTTTCCTTTGTTCAAAAATGATTCTGATTGAGGATAGGATGATCGTTTGTTCGCATCATTTTCTTGCGTTATCAATGTAGATGGAAGGTCGATTCTTGTAGTTTAGCATTTGTTGCTGGCGGTATGTGCATAACGTGTGCCTATTGCATTGGTGCTTACGCCGATCTTGTATTTATGTTATTGAAATCTCGAAAAAAAATAAACGGATCACTATTATGAAATATATGAAATACATACTTAATCCTGCTTATTTGTTGAGGCAGGATGGAAATAGGGTTATCTTGTTTTATAGAGATGATATTGAATCTAGTGGTGAAGAGTGGTTCACTTTCATTCATCCTTTGCAGGCATGTATGCTGTCCTTTTTTAGAGGTGAAGAATCCTTTGATAAGGAACTGGCCAAGTGTTCAACGTTTTTTCAGATTTCATTTGAGAAAATGAAAAGGATTATTTCTCCTTTTGTAGATAATCCAAAGTGGTTTGCAATCTCTCAAAAAAATGGTCATAACATATGTTTCCCAAAAAGAATGTTGATCGAAAAAAAAGAGAACATGCGACGTCCGTTCTATTCCGTTGAAGATTTCACTTACTGTAGAGATCCTGATTATCATACTCATAGACTTCAGTATCCAACAGGGGTTAATATAGAGTTAAATATGAAATGCCGTACTGATTGCATTTATTGTTATGCTAATAAGAAAGCGTATGCGAATGATTGTTTAAGTACGCAAATGATACTCGATTTTATTAGGGAAGCAAAACGGGGAGGAGTCCTTAAAATGGATATTAATGGGGGTGAAGTTTTACTCCATCCAGGAATAAAAGAAATTTTGCAGACTCTATTGGAATGTGATTACAACCCTTTGATTTCAACCAAATTACCTGTAAGTCATGAAATGGCAGATTTCATTAAATCTTTGGGGATTAGCAGGATTCAGTTGTCTTTAGATTCTGTAGACCCATTGGTGTTAAAGTCTTTGTTGAAGGTGGATATATCCTATATTAGGGAGATAGAGAAAGCTTTAGATTATTTGAATCAGATTCATTTGCGAACAGACATTAATGTAGTTTTGACCAAAATGAATTCTAATGTCGATGATTTCAAAGCTTTGATATCTTTTCTGTCTAAGTATGAGGTAATAAAGTTTGTTAGAGTAAGTCCTTGTGGGTATTCTCTTTACAAAGATGGATTTGATGCATTGGCACCAACGGTAAAAGAAATCGAAGCTATAGAATCTTGTATCGGGAATTTGAGAGATGATTACCCCAATCTTAATATTAAGATTTCTTCTTACGAGAAAGGTGACATGTATACGTTGGCATGTCGGAAGCAAAGTTTTCCCAGGCGTGCAATGTGTACAGGAAATGTAAGAAATGCTGTAGTGTTGCCTAATGGAGATGTTACTATATGTGAGGAGTTGTATGCTCATCCTAAATTTATTATCGGCAATATTAAAACTAACAGTCTGAGCGAAATTTGGAATTCTGAAAAGGCTGTTCAACTCTATCATTTCGCATTTAATAGATCTTCAGACAGTATTTGCTATGAATGTAGCGTGCGGCAGAAATGTCGGGTAGGCAAAGGCGTATGTTGGAAGACTGTATTAATGGCTTATGGAATGGACAAGTGGGATTATCCTGACCCTAGATGTCCTGCAGCTCCAGAGTTTAAAAATATATTTTATCATACTTGATTTGTTATGGATGCGTGCTATGTTAAAAAAAACGGTGTGTTGTGATCTCAACAAGCTGTAGTTGTAAAAAAATGTAATGTTTGGTACTATGAGAAAAAGATTCTTATTTGTCATATATCTCTTCTGTCTTTTAGGGGGAAAGCTTTTGGCACAGTCTAAGAATATCGTTGTTTGTGATCAGGGGGAACGGATTCCTTTGGAGATGGTTACCGTATTGTTTTTTGATGAGAAGAAAGATGTTATAACTACCGCAATAACTTCTGAAACGGGAGTGGTATCGTTGGATTCTGGAAACTCGTCAAAGATCAGCACCCTTAGATTTAGCCGTTTGGGCTATCATCCATTAGAAGTTAAAATGTTGCAGTTGGCTGATACGGTGTTTCTTCAGCCTTCAACACAGTTAGATGAAGTGGAAATCACCGCTTACAGGCAACTTGTCAAGTTAAAGCCGGGAAAACTCATTTATGAGGTGGAAAATGACCCGGAAGCTCGTGGCAAAAACACATTTGACGTTATGCATAAAGTCCCTTTGCTAGTTGTCAACCGTCACAACGGCACTGTCTCATCCGAAGGAGGGCAGACGATTGTCTATCAATTGAACGGCAAGCGTGATGCCTTGTTCTATGGAAATCTGGAAAGCGTCCTGCGGGCATTGGAAGCCGGTTCGGTGAAGCGGATAGAAGTGGTCACACAGCCTGGCATCGAATATGGGCCTAATACGCTTTTGGTAAACATCGTGACCAAAGGCAGGATTGAAGGATTTAGCAGTACCGTCAGCACGGATGCGAGCGACAGCAGATGGAGAAACACTTTGTTTGGCATGACAAAATACAAGAACTTCACCATGTCCTTGGCCTATACCAACCGTTGGGATTACGGCCATAGTGCTGTGGACGAACGTGAAGAATATCGTGAGAACTCTACGGACAATCATTTCTTCTACAAGCGGACAGATGATTATGGCTACAAGGCGGATGCCCACGATATCGAAGGGACGGCGAGCTATGAAATCGGCGATTTTTCCTTGCTGAGCGCTTACGGGCGTGTCATTTTGAGCAACGCCAGCAATCCACATCAGGATATGCGTGAAGTGGGAACGATGTTCCGTCAGGACGGCACACGCAACTATTCTTACGCCAATCGGAGCCACAGGCTGTTTCTGAACAGTGAGTATGATGCCTACCTCTTTTACGAGCGGAGCTTGGGCAGGGGCGGGCAGCAGGGGAAGTTCTTCCTTGGTTATCGTTTCTACAAACGTCCTTTCGATGAGACGACCACACTGAAATACGAAAGTCTGGACTTTGCAGACGATGTAGATGCCGGTCAGAGGGATGACTTCTATGATTACGTCCGGAGGCATAAATCCTCCAGAGGATACCACACGGTGGAGACGGAATTCACCCGTCAGATAGGCACCCGTCATAAGGTGTCAATAGGCGGGAAATACATCATGAGACCGGAGAAGGAAGATTACACACTGGACGTGTCACCCGTCCATGCGTCATCCTTCACGAGGAGTGAAGAGGGGACGAGCCGTTACACCCACCACCAGCACGTGTTCAACGGCTACGCTTCGTATAATTATCTGGCATCCCGTTTCAGTCTTACGGGCGGTATTGTCTATGAGCTGCAGCATGACCGTTTGCGTCATTCGGTCGCCTCGCACAATCTGGACAAGACTTTCAACAACGTTTTTCCGCGCCTTACCATGGCATATGCCTTTCCCAGAAAAACATCCTTGGAGCTGAGCTATGCAATGTCGGCTCTCCGTCCTGACATCTTCGCTCTTGACCCCTATGTAGATGCCACTGTCCCCATGCAGCTGTCGTACGGCAATCAACGGCTGAAGCCTGAGATATCCCATGCCTTGCAGTTGAGCGCCTACCATGATCTGGGCCGCTATACGTTGCGGTGGGCATTGTCACATCAGCATACCAACCGCATCATTTTGGATTACCGTTTTTTGGATGGAGACATGCTCCACCTGACCAAAGACAATCTGGGAAGGAAGGATCTGACCGCCTTGAGTGTCTGGTTCTCAGGACGGCCGGTCCGCAATCTGTTTATACGCCTGTCGCCGACTGTGCAGTATACGTACTATGACGCTTCAAGGCTTTCTATGCAGAACGACGGGTTCTTTTTCCGGCTGCGCGGCGAGATGGAACTGGAATTGCCGCATGATTTCTACTTGGGTGCCGACGGTGGCTACAACACGCGCTACATCATGTTGCAGGGGCGAGGGAGCACCAGCTATAATTTCACGTTCTCTCTTTCTAAATATTTTTTGAAGAATCAGTTGCGGGTCTCTTGCAGTGCAGGAAGTTTTTTCCCAGTACATTATACGAAACACAATGACTGGTCGGCCGATAGCTACCGTTATCATTCCTCTTACCGGTATTATCAGGCATATTTCAACGTGGGTGTTCGCTACACTTTCGGCCGTTTGAAGGCCCGTGTGAAGAGCACTTCCAAAACCATACAAAATAACGACCTTAAAACAGATTATAGTGAGTGATATGAGCCGTTTGTTGAATGATATAATACTAAAGGAATTGTCTCTCATGCGTAAGGGAGATCTCTTTTTACAACATGGTATAATGGGGTATGCCATCTTTTGTTTTTGGTATGGCCGCCTGAAAAATGACAATAAATATACAGAAATCGCAGAGCGATGCTTAATGCACGTTTGCAAATCCGTCAATGATAAATGTTCGTTGGGCGTTTTTGATGGACTATCTGGCATTGGAATAAGTATATGTTACCTTTGTGCTGAGGATTATCTGCAAGGGAATCCTGACGGTTTGCTTCAAAGCATTGATGACTACATGTTTAAGGTGATACAAAAGGGGTTGCAGCAAGAGCATATTGAGGATGAAAAATATATGGATTCGTTGTTGGATGTAATGCTTTATATAAATGTTCGTTTAAGAACAGAGATTAGAAAACCTTATGAGAAGCATATTTTAGAGCTGTTCTTTATAAAAATATTAAATTGGCTATATCAAAATGCCGGTTCTTTGCTTTTCGAAGAACCACTACCTGCCAATTTATCATATAGACTTGCAAAATTCTTTTTTGTTTTGGGATATGCTTGTGACTTGAATTTTTATAATTATCGCATAAAGAGAATAATAAAAGAAATTGAAACCGTTGTATTGTCACGCATTCCATATAGTAGTTTTAATCGATTAACATTATATTGTTCGTTGAGCATACTTACACGTCAAATAAGATTGGGCGAACGATGGACTCTGTACATTGAAACATTGAAAAACAGTATTTCAATAGAAGAAATATTGTGTAAAGAGATAAAGTCTTATAACATGTTTTTTTTCGATGGCTTGGGAAGTGTTTATTTATTATATAAATATTGCAACAAAAATGGATTGATATTTGATGTTTCAGAGGATTGTTTTATAAGAAAACTGCAAGCTTCAGAAATTTGGAAAATGTTGGATGATTCTTTTGATTACAAGCCTTTGGGACTGGATGGCTTTTTGGGATTAATAATGGTTTTTGAAAACAGGCTAAATTTTTTTAATACAGTAAATGGAGAAAATTGATTTTAGAGATTTAACTTTCCTTGTCCCTGTCAGATTAGATTCTATCATACGATTAGAAAATCTATTAGTATCTATTGATTCAATCAGCAAAACTTTTGATACCAATATTTATGTATTGGAGTCTTCTTCATATAAAAATGGGATATTGGAACAGATCTTGCCTAGTAATGTTGAATATGTTTTTGTGGAAGATAAGGATCCGATCTTTTACAGGACATATTATTTGAATTATATGGCTCGTATTGTTCATACTGATTATTTAGCAATATGGGATGCAGATGTAATTATTGACGATCGGCAGCAAATTGAAGCTGTTGATGCATTGAGAAATTGTCATTATGATGTTGCTTTTCCGTATGATGGTCACTTTTATGATACATCGGAAATCATTAGAGAAGTTTATTTAACGACAAAAGATGTTGCTGTTTTATTTGACAATATTGGAAAAATGTCGTTGCCTTATGGACATCATACGAATGGAGGGGCCATTTTCTTGAATAGAGAAAGTTATGTTAACGCAGGTATGGAGAATGAGAATTTCTATGGATGGACTCCGGAAGATGTTGAAAGGTTCGTAAGATGGAAAAATTTGGGATATAAAATATTTAGGTCAGAAGGTCCTCTTTTTCATTTGACGCATCCAAGAGATATCAATGGTCGTTATAATTCTATTTTACAAAAGAGGAATGGCTTTTATTCTTTGCAGGAAATGGCAGCTTGTTCTGCAGTAGAAATAAAAAAAATGATAAATACTGAAAGGTTCAAATCCTTATGAAGCATGCATTATTATTAATATGGCATAAAGATTTTGATCAACTAAAGGAACTTATAGAGTTTTTCGATGGTGATTTTTGCTTTTATGTTCATATTGACAGTAAAAGTGTACTTGATAAAAGTCAGTATGAATGGTTGAATCATCATGCTTCTGTGTATAAGAAATTCAAAGTAACTTGGGGTGGTTTTAATTTGCTTAAAGCTGAATTGTTTCTTATAAAACAGGCTGCTGCAAATACGGAAGTTGATTATATTCATGTCATGAGTGCGCAAGACTATCCCATTCGAAATCTGAAATTCATTAAAAAAGTATTTGAAAAAGAAACAGGTTCAGAATTTTTGTCTTATTGTAGAATACCTTTTATTGAATGGGATGAGGGAACCTATAATAGATTTGAATATTATAGACCTTATGATTTTTGTGCTAATTTCCCTTATTTCGGAAATAAATTGTTGCAGTTGATAGAAAAAGTTCAGGTCACTTTTAATTTTAAAAGGAGAATCCCCAATCAATATGATTATCTATATGGCGGATCTAATTGGATTTCAATAACCCGTAATTGTGCAGAGTATTTGGTATCTGAGTATAATCATAAGTTCTTTCGTAGATTAAGATGGACTTTTGCTCCAGAAGAAACCTTTTTCCCGACTGTTATAATGAATTCTCCTTTTGCTGTAAATGTGAAAAATAACAATCTTAGATACATCGTTTGGCATAAAACACGAGATGGTCATCCCAAAGTATTAGATCACACAGACTGGGGAGGCATTGTTACAAGTGATGCTCTATTTGCCCGTAAGTTTGAGAATGGCAAGTCAGATCTCTTAAAATCTTGTTTAAGACGTTATCTATTTCGAGAAGAAATTTTTGCTGAAGGCATTAATGGGGAATGGTTGACTGAGTCTTTGTCTGGGCATTGGTATGATGCATCTTTGGGAAGAGCCATATTGGACGTTTTGCCATATGCAGATGCTAAAGATATTGCAGATTTTGGCTGTGGCCCCGGATGGTATACTTATTTATTGAGGAAACATGGTTATTGCGTCAACGGATATGATGGCAATCCACATGTTAAAGAAATGTCTTCCTTGTTTTTTCAGGACGGTTTTTATTGTCAGCATGTAGACTTGACTGAATTTTTAGAAATAGACGATCCTTTTGACATGATCATTAGTCTTGAAGTAGGGGAACATATTCCCGATAAATATGAAGATATTTTCATTCATAATTTGGTAAGAAATTCAAAAAAGTATCTTCTTTTAAGTTGGGCTTTGCCTAAACAGTTGGGAAGTGGTCATGTGAATTGCCATACCAATGAATATATCATAGGCAAAATGAAAGAATATGGTTTCTACATTAATACCCCCATAACAAATTATCTTCGTGCCAAAGCTTCTTTTAAATGGTTTCAAAAAACCATTATGTTTTTTCAGAAATATGAATAGGGAGAAATGGGGGAAACGGAACGATTGAAAGACCTGTGCAGCCCTGGTTATGCTTGACCCTTTATGGCTCAAGGACTCCAAGGGAAGGGCATAAGAAAAGAGCGGCAAGCCTTTTCAGGGGCTTCCGCTCTCATCCTATTTGATTTCGATCTCTTCCTGCATGTCGATCTCTTCTCCGTGAAGATCGTAGAAGACGTATTGCAAGAAAGCAAGGCTTTGATCGGGAATCACTTTAATGCCAAATCCGTATTTCATCTGCCATTTTCGTTTCAGGGAAACGATGCCCTGATTGACATAGGCGGCGATATACGGGTGGATGTGTAACGAGAATTTCTTAATCTTCAATTTATTTACCAAGTAATCAATTTTGCTTTCCAAGGCATCCGTGAAAAGAATCGACGGATGGATCGTTCCTTTTCCGAAGCATGTGGGACAGGTTTCGGCTGTATTGACATCCATGGCCGGACGCACCCGTTGCCGTGTGATTTGCATTAAACCGAACTTGCTGAGGGGCAGGATGTTGTGTCGTGCTCTGTCTTTTTGCATGTTTTGGCACATGCGTTCATACAGCTTTTGCCTGTTCTCGGCTTCGGTCATGTCGATGAAGTCCACCACGATGATGCCTCCCATGTCCCGCAGGCGGAGCTGGCGAGCCAGTTCGTCGGCTGCTCCCAGGTTGACCTCCAATGCGTTGGCCTCTTGTCCGTTGGCGTTTTTGGTTCGGTTTCCGCTGTTCACGTCCACCACATGCAGTGCTTCTGTATGTTCGATGATCAGGTAGGCGCCGCTTTTATATGAAACCGTTTTGCCGAATGAGGATTTGATTTGTTTGGTGATGCCGAAATTGTCGTAGAGAGGGAGTTGTCCTTTATATAGCTTCACGATGTCGATCCGTTCGGGAGCGATGAGGGCTACATAGTCTTTGATTTCATGGAAGACAGCTTCATTGTTCACATAGATGTTTTCGAAAGAAGGGTTGAACAAATCGCGCAGCAGTCCCACCGCGCGGCTGGTCTCTTCATAAATCAAGGTAGGAAATTTGGTGGCTTTTTGCACTTTAGCCATTGCGTCCTCCCAGTGTTTCAACAAGACTTTAAGTTCTCCGTCAAGCTCGGCCACCCTTTTGCCTTCGGCCACGGTGCGCACAATGACACCTACGTTTTTCGGCTTGATGCTCATGAGCAATTGTTTCAGGCGGGCGCGTTCTTCGCTTGACTTAATTTTTTGTGAGACGGAAACCTTGTCGTTAAAGGGGATAAGCACCAGGTATCTTCCTGCGAATGAGAGTTCGGAAGTCAGCCTCGGTCCTTTGGTCGAGATAGGTTCCTTTACAATCTGCACCACTACTTCCTGCCCCACTTTCAGGATGTTGGAAATGCTGCCATCCTTTTCCAGGTCACGAAGTATGGTCGCTTTGGTGATGGGGAAAGTCTTTTTTCTGTCGCTTAAAGTCTGTTTGACGAGTTTCTCTAACGAGTTGAATTGAGGGCCTAAGTCTAAATAATGAAGAAAAGCGTCTTTCTCGTAACCCACGTCTACAAAGCAGGCATTCAGGCCAGGCATCAGTTTTTTGACACGGCCTAAATATATGTTGCCCACAGAGAAGGAAATATTTCTTCCTTCACTTTGCAGTTCCACCAGCTGCCTGTCTTCCAGCAGGGCGATGGACACTTCTTTGGGCTTTACGTCTACAAAGAGTTCGTTTGTCACAATACTTAGCTTTTTTTAGATTCACTACAGAGGAACGGAAGCTTGACGCAGGTTGGGCTTGTGGACCTTCCCTGTTGGCTTCTGTCCGTATTCCAAATGCGATTAATCACTTAAACAAAGAACAAACCCGCGAGTGTTGTATCACAAGTTTGTTCTTTGTATTTCAAATCAAAAAGGCTAAAAATTATTTTTTGCTTTTGTGTCTGTTCTTTCTTAGTCTTTTTTTACGCTTGTGTGTAGACATTTTATGTCTTTTTTTCTTCTTTCCGCTTGGCATAGCTACTGTTTTTATTGGTTAATACTATAGTTTATTATTTTTTCACAGAAATAGTGAATGATTTAGCAGGCTTGAATGCCGGAATATTGTGTTCCGGAATGATGATCGTAGTATTCTTAGAGATATTACGGGCTGTCTTTTGTGCTCTCTTTTTCACAATGAAACTGCCGAACCCACGCAGGTAGACATTCTCGTCTTTGGCTAAAGATGCTTTCACTGACTCCATGAATGCTTCTACGGTTGTAAGTACGGTGGTCTTGTCGATGCCTGTACTTTTAGCGATTTCGTTTACAATATCAGCTTTAGTCATTTTTCTTTAAAAAAAATATTATTACTACTGTTTCTTAATTTTTTGGTCTGCAAATATATAGCTTTTCTTCGTCTCTAAAAAATATATTTTGGACTATTTTCTAAAAAAGTCGCTCGATTAAGTTTCGTTAGCCTGAAAATGAACTATTTTTGCACCATGAATGCTTTTAGTGATACGATTATAGAATGGTATGCGGAAAATAAGCGTGACTTGCCTTGGCGGAACACCAAAGACCCTTATTTGATATGGGTGTCTGAAATTATATTACAGCAAACCCGGGTCTCGCAAGGCTATGGTTATTTTCTTCGTTTTGTGGAGCGTTTCCCCGATGTGCAGACATTGGCCGATGCTCCTGAGGATGAGGTATTGAAGTACTGGCAAGGGCTGGGATACTATTCCAGAGCCAGAAACCTGCATGCGGCAGCGCGCGGCATGAGAGGCAAGTTTCCCAACACCTACGAAGGAGTGCGCGCGCTCAAGGGAGTGGGGGAATACACAGCGGCCGCGATATGCTCCATTGCCTATGACTTGCCATATGCTGTGGTCGATGGCAATGTCTATCGGGTGCTTTCCCGCTATTGGGGCATCGATTTGCCTATCGATTCCACTCAAGGGAAGAAAACCTTTGCGGCCATGGCTCAAGAGTTGCTGGATGTCTCGCGGCCTTCGCTCTACAATCAGGCTATCATGGATTTTGGAGCGATCCAGTGTACGCCCCAGACTCCAGATTGTTTGTTTTGTCCTTTGGCACAGAGCTGCCAGGCTTTCTCGCAAGGCAAGGTGGCTCAGTTGCCGGTGAAGCAGCATAAGGTGAGGACTGTGGACCGCTATTTTCATTATATATATGTACGCGCGGGCGCATATACCTATTTGCACAAGCGAACGGGAAACGATATTTGGAAGAATCTGTTTGAGCTGCCTTTGGTGGAGGCAGACCATGCTTTGGCGGAAGAAGAGCTGCTGGCATCCCCCTTGCTGCACTCGTGGCTGGCGGGAAACGGCTCCTTCACGTTGGGCCTGCGCAGGCGGCAGGTGAAGCATGTCTTGTCCCATCGCATTATTTATGCCGATTTCTATGAACTTATCTTGCCGGAGGATACCGTTTCCTTCGGAGAATTTCTGCGCATACCGATTGCGGAGCGGGGAAGGTATGCCGTGCCGCGCCTTATACAAGCTTTTTGGGAGAGAGAAGATGTTTAATTCTTGAAAAAAATCGGCGTATTCTTGCATCATGTTTTTATTCTCGCTAATTTTGGCAACAAATTAAACCAAAAGATTTATGGGAGTTAACAAAGTAATATTATTGGGCAATGTGGGAAAGGATCCTCGTGTGACCTATTACGACAATGGCGCTTGTGTGGCGCAGGTCTCTTTGGCCACAACAGAGAAGGGATATACCCTGCAAAACGGGACACAGGTGCCAGACCGTACCGAATGGCACAACCTGATATTCAGAAACCGTTTGGCTGAAGTGGTGGACAAGTATGTGCATAAAGGTGATAAACTGTATGTGGAAGGGAAGATCCGCACTCGCTCCTATGACGATCAGTCGGGCATCCAACGCTACGTTACAGAAATATTTGTAGATACCATGGAAATGCTGACACCGAAAGGCGCGTCACAATCCGGTGTCGTACAGCAGTCTCATCCGACACCTGCAACTGTGCAGGAAACCTTGGCGGATGGCACTCCTCCTTTTTAATATGTTTAACTAAAATACAATTCTTTGGACTCAGATTCTTTTTTATGCCAGTGGGTTACAGCCTGCGAGGGCATATCCGTACAAAATCCTTCGGTGACAGCCATTGTGGCTCTTGTGATGGCGGGAGTGCTATTACTGGTTGCTGCCTTTATCGCTGCTTCGGAGACAGCGTTTTTTTCTTTGTCTCCTTCTGATTTGGAAACGATTGCAGAGCGGAAAACTCCTGCCGATGCCAAGATCAGCTGCCTTTTGGACGAGAAAGACCGGTTGCACGCCACTTTGCTGGTTGCCAATAGTTTTGTCAACGTGGCTATCATCATGCTGTGTAACTTCTTTTTCATCACAGTTTTCCATTTCCAGACTTCTTGGGTAGCCGTATTGGTGCTGACCGTTTTGTTGGCTTTCTTATTGCTGCTTTTGGGAGAGATTATGCCCAAGATGTATTCCTCTCAAAAGGCGTTGGCCTTTTGTCGGCGGGCGGTGGGCGCAAACCTTGCGCTTCGTTCCATTTTCTATCCGTTTTCTTCTCTTCTGATGCGTTCCACTGCCTTTTTGAGCAGACGTTTTACGCGGAAGAGCTACCTGCTTTCGGTGGATGAGCTTTCGCAAGCTTTGGAACTGACCGATAAGAATGAGCTTTCGGAAGAGAGCAAACTGCTGGAAGGGATCATCCGTTTCGGGGGTGAGACGGCTAAGGAAGTGATGACATCTAGGGTGGATGTGGTGGATCTGGAGATACACACCTCTTTTCGGGAAGTCTTGAAATGTATTGTGGAAAATGCCTATTCGCGCATTCCTGTGTATGCCGAGACACGGGACAACATCAAAGGTGTGCTTTACATCAAGGATTTGTTGCCTTACCTGAATCGGGGAGATAATTTCCATTGGCAGTCATTGATCCGCCCGGCATACTTTGTGCCGGAAACCAAGCGGATTGACGATTTGTTGCGTGATTTCCAAGCCAACAAGATACACATAGCCATCGTTGTGGATGAGTTTGGAGGAACTTCCGGCATTGTGACGATGGAGGATGTCATAGAGGAGATTGTGGGAGAAATCCGCGATGAGTATGATGATGAGGAGCGTATGTATACAGTAGTGGATGATCATACGTGGATTTTTGAAGCCAAAGTGCAGTTGCCCGATTTCTATAAGGTTACGCAGATTAACGGTGAAACCTTTGACGATGTGGCAGGCGATGCTGACACCTTGGCTGGTTTGTTGTTGGAGTTGAAAGGTGAGTTCCCCGCCTTGCATGAGAAAGTGACCTACGGCCGATATGAGTTTGAGGTGTTGGCTATGGACAACCGACGCATCTTGAAAGTGAAGTTTACAATAAATCCTCTTTTAGAGCATTCGGAACAAGATGGTTTAGGGAACGAATAAGATTATAGATAAAAAAAGAAATAGTTTTATGGGACTGATGGCATTGCATCAAGGAGCGGGAGCTGTTATGGCTTTCTGGCGTATGACGGAGGATTGGGAGACGTTATGTGACACGGTGGACAATCCTGAATTAGTGGAAGAGGCGATTCGTCGTTTCGTTTCGCAGGAGCGGCGCATGGAATGGCTGGCTGTGCGGGCTTTGCTGAACGTGATGCGGACGGGAAAGCATGAAATAGCCTATTATCCTTCTGGCAGACCTTACCTGACAGATGGCTCGTTTGAGATCAGCATTTCGCATACCAAAGGATTTGTCGCCATTCTGTTGGGAGATGTTCCTGTGGGCATTGATATTGAGTATTATTCCCACCGGGTGCATCGGGTGAAGTCTCGTTTTGTGAGACCCGATGAGGAGGTCTTGTCTTACAGAGGTGATGACACATTTGGGCTGCTGCTTATTTGGACAGCTAAAGAGGCGGTATACAAAGTGATGAATCGGGAAGGGGTGGACTTTTTGGAACACCTGCAAGTGCTTCCTTTCGAGGAGCCGTTAGCAGAGAACGGAACAATAAGGGTGCAGGAGCACTTGACTTCTCAGCATCGTGTCTTCGAGGTATTCTATTCCATAGACTGCGAGTTTGTGACTTCGTGGCTATATGACAAATAGGACAAGATTGTACACAGATGGCCTGTCGGCTGCAAGATGTAACTTCATCGTAACACTTGTTTCATTCAGTCGTAACAAAAACGCTGCACTTTTGCAGGTGAAAAAATAATGGTTTAACTTTGTGGTAAAATGAAGGGAGCTTTCCGGCTTCTTCCAACACAGCAAAAATAAAAAAGGCAATGAATAAGAAACGAATTTTAGTAGTGGACGATGAAGAAGACCTGTGCGAAATCTTAAAGTTCAATCTGGAAAACGAAGGATACGAGGTGGACACCGCCAATTCAGCGGAAGAAGCAATGAAAATGAACATCAGCAGCTATGATCTTCTCCTGTTGGACGTAATGATGGGAGAAATTTCCGGATTTAAGATGGCCAGCCTTCTGAAGAAAGATGAAAAGACCGCTCAAGTGCCTATTATCTTCATAACAGCCAAAGACACGGAAAACGACACAATTACAGGCTTCAACTTAGGGGCAGACGACTACATATCCAAGCCTTTTTCCTTGCGTGAAGTGGCGGCGCGTGTGAAAGCTGTATTGCGCCGCACCAATCAGAATGAGAACGAGCAACTTCCTGAGCAGTTGGTCTATAGGACGTTAGTGCTGGATATCGTGAAGAAAAAAGTAAGTATAGATGGCGAGGAGGTCTCCTTGACTAAAAAGGAGTTTGAGATTTTGCTGTTGCTGTTGCAAAACAAAGGGAGGGTGTTCTCGCGCGAAGATATTCTGGGACGCGTCTGGAGCGATGAAGTCTATGTGCTGGATCGCACCATTGATGTCAATATCACACGTTTGCGCAAGAAAATCGGCGCATATGGAAAATGTATTGTAACACGACTGGGATATGGATACTGCTTTGAAGCCGAATAATTATAAGGAGGAAACGAGCAGAGGATGCAGACGTTTTTTATCGTTTAGCCGCAGACTGTTTCTGTCTGTCATCTTGCTTTTCCTGGTGTTTGCAGGCAGTTTCATTGCCTACCAATACCAACGGGAGAAAGAATATAAAATAGAACTGTTGGACACCAAACTGCAAGATTGCAACGAACGGCTGTTTTTGGAATTGAAATATGCCCCGGACAGTCTGAAACAAGCGTTTCTGAATGACTGCAGCCTGCAGTATGCCGATGAGGAATTGAGGGTCACCATTATTTCCCTGAAGGGGAAAGTGCTGTATGACAGTCAGAAAGAAAGGGTGACGGAAAACCACCTTGGGCGTCCGGAAGTGCAAGGTGCCTTGAAGCAAGGCCATGATTATGATGTGAGACGGCTTTCGGAAACAACGGGAATCTCTTATTTTTATTCGGCAACCCGATACGATGACTTTCTGATCCGTTCGGCACTTCCTTATAATGTGACGCTGGTCAACAATCTGGCAGCCGACCCTCATTACATTTGGTTTACAATGGCAGTCACCTTGCTGCTCATCTTTGTGTTCTATAAATATACCTCGAAACTGGGCACTGCTGTCAATCATTTGCGTGAATTTGCCAAGCGGGCTGACAAAAACGAACCGATTGACATGGAAATCCAAGCTGGACTTCCGCATAATGAGTTGGGCGAGATCTCACAACACATTATTCAGATTTATAGAAGATTGAGGGAGACAAAGGAAGCTCTCTATATAGAGCGGGAGAAGCTGATAACCCACTTGCAGACTTCCCGTGAAGGGCTGGGAGTGTTTACGAAAGAGAAGAAGGAGATTCTGGTTAACAATCTGTTCACACAATACAGTAACCTTATTTCAGACTCAAACTTGCAAACTACCGAAGAGATTTTCTCCATCAGTGAGTTTCAGAAGCTGACAGACTTTATCAACAAAGCCTTGGCACGTCCGATGAACGGCAACGGATCGGGAGAAAAACGCATGTCGATCACCATCAATAAAAATGGGCGTATCTTCATCGTGGAATGCATCATCTTCCAAGACCTGAGCTTTGAAATCTCTATCAATGACATTTCTCAGGAGGAAGAACAGATCCGTCTCAAGCGGCAGCTGACTCAGAATATCGCCCATGAGCTGAAAACCCCTGTATGCAGCATACAGGGATATTTGGAAACTATCGTAAACAATGACCACATTTCTCATGAAAAGATGATGGCCTTCTTGGAACGCTGCTATGCGCAGAGTAACCGACTTAGTCGTCTGCTGCGTGATATTTCCGTGCTGACACGTATGGACGAGGCTGCCAATATGATAGATATGGAGAAGGTGGACGTCAGTGTGTTGGTAGGCAACATTGTCAACGAAGTGTCGCTCGAACTGGAAGAGAGGCGGATTACTGTTGTCAACTCGTTGAAGCCAAAAATACAGCTGCGTGGCAATTATTCATTGCTTTATTCTATTTTCCGCAACCTGATGGACAATGCCATAGCCTATGCCGGCACACATATCCGTATCAACATCAGCTGCTTCCGTGAAGACGAGAATTTCTATTACTTCAGTTTTGCCGATACGGGGGTAGGTGTGGCTCCCGAACACTTAAACCGTTTGTTTGAGCGTTTCTATCGGGTGGACAAAGGCCGTTCGCGCAAGCTGGGAGGCACAGGATTGGGATTGGCCATCGTGAAAAATGCCGTTCTGATACACGGGGGAACGATCTCTGCCAAAAACAATCAAGGCGGAGGGCTGGAATTCGTTTTCACTTTGGCAAAGGATAGGCAGGATTTGTAAATTCAACTGTTCCTATACTCCAGCGGACTCATGCCGACGTGTCTTTTGAAGTATTTGCCAAAGAAGGAAGCGCTGGGAAAATTGAGTGAGTAGGCTATTTCCTGTATGGTCATATCTGTTGATTTCAGTTTGGCTTTTATGTCCACAATTACCACATAGGCAATGATGTCCAACACGTTTTTGCCTGTGACTTGTTTAATGGTTGTGCTGAGATGTTGTAAGGTGATGCCCAATTTGTCCGCATAGAATTGCGCTTTCCGTTCTTGGGTGTAGTTCTCGATGACCAGCTGAATCAGTTTGCGGCAGATGTCTTTTTTTCGGTTTTGGGGAGTTTTGGCTGGGGTAGGACGGTCTGCATACAGCTTGTTGACTACATATAGCAAAGTATCCAGCTGTTTCTGTGCCATGGTGCTGTCAATCCGGTAAGGTCCCATGGTGATGTTGGCTATCAGGGTTGTGTAGTTTTGGAAATAGGCGGATATGGTAGGTTCCAAGGCGATGACGGGCGATTCCAAAATGTTAGAGAAAGAGCTGAGTGTCGATTTGATGAGGTTGACACCATTGACACAATGGTCTGAGAAACCGATAAAGCAGAGTCTGAACTTCGTTTTTTGTCCATGAAACTGTATGATGGTGCCCGGCAGGAGGGTGATGAAGTCGCCTGCCTTGATTTCTGTGTTCATCAGGTTGATGGATACAGTGATGGAGCCTTCGGTGCAAAGGGCAAATATGCATGCTTTCAGCCGACACGATTGCTTGTAGATGTTGAGGATCTCTTCTGTGACTTCTGTCCATGCGATGACATCTACCGGTAAATCTACTTGTGGAAAATCCATGTGCATTTTGCTTTAAAAGTAGTGCAAAGTTAGGCATTTTTTCCATATCTTTGCCTGTATGAAACTAAATTTTATCGATTGGGGAACCATTGGCTATGCGGCTGCTTGGGATAAACAGCATGAATGTTTTGAGGCATTGCTTGCAGCCAAGCTGGCTGGCAGAGATTATGTCAACCAGGTGATTTTTTGTGAACATCCTCATGTCTATACATTAGGACGCAGCGGAAAAGAGCAAAACATGTTGCTTGCCGCAGAGCAGCTCGCCCAGATAGGGGCTACGTACTATCACATTGACCGGGGAGGGGATATAACATATCATGGACCAGGACAATTGGTTTGCTATCCAATTCTGAATCTGGAAGATTTTTCTTTGGGACTGAAAGATTACGTTCATTTGTTGGAAGAGGCTGTCATTCGTGTGTGTGCTTCTTATGGCATTGAGACAGGACGGATGGAACACGCTACGGGGGTATGGATTGAAGGTCATACACCGGCAGCACGGAAGATTTGTGCCATCGGGGTGAGAAGCAGCCGTTTTGTCACTATGCACGGACTGGCTTTGAATGTCAACACGGATTTGCGCTATTTCCAGTATATCCATCCTTGTGGATTTATAGACAAAGGGGTTACTTCCATACAGCGGGAATTGGGAAGGGAGATCCCGATGACCGATGTCAAGGGACGGTTGCGCAAGGCATTGGAGGAAAGCTTAAGGCAATGAAAGACGGTTCGCCATCGGGAAGTGTCGGCTGGAATTGGCGTTTTCAGAAATCTATTTCTCGATTTTCAGAGAGAGAGAAGAAGTGCAAAGTTGAGCCAGGTGTTCCCGGTGGGTGATGAGCAGGAGGGTCTTATGATGGACGAGAGCAGAAAGCCTGTTCAGCAAAAGTTCTTCAGTGGCTGCGTCTAATGCAGAGGACGGCTCATCCAGGAGCAAGATGCTGCCTGGACGCAACAAGCCGCGTGCGATGGCGATGCGCTGGGCTTGACCTTCGCTGAAGCCGCTGCCTCGTTCGCCGCAAGGGGTGTCTAATTCTTCTGGCATTTGGAACACAAAGTCAGCTGCGGCAGCATGAAGAGCGGCGCGTAAGGAAGCCTCCGAGGCTTGCGGGTTGCCCATCAGTAAGTTTTCACGGATGCTTCCGCTGATCAAGGAGTTTCCTTGGGGCACGTATGACAGGTTACATCGGGTTAGAGGAGAGGCTGAGGCTTCTTGTCCGAGATGGTTATAGAGCGTGATATTCCCTTCCTGAGGAGACAGAAGGGATAGCAGAAGCCGAACCAGTGTGCTTTTACCTACACCGGTTTCTCCTACGATGACTGTCAGGCTCCCAGGAGTGAAATCGTGAGAAAAGTGGTCGAGCACTTTCCGTCTGCCTCCAGGATAGGTGAACGAAAGTTCTCGAATCCGGATGCCGGCGCAGCCTTCTATACGGATGGGGCTGCCCTGCTTTTCCAGGGGCAGGGCATATAGCTCGTTCAGTCGTTCCACAGAAGTGAACACACGGATCGAAGCAGGTATTTGTCGGCTTAGCTCCACCATGGGGCGTTGCACTTGTGACACTAACTGTAGGAACGCGGTCATCATGCCGAAAGTCACTGTCTCTTCATATAATCCGAAAATGCCCCACAGGAAAGCTACAGCATAACCTGTTGCGAAGCCTGTCTGGACCATCAGTCGGGAATAAGTGGAATAGTTCAGGCGATGGATGACCTGTCGGCGTAAGTGATTTTGCAGGCTGGTCAGTTTGCAGGAAGCCTGCTTGGTATATTCCAAGGCGCGGATGAGGAGGCTATGCTGCAGATGCTCCTGCAGGAAGCTTTGGACACGGCTGTCCGTCTCACGGATGTCTCTGGAGATTTTCCGCATGTTTCTCACATATGTCTTGCTGAACAACAGTGCCAAAGGCATGATGCAGATCAATATACCGGTGAGCCGTACATCCAGTTTCGCCAGGAAATACAAGGAGCCGGCCAATTGGAAAAATGTGATGACAATATTCGGAGCGGTGCGGCACAAAGCATCAGACACGGTCAGGGTGTCTTCTTCTATGCGGTTCAGCATATCGCCGGTGTGTCGGGTCTTCTCCCCTTTCCATTGGCTGAGCATCAGGTGGTCGAACAGCTGCTGGCGCAATCGGCTGCAGAGTCTGATTTCTATCCGGTTGTTCCATTGGCTGCGGAAGGCAGACAGCAACAATTGTCCTGCCATGCAGCCCAACATGATTCCTATCCAGAGCTTTAAGTTCCCTTGGCTATGTCCGGTGGCGATATCGATCAGGCATTTGCAGACATAGACAAAAAAAAGAGAGATTCCCGCATGTACGATCCCCACTCCTCCGCTCCATCCGATGGATAGGCGGATTCCTTGCGATGTTTTCCAGAGCCATAGCAGGCATTCTTTTATATGCATTTCCGTTTGTGAGTTTGTAAGTAAAGCCGATAAATCCTCAGCAACCACTTGCGCACTGGCAACAGCTGTTTCCATAGTCTCCACAACCGTTGTTCCCGGCGTGAGCGGCAATCCACCCGCTGTCCTTTGCGCACGATTTCCGTAGCTACGCCGCATATGTCCGAAAGGCGGCAATGCTCTTGGACGTAACAGTTGCCGTCACCCATCAGGGTGATTGCGTCTTTTTCCAAACGATATACTCGGTGCAGCACATATCGGCTTTGTTCCATACGGGCCAGTACGATATCTCCCATCCGAACCGTTGCAGGTCGGCGTAGCACAATCTTGTCACGTCCTTCCACCACGAAAGGCCACATGCTTCGCCCTTTTGCTGGAAGTTCCACGCTACGTTCTGCCGCCAGCCATTGTTCCACTTCGGAGAAAAACAAGTTGTTGGGAAGTTTCAGCTTGTCTTGCATAAGCAGCAATTTATGCTATTGTTGGGAGTTATAGGGAATTATCGCTTCGCTCAGGGGCAAGAGAATAATAGCAGAGCGTGTTTATCAATGGCATCGGCTTGTAACTCCTCTTAGTTCCCTATAACTCCTTTTCTTACTGTCTAATATTAATCATTACTTCAGGACTTCAAGTTCCTTGCCCACTTTGATGAAAGCCTGGATGCATTTGTCGAGGTGTGCTTTCTCGTGTCCGGCAGAGATTTGCACTCGGATGCGGGCTTGGCCTTTCGGCACGACCGGATAATAAAATCCCGTTACGTAGATGCCTTCTTCCTGCAAGCGCGCCGCATAAGTCTGAGAGAGTTTTGCATCATAGAGCATGACGGCGCATATGGCACTCTGGGTTGGTTTGATGTCAAATCCGGCAGCCATCATTTTGTCACGGAAGTAGTTGACATTCTCAACCAGCTTATCGTGCAGGGCATTGCTTTCTTTTAGCATTTTGAACACTTCAAGACTGGCACCGATAACGGCCGGTGCCACTGAATTGGAAAACAGGTAGGGGCGGCTGCGTTGGCGCAAAAGGTCAATGATTTCTTTACGTCCTGTGGTGAATCCTCCCATGGCGCCTCCGAAGGCTTTGCCTAAGGTGCCGGTATAGATGTCAATTCGGCCATGAAGGTTATAGAGCTCACTCACGCCATGTCCTGTAGCTCCCACCACGCCGGCTGAATGTGACTCGTCCACCATGACTAAAGCGTCATACTTTTCTGCCAGTTCGCAAATCTTGTCCATAGGAGCCACATTGCCATCCATGGAAAATACGCCGTCGGTCACCACGATTCGGAAACGTTGGCTCTGTGCTTCTTGCAGGCATTTCTCCAGTTCGTCCATGTCAGCATTGGCATAGCGGTAACGTTTGGCTTTGCACAGCCGTACTCCGTCGATGATCGAGGCATGATTCAGGGCATCAGAGATGATAGCGTCTTGGTCGGTGAAAAGCGGCTCGAACACACCGCCGTTTGCATCGAAGCAAGCTGCATAGAGAATGGTGTCTTCCGTGTGGAAATAGTCGGAAATGGCTGCTTCCAGTTTTTTGTGGATGTCTTGGGTGCCACAGATGAAGCGGACAGACGACATGCCGTAGCCACGATGGTCCATCATGGCTTTGGCGGCGGCAATCAGTCGGGGATGGTCGGCCAGCCCCAGGTAGTTGTTGGCGCAAAAGTTCAACACCTCCTGCCCCTTCACGGTGATGGCTGCTTGTTGTGCGCTCTCGATAAGCCGCTCTTCTTTATAGAGTCCGGCTTCTTTTATCTCAGCAAGTGTCTGGCTGAGGTAGTCTTTCATTTTACCGTACATAGTATTCTATTTATTTGAGTTTTTTTATTACGAGTTCCACAAAGAACATCATTTTTCTTGGAATAAGCAATAGCAAGATGATAGAAATGCGTATATTTGCGGATTATTAAGCAACTTAAAAGATTTGTATGAAAAATATTTTGGTGATAGGGGCCACCGGACAAATAGGTTCGGAACTTACGTTGGAATTGCGCAAACGCTATGGGAATGACCATGTGATAGCGGGTTATATTCCCAGTTCTATGCCCCAAGGAGAGTTGAAAGCATCAGGACCTTCAGCCATTGCCGATGTGACCGACCGTCAGTCCATTGAGGTGGTGGCTCGTCAGTTCAAGGTGGATACCATCTACAATCTGGCCGCTTTGTTGTCTGTTGTGGCGGAAAGCCGTCCGGCCATGGCATGGAAAATCGGGATAGATGGGCTGTGGAATGTGTTGGAAGTAGCCCGTGAGTATGGATGTGCGGTGTTCACTCCCAGTTCTATTGGATCGTTTGGAGTGTCGACTCCTCATGTCAAGACACCGCAGGACACCATTCAGCGTCCGCGTACCATGTATGGAGTGACAAAGGTGACGACCGAATTGCTGAGCGACTATTATTTTACTAAGTATGGTGTAGACACTCGTGCAGTGCGTTTTCCTGGCATTATTTCCAATGTGACTCCTCCAGGAGGGGGCACGACCGATTATGCGGTGGACATTTATTATTCGGCTGTGAAAGGCGAGAAATTTATATGTCCGTTGCGGCCGGATACCTTTATGGACATGATGTATATGCCCGACGCTTTGCATGCCGCCATTTCACTGATGGAGGCGGATCCAGCCCGGCTGATACATCGGAACGCTTTCAACATCGCTTCCATGAGCTTTTCGCCCGAAATCATTTATGCGGAGATCAGGAAACATATTCCCGATTTTGAAATGGAATATCAGGTGGATCCTTTGAAACAAGCCATTGCTGACAGCTGGCCGGATTCATTGGACGATACTTGTGCCCGTGAGGAATGGGCCTGGAAACCCCGCTATGATTTGGAGACTATGACGGTGGATATGCTGGAAAAACTGAAGAATAAACTAACCAAGTGAGCAGAGTCCGATAAGCGATGAAACAAGTAGTTTGGGGATTCTTGCTGCTGTTGGCGGTATGCTCCTCCTGTAGAGAGAAAAAGGTTAAACAGCCGTTTTCGGCTATAACGGAAATGGTGGATTCTGCCTCGTGGAAGCAGAAGCGGAAAGCGGATACTGTGCCTGTGGCAAAGCCAGAAGAAGCGCCTCATCCTATTGAGGCGGATGAGCTGTTCGATGATTTTATTTTCAACTATGCTGCGGACGATAACCTCCAGCGACAGCGTACCATTTTCCCTTTACCTTATTATGATGAAGATACGCCCCTGAAGATAGAAGAGAAGGACTGGAAACATGACCATTTATTTTCCAATCAAAACTATTACACTCTGCTTTTCGACAATGAGGCCGATATGGATTTAGTGGGCGATACTTCTTTGACTTCTGTGCAGGTGGAGTGGATTTTGCTGCGGGAACATAAGGTGAAAAAGTACTATTTCGAACGCATCAAAGGTATGTGGATGCTGGAGGCTGTCAATGTGCGGCCAGTGGAGGAAGATGAAAACGAGAACTTTGTGGATTTCTACGTCCGTTTCGCTTCCGACAGTGTGTACCAGCGTCAGCATGTACGCAAGCCCCTGTTGTTTATTACCTTGGATCCCGATGATGAGTTTTCCATTTTGGAGACAACGTTGGACATTGATCAGTGGTTTGCGTTTCGGCCTGCTTTGCCCACAGACAGTCTGTCTAACATCAATTACGGGCAGAAAAACGAGGATCTGTCCGAGTCGAAAATTCTGAAAGTGAACGGCATTGGAAACGGATACTCCAATATTTTCTATTTCAGAAAACGTGGAGGAAAGGAATGGGAGTTATATAAATATGAGGATACAAGCATTTAGGACTTATCGCCTGTTCTCCGCATGACGGTCGGCTCTCAAGATCCCTTCGGGCAAGATATGCTTGAGTCTGATGTCTTACTTATATACAATTTTTATTTTTATGGATAGACAAATACCTAATACATTTGGTTTGAAGGTGAAAGCCCGCCATTGGCTGGAATACCGTTCAGAGGAAGAGTTGGAAACATGGATAAGGGAAGGCCGTATCACATCTCCTTATTTTCATATAGGCGGGGGAAGCAACCTGCTGTTTCTCAACGATTATGAGGGGACGATTCTGCATTCGGCTATTCGCGACATGGAAATTTTGTCGGAAGACGATGCCAAGGTGTTGGTTCGTGTGGGTGCGGGAATTGTCTGGGACGACTTTGTTGCCATTTGTGTGGAGCGTGGTTGGTATGGGGTCGAAAACTTGTCTGGCATTCCGGGTGAGGTAGGAGCCAGTGCCGTGCAGAACATCGGAGCATACGGGGTGGAGGTGAAAGATCTGATTTATCAAGTGGAGACCTTCAATATGAATGGTGAGAAAAAGGTTTATGAAGCTGGCCAATGTGAATACGCCTATCGGGACAGCCTCTTCAAGAAGCAGGAGATGAAACACGTGTTTGTGACCTATGTTCGTTTCTGTCTGAGCAAGCAGGAACATTATTCTTTGGGCTACGGCACCTTGCTTCAGGAGGTGCAAGCCCAAGGCCGGTGTGATTTGCGGACGATCCGTGAGACCGTTCTGGCTGTCCGTAACCGAAAATTGCCGGATCCTGGCCAGTTGGGAAATGCGGGAAGCTTCTTCAAGAATCCATTGGTGCCGCAAGCGCAGTTTGATTCCTTGCTTCAGATCTATCCGAACATGCCTCATTATCCTGCGGGAGAAGGGTTGGTTAAACTTCCGGCCGGTTGGCTGATAGAGCAGTGTGGCTGGAAGGGTAAAAATCAAGGAGCGGCAGGCGTGTATGAGAAGCAAGCCTTGGTGCTGGTCAATCGGGGAGGGGCTGACGGAAGGGAGATTATGGCTTTGGCTCAGGCTGTGCAAGCTTCTGTTTACCGGAAATTTGGAGTGAGGATCTCTCCTGAAGTGAATGTGATAGCATGAGCTTATAAGCTGACAAGTGGCTGTTTTTAGTCTATAAGTGCCTTATAGCTCAAAAACTTACAAAAAAGATTATTTGGATAGCGGATGAAACTGAGAATATTAGGAAGCGGAACTTCTACTGGGGTGCCCGAAATCGGGTGTCGGTGTGCGGTCTGCTCATCGAATGATAAGCGTGACAACCGCTTGCGCACCTCAGCTTGGGTGCATACAGCCGATGCTGATTTGCTGATCGACTGTGGGCCGGATTTTAGGGAACAGATGTTGCGTATGGAGTCTTTCAGGCCCATCCAGGGTGTGCTGGTCACGCATGAGCATTATGATCATGTCGGAGGATTGGATGACCTTCGTCCTTTCTGTAAATTTGGTGAGATACCTGTGTATGCGGACACTTATACAGCCGGACATCTGCGGGCGAGGATGCCTTATTGCTTTGTTGAACGCAAGTATCCGGGCGTTCCGCGTATCTGTTTGAAAGAGGTTCAGGCAGGCATTCCTTTTCAAGTGAACCAAACGGAGGTAATGCCCCTCAGGGTGATGCATGGCCGGATGCCCATATTGGGTTACCGGATAGACGGAAAGCTGGGATACGTGACTGACATGTCTGCGATGCCTGATGAGTCATACGAATTGCTGAAGGGGGTTGAGGTGTTGGTTATGAACGCTTTGCGGCCTCAGCCTCACCCTACTCACCAGAGCTTGTCAGAAGCGGTGGAAGCGGCTCGCAGGGTGGAAGCCAGACAAACTTACTTCATTCATATGAGTCATCATGCCGGTCTGCACGCAGAGATCGACCGTCAATTGCCACCAGATATGCATTTCGCTTACGATGGGATGGAAATAGATATCTAAACTTTTTGAATATTTCTTTTGTTTTTTTAATAGAAATGTCTATTTTTGCCGAAACTTGTCGATAGAGGATCATGAAGTTTCGGTATCTTATACGAATTGTAGTCATTGCGTGCATCGTTTTGCTGTGTGCAGGGTTTGGAGTCTACTCCTATTGGCGTTTGAGTGCGGCAGATAGGGGGAAGGATTTCAATCTCTATGCGTTGGTTCCCCAAGATGCCATTGCAGTGCTGGAGACAGACCGCATGGCCAATCTGGTGGAAGAGGTCAACCAGTTGGCATGCAGCAAAGACAACCATTTCCTCTATATTTCGGAGCTTTTTGTCTATTTGAAGAAATATCTGTATTTGCTGGTGGATGATACTCCCCATGGTCTGAGCAAACAGATGAATAAGATGCTTATCAGCTTTCACGAACCGGATAATCCCGTCAATCAGGTCTTATATTGCAGCTTGGGGGAAGGAGACGCCGCACTGGTGGAGAATTTCATGCGGAAATATTGCTCCAATGTGTTTCCTTCGAAAGAGCAGGAATACAAAGGGGAGAAAATATTGCTTTATGCCATGGCCGATGGGCGGACGCTGGCTGTTTATTTTACACCCGAATTCTTGGTAGCCAGTTTCCAAAGCCGGCTGGTAGAGCAGGTGATAGATGCTTATCAGAGCAAAAGTTCATTGATGGAACTGGCTTCGTTCAAGCGGATGTATGCGAGCGATCCTATGAATGTTTCGGCTACAATCTACATGCGCATGCGTTCTATTGAGATGGGGAAAAAGGCGGACGAGCTGCATTCGGAGGCACGTTTAGGCAGCTGGGCGGAATTTGACCTTCAGCTGAACGAGGATGCCATCTATTGTTCCGGGGTCAGTTATGGATCCGACACTACCCGCACTTTTATGAATGCTTTGAAACAGCAGCAGCCTGTTGAAGGCTTCTTTGGCGAACAGCTTCCGATGACTACCTTTTTTTATACCTGTTGGGCCTTGTCAGACCGTCAAGCCATGTTTGATTTCACTTCCCACATGGCCTATTCCCAAGCTGTTTATTCGGAAAACGTCAAGCAGAACGACCGCAGGTGGATGGACTATTTGGATCGGTGTGCGCAGGGGCATGTCCTTTCTTGTCTGTTTTATCCTCGCCAGGCCGATTCCTCCTGTTTTCCATACGCCGTGTTGCGCATTCCTTTGAAAAACAGGGCGTTTGCAGAACAGGAACTGAAACGGCTGGTGGAGAATCATTCGCAAATCGGCAAACAGGTCTGCTCTGTGCAGGGCAAGGAGTATGTGCTGTATCAATGTGCCAACAATACATTGCTGATTCAACTGACGGGCATTACCCAGACCGCTCTCTCCACCTATTTTTGTCTTTATGAAGACGCTTTATTGCTGGCTCCTGATGCGAACAGCCTTTCCGCCTACATGCAGATGATGGCAGACAAAGAGGTTTTGGCCGGTTCGCCGGGATATGAAGAAGGGATAGGCTGTCTCGCCCCTACCTATAATTATGTGATGATGGTAGATGTGGAGGAAATGTTGCGTCAGCCTGCCGCTTACGTGCGGTTGATTCCGAATTTCTTTTTCCGTCAGTCCTGTTTCTTCCGCCATTTCATTCTCTCCATCCAGTTTACATGCACTGATGGAGTCGTCTACCCCAATCTGGTCTTGTTGTATAAAGGGGAAGTGCCTTATTGACACCTTTGTCAACACGTCATCGATTCTCCTAAAGACAATTTTCGGATCAGACGGAAAATACGGTTGCGAAGTATGATTGGACACTTGGCCAACGAAGCAATAATACTTTGGCAAGTAACCTATGCTGCTGAAAAAAAGCCCGGACAGGATTTTGTCCCGATGATCAACCTACTTCTTCCAGCTACCTTGCAACCGTCTTTTCAGACTGAGCCCAATTTTTGCAACACGGTGCCTGCCTGATCCCGAAATGGTGTAAGATTTCTATTATGTGTAAATAAAAAAGGAGGATTAAATCCTCCTTTTTGTACACCCTCAGGGATTCGAACCCTGGACCCACTGATTAAGAGTCAGTTGCTCTACCAACTGAGCTAAGGGTGCTTTTCTTTTTGCGGCTGCAAAGGTAGTGCTTTTGTTCCATATTACCAAATTATTCAATGCTTTTTTGTGGCACGCAG
>CALUOU010000004.1 GCA_944322335.1 uncultured Bacteroides sp.
TGAACTCCCCGAACTCGCTCCGTATAATCAGCTCCCGCTTCTCGCCCTCCTCGATGCGGCCGATGACCTGCGCGTCGATGTTGAACGACTTGCTGATGGCGATGACCTCCTCGGCGTGCTCCGGCGAGAGATAGACCTCCAGACGATGGCCCATGTTGAACACCTTGTACATCTCATCCCACTCCGTGCCGCTCTGCTCCTTGATGGTGCGGAACAGCGGGGGTACGGGGAAGAGGTTGTCCTTGATGACGAGGCAGTTGTCACCTACGAAGTGCAGCACCTTGGTCTGTGCGCCGCCCGAACAGTGTACCATGCCGTGAATCTCCGGACGCAGGGCATCCAGCAACCGTTTCACCACCGGGGCATAGGTACGGGTGGGTGAAAGCACCAGTTTGCCTGCGTCGATGGGGCTGCCCTCCACGGTGTCCGTCAGGCTGAGCGCACCGCTGTACACCAGCTCCTGTGGCACGGCATGGTCATAGCTCTCCGGATATTTCTCAGCCAGATACTTGGCAAAGACATCGTGACGTGCCGAGGTCAGGCCGTTGCTGCCCATGCCGCCGTTGTACTCCTTCTCATACGTAGCCTGGCCATAGCTGGCAAGCCCTACGATGACATCGCCCGGACGGATGTTGGCGTTGTCGATCACGTCCGCACGCTTCATGCGGCAGGTCACGGTCGAGTCCACGATGATGGTGCGCACCAAGTCGCCCACGTCGGCCGTCTCACCTCCTGTGGCGTAGACTCCCACGCCCATCCCGCGCAGTTCGGCCAGCAGCTCGTCCGTGCCGTTGATGATGGCCGATATGACCTCGCCCGGCACCAGCAGCTTGTTGCGCCCGATGGTGGAGGAGACGAGGATATTGTCCACCGCGCCCACGCAAAGCAGGTCGTCGATGTTCATGATCAAAGCATCTTGCGCGATGCCTTTCCACACCGAGAGGTCGCCCGTCTCCTTCCAGTAGAGGTAGGCCAGCGAGGACTTGGTGCCCGCGCCGTCGGCATGCATGATGTTGCAATACTCCGGATCTCCGCCCAGGATGTCGGGAATGATCTTGCAGAAAGCCCTTGGGAAAATTCCCTTATCAATGTTCTTAATGGCGTTGTGAACGTCTTCTTTCGATGCGCTTACGCCGCGCATCATGTATCTTTGATTGCTCATAATGGTATGAAATGTTTTTTAGTTTCTATCCAAATTTTATACAGCTAAGTCCAATGGCAAGTCACTGATGTCTTTTAGTCGTTTTCCTTGAATCAATATGTTTAAGAGTTCGATGGAATCTTCCGCCTGTGTGTCTTTCACCGCCTCAATCAATTCATATAAAGCAAAGTGATAGACGCAGTCGATATCGCCCGTTCCCATGGCCAAGGAAGCAAGTCTTGCTGGCATAGGTTCTCCTGTCACCACCACAATATGTGGCAAACGGCCTTTCCGATTGCGGATAAGTCCTAAAGCTTCCGTCCGGCTATTTTGCGCCCGGTCACTACGCATAGTCCATTTGGCAGAAATGGAAGCATGCAAAATGGGAAGTCCTCCATTACTTTCCCGTATATCCGCCAATCGGGAAATGCAGCCGTCCACAACTGCCAATGTCGCGTTTATTGTATCGTCAGGTTCCGTTTCCCGATAAATGACCACATCAGGCGCAACCATATAGTCGTTGCCCATGCAGGCTGCCAGTCGGGCATCACTTCTGGTCAGTTGGTTCAAATATTCCAAATGTTCATATTGCGCGAAACTGCTAGCCTTGACTGAGTTGCGGTTTCCAAGCTTGATTATATGCCATTTTCCCGGACGCAGATTCTGCAAGTTAGGGAACGTATCCCTTAGAAAATTCATGTTTATTTGTTCAAATTTAGCGCCTGACGTTTGTCCTACAGCTTTTTCGTGTACTTCAGCCATAAGCCGTTCGGCAATGCCTTGAGCGATGCGGACAGATAGTTTGGACGAGCTGTCAGCATTGCTTGATACGCCTTTGCTATCAATAGTCAATACACCCTTAGACAGCAGTTCTTGATGATACTTCTTTCTTGCTTCTGCTATAAGTACACTTTTCATAATCCAACACTTTTCTTATTTGTAAACCGACTTTCATAGCTACAGGCGGCGGAAAGGCGTTGCCTATCATGCGGCAGGCTGTTGTCTTTTTTGTCCCGAAATCCCAATCATCAGGAAAGCCCTGCAGACGTGCCAACATCCTTGGTGTGAGCCTCGGCATGCCTTCAAAATCCGCAGCGGGAGCTTCATTGGCCACCCCTTTTCCGTCCACCCCCAATTCAGCCCATGCCCGTCTGGCCCGTGACGGTCCCAGATCCGGGCCGCCATGCTTCTTGCTCCCGCCCACAAGGGTCGGAGCTATTTTGTTTGCCTTAGTTTTCCATTCGGAAGCTTGTCTCCAACCATTGGCAGACATCAGGTCAAAAAGAGTTTCTCCCACAGTCAGCGTTTCTTCCGACCGTTTTTCAGGAAAAGCAAACAGATCATGTAGATCTTTCCGGATTCCTACAATGACAACCCGAGGACGCAATTGAGGCACCCCGTAATCGGAAGCATTCAGCAATTGGATATGAGGACGATAGCCTAAATCCTCCAATTCCTTTAATATGTTCTGCCGATATGCATCAAATTTAGGATCCAATAATCCCCGCACATTCTCTATCATGACAACACGCGGATTGATTTCTCTCACCAGCCGAAGCATTTGCGGAAACAAGTCACGTTCATCCTCAGCACCCAATTGTTTGCCTGCCACACTGAAGGGTGGGCATGGCACACCACCAGCCAGCAGATCTATCCGTCCCCGAAAGGGTGTCCCGTCAAAGTGATGAACATCCAAACATTGCACATCCCATTGCGGACGGTTGCGCCTAAGACATTCACAATAGTCCTTTTCATATTCTACTAATTTCACATGAGTGAAACCGGCTTTTTCAAGCCCCAACGCCTGTCCGCCAGCACCGGCACATATTTCTATTGAGGTATACTGATCTTTTGCTGTTGTCATGTCTTTCTCATAAATCAGAATCCTCTCTCCACATCTATTACCTGTAGCGAACGGCAACAGACAATCATCCTCAAACAGATCTACCGGCCGTCTCAGCAGTTTGCCCAAAACGACAGCAATGTGTGAGACTGCCGCCAACGGTGCCCCTTCCTCGCCTTCGGCATATTGGAACAAAATGCCAATACCGCTTCCCGACTCTTCCCTGCCCTGCGGGCAAGTGCCAAGCAGCCAGGCCCGTTTCACAGGCAACCCTGCCAAATAAGCCTGAATTTCAGGGAGAAGAAAACTGATTTCATTGCTAATCATAGATTTACTTGTATTATTTCTGCAAAGATAATATTTACAAATGGATTTTTCTCCCTTGAACGGAAGAAAAAGCATTTTTTCAGAAAGCATTCCTCCCTATGCATCCGCTTTTCAAACACGGCACCGTTGACTGCCAAACGCAATAAGGCTGACCGTGTCCGACCTTTCTCTCTTCCAGCCATTCAGGACCAGTTTGATAAACGTCCGTTTTCTTATTGGTTCCACTTCGTTTTCTTGTTGTTTCTATTCTCTTTTCTTATTGAATAGTTGCACAGTCCTTGCACAGGGGCAAAACCCGCCTGCTTTCATAAGCTGCCTGCACAGCCTCCCATCCGTTCATCGCCAAACAGCCTTCACGCCTTCACCACCTTATAGAGCACTGACACACAAAGCATTTCAGTGAAACATATGCAAAAGAGCCGCTTTCACGCCCCTCACCAGGGTATACAAATCATGCAAATAGAGTATACAAATCATTCACAGAGGAAGTTTCACAGGAACAGACGGAAGCGAATTGTGAAAGCAAGGGGGGGGTGAAGGCTACCGGCTGTGAATCTTTCACCGTATTCAATAGAAAATCAAACAGATGGAAGCACGGTGAAAGTGTGAAGGATTCATCACATAAAAAGATATAAAAAGGGAGTCAGACTGGGTGTAAGCAATCAACACAGACAACATTTTTCAATCTGCGCACTCTATATTCTGTCACAAAACAGGAAAGCATTGATACAGTCCTTCCACCGCACGCGCCCCGCCCTTCCACCGCACGCGCCCCGCCCTTCCACCGCACGCGTCCCGCCCTTCCGCCGCACGCGTGGCGTCCAACCAGTCTCACGCATGGATCAGACAAGAATGAAAGACAGACAAAAAAAGACCGGAAGCCATGCCTACAGTCAGGACAGCCTCCGGCCTTTATTTTAAAAGAGAATTCAACAGGCGGCAATGGCGGCACTCCTCCTTTTCATCCTTTATAGTCAGAATTCTACTGTCGGCGCCACTTCCGCTCCTTCTTGCGCCTCGAAATAGGCACGCTTGTCAAAGCCAAAGAGGCCAGCCAGAATGTTCTTTGGGAAACGGCGGATAGCCGTGTTGTAGGCGCGTGCGGCATCGTTGAAATTCTTGCGGGCCACATTGATGCGGTTTTCCGTACCCTCTAACTGAGCCTGCAGCTCCAGGAAGTTCTGGTTGGCCTTCAGGTCGGGATAACGTTCGCTGATGGCCAGAAGCTTGCCCAGGGCCGAAGCCAGCTGGCCTTGCGCGGCCTGATATTCAGCCAGCTTTTCAGGAGTCAGGTCACTGGGATCCACTTTGATTTGTGTAGCTTTGCTGCGGGCTTCGATCACTCCCTCCAGTGTTTCCCGCTCGTGTGAGGCATAGCCTTTGACGGTATTCACCAGATTGGGGATGAGATCGGCACGGCGCTGGTACTGTGTCTCCACATTGGCCCACTGGTTGCTCACCCCCTCGTCCATCGAAACGAGACCGTTATAACCCGTTACGCCCCAAATGGCTACCAATACGACGACTGCTACAATGATGATGGTTGTTGTCTTTTTCATACTTTACTTTTTTGCTTTATTAAATAGATTATTTTGATTCATTCCTGATGTCAGAAGTCCGATCCGGCTCCCCCGCCGCCTCCGCTTCCGCCGCCGAAACTGCCTCCGCTGAAACCTCCTCCACCGCCTCTTCCGCCGAAGCCTCCGAATCCGCCAAAGATAACCGGTCCGCCCCAGCCGCCTCCGTTGCTGCGATTGTTATAGTTGTGACGCTCCCTGCGGGTAACCACATGTCCGCAATTCTGGCATATATATATGACATCTTCTGTCTTCACTCCGTTATGGAAAGAGACCGTCTGGCTGCTGGCCCGTTTCAAGACACGCTTCCGGCACTTGGGACAACGGATGGAACGGTTCTTATTAGAAGCTACAGCCACCGCCACCCAGACGGCTAAGAAAAAGAGAAACAATAAAACGACAATCGTGCCTCCGCTCAAAAGGCTGTCCCCGCTGTCTCCCTCATTTTCCATCGAGCCGTCCAGCCGCGCACACGCGGCGCGCACACCGGCCACCATACCCTCGCTCCAACGTCCGTCTTTCAGGTAGGGAATCATCTCTTGTGTCTGGATGCGCTTGCAGATGGCGTCAGGCAAAGGGCCTTCCAGGCCATAGCCCGTATAGAACTGTATGCGCCGCTGCCCGGTAACAAGCAGAATGACCAGTCCGTTGTCCTTTCCCTTTTTCCCTACACCCCATGAATTGAGCAATTCGTGACAAAAGTCGAAACTGTCGGCATCGCCTATACTGGGCACTACAGCCACCACCGTTTCGATGCCCGTCTGCTGTTCCAGGCGGTAAAGCATGCGGTCGATGCTGTCTGTCGCTGCGGGAGAGAGGATGTGTTCGGGATCACACGTATAGCGGTACTTGTTCTGCAAATGTACCTTAGGCAGATTGTCGGGTGTATATACCATGGCCTCTTGCGCCGCCAAAGGCTGTCCTGCACAACACAGCAGCAGGAAGAGAATGCCGGCCATCCAGGAGCGGCTCAAAGCATGAAAGGTCTTTATTCTATATTTGTCCATTTTCCTTTGTCTGTTTTAAAGATGACGCGGCAAAGATAACAGAATGCAGACAAAAAAGAAAGAATCGAAAGGAATATTCACTATTTATTCGTAAAAACAACTCGAAAGCGGCAAGTGCCCCATGGCAAAACGGGAATATACGGAAAAAGCCGCCATCTCCCGATACCGGCTTCCCACTTGAAAAATGTTCTTAATTACCTGATCAAATTCTCATTTATTTTCAAATGTACATGAGAAAGATTGTGTATAAAGAGAGTTGCTTGTCGTCAAAAAAGCCAATACCCCGTCCTGCAAGACGGTTTTCTGTCCTTATGCCTCCTTTGCTGAAAGATATGCAAATATAGTAAAAGAAAGCTACGCTCAAATGATTCTCTCCAGATTTAACTTTCTTTAATGCGCTGTATCTCTCCATAATAACCGATATTATCGCCGCATATCTCTATCTTTGCCGCAAAACTAACAAATGAGATGTAACATGAAGAAATTGGTAATATTCGATTTGGACGGCACCCTGCTCAACACCATCGATGATTTGGGCTTGAGCACCAACTATGCCTTGCAAGCTTTAGGATATCCCACACACGACCTTAGTGCCTATCCGCAAATGGTGGGCAATGGCATCAACAAACTTATCGAACGCGCCCTGCCCGAAGGAGAAAAGACGGAAGAGAACGTGCGGAGAATGCGAAGTGAGTTTATCCCCTACTACAACCTGCACAATGCCGACCGCACCCTTCCCTATCCGGGCATTCCCGAACTGCTGCAAAACCTGAATGAACGCGGTGTCCTGATGGCTGTGGCCTCAAACAAATATCAGCAGGCGACAGAAAAGCTCATCGCCCATTACTTCCCCTCTATCCCCTTTGCAGCCGTACTGGGGCAGCGGGACGGCGTGGCGGTCAAGCCGGATCCCGCCATCGTGGAAGACATTCTGCAAATGACCAGGCTGGAACACACAGACGCGCTGTACGTGGGAGATTCCGGCGTGGACATGCAAACTGCCGCCAACGCCAATGTGGAAGCCTGCGGCGTGACATGGGGATTCCGTCCGCGCACAGAGTTGGAGGCGTTCTCGCCTGCCCACATTGTCAGCAGTCCGAAAGAGATAAGCGTTCTCGTATGCTGAAACGGAAGGGAGTCAGAAAGAGCCACAAGCCGGTAACTTTTTCCGGACAGGCAGGAAAGCGTTTTGCCAGACTGCAAACGCTTTCTCCTCATAAATTCTTATGACTCCTATGTCTCCTCCTTCTGATTCCCTTCATCAGTCTTCTCCATGCCTTGTTCCTTAAAGGCTGTAGGCGTAATGCCATACAAATCCTTGAAAGCAGTAGAGAAATAGCCCGTGTTGGAAAATCCTGTCATCAGAGCCACATCGGCCACGGTCAGCCGACTGTCCGCCAGAAGCGAAGCGGCCTGTTTAAGCCGGATATTGCGGATGAAATCACGCGGCGCCTGATTGGTCAGCTCCTTCAGCTTGCGGTTAAGATGCGTCCGGCTAAGGCTTACGGCAGTGGCTATCATCTCCACATTCAAATGAGGGTTGTCCAGGTTCTCGTTGATGCAGCACATCACACGGTCCATCAGCTGCTCGTCAGGATTAACCGATTCCATGGAAAGCTTGGACAGTCGCTGTTCCTGATTCTGCTTTCCTGTATAATTGTTTTTCAGCAACTCACGCATGCGGATCAGGTTGAAAACGGTGTTGCGCAAAATCTCGATGTTGAAGGGCTTGGCTATGTAAGCGTCCGCACCCACATGAAGCCCTTCTATGTTATTCTGCTCGTCGCTCAAGGCCGTCAGCAAGATGACAGGAACGTGATTGACATGTATGTTCTGCTTGATCTTCTTGCACAACGTCATTCCGTCCATTTCCGGCATCATGACATCGCTGATGACCAAGTCTGGCGTCCGCTTCAAGACATATGACAAAGCTTCCTTGCCGTTTCCGCACTCTTCGGTATGGAAATTCCGTCCCAGTTCGGAACAAACATAACGTCTGATCTCTTCATCATCCTCCACCACCAAAACCGTATAGTTCGTCTTGCTGCGCTGCGGAACGTCCGCTTCCTCCTTATCCGTCTCGGCTGAAGGCATCAGAGGTTCTGCTTGCGTCTCCACTGTGACGTTCTCCACAGCCGGCGCCTCGATCTCTTCCGGTTTCAGGTGGTCGTGTCCCAAAGGAATGCGGATCGTGAAACAGCTTCCGGGGCACCCTTCGTTGTTCTTTGCCCAAATGCTGCCATGGTGTAATGCCACCAGCGACTTTGTCAGATGCAAGCCCACTCCTGTTCCTGTCCCCTTGTTCTGCGAATTGCTCGACTGGTAAAAACGGTCAAATATACGCTCGATGTCTGCCGGATTGATGCCGATTCCGCTGTCTTCCACCGTGATCTCCGCATATTCCCGCAAAGCCGGGTTGGCAGCGTCCTCGTCCGTACCCGTATGCAGACCGATGCGGATGCTTCCATATTCAGGAGTATACTTGAAGGCATTGGAAAGGATGTTAAGCACAACCTTGTCGAAGTTTTTAGGATCTATCCACAAATATAACTCCTCCATATCAGGCTGAAACTCAAAAACAATATGTTTCATCTTGGCTTGATATTCAAAGGTGGCATACAGTTCTTTCAAGAAACCTGTCATCTCGGTCTGCTGGAATTTCAGCCGCATCTGTCCTTTGTCGATCTTGCGGATGTCCATCAGTTGGTTTATCAGACGGAGAATCCGTTCGGCATTGCGGTAGATGATCTGATAGGTACGCTGCCGGTCCGGATTATGGTCTTCCGTCATCAGCTTATGCAACGGACTGATGATAAGCGACATCGGTGTCCGTATCTCATGAGACACATTGATGAAAAACTGCAATTTCGCTTCGTTCAGCTGTTCAGCATGAATGTGTTCCAACATCTGCTGACGTGCGCGGTAACGCTGACGGATCTCACGTATCACGACAACGCCCACACTGCATATCAGGATGAAATAGCACAGCTTTGCCCACCATAAAGCATACCAGGGCGGAAAGATCTGAATGGTGATTTCCTTTGTTTCCGAATAGACACTATAATCTTTGGCACGCACCCGAAAATGGTAGGTGCCAGGAGCCAGCCCGCTGAACGACACCCGATTGATGCCCGGCGACAGCGTGACCCATTGCACACTGTTGAAAGCATATTGATAGGTGATGCGTTCAGGATTATAAAACTCCATGGCTGAAAAGTCAATGCTGAAAGAATTGTCATCATGCGCCAGACGGAACTTGGAAGCGTGGCTCACAGGCTCATCCACAATATCGTATGAGCCAGACTTCATGCCCATCCGCACAGGGCGATCGTGCAGGTAAAAGTCTGTAAGACGGATTTGAGGGACACTATGCCGCTCGGAAATGCTGGCAGGATAGAAAAAGGTGACACCGCTGGTTCCCCCAAACCACAACAGCCCGTCCTTCCCCCTGAAAGAAGCTCCCCGGCTGAACTCGTTGCCCTGCAGCCCGTCTGCCGCATGGAAGTTGACAAAAGTCTTGGCGTATTTATCGTATCGGGAAAGACCGGCATTGGTGCTGATCCACAGGTTGTCAGCCATATCTCCTTGAATGGCCGAAATGGAATTGTTGGGCAGGCCGTCATCGGTAGTGAATGTCTGAATCTCACCATTGGCAGGATTCAGACAATGCAAGCCGTAAGAAGTCCCTACCCAGACAAAACCTTCCTGGTCTTCACACAAAGAAAGAACCACCTCCCCCGGCAACAGACGGTTCACCTTATAAGTAGAGACAAAATCTTCCGTCACTAAGTCCAGACAAGCCAAGCCGTCATAAGTTCCGATATACAACTTTCCAGTGTGCGTGGGCAAAAGGCAGTTTATCCAACTGTTACTGAGAATGTTGTCATAAGGATTGTATTCCAGTCCGCTCCTGACCATCGGCAGAGAACGCACCTGATCGGTACGCAAGTCCATGCAGAAAAGCCCTGTCCCCAAGGTGCCTATCCACAACTGATCGTTGCTGTCTTCTACGATGCTATAGACACTTTGCACCTCATAGCCGTCCGGAGTGCGCAAAGGGATGTAAACGCATTGGCCGGTGGCAGGATCCAGACGGGCCAGACCGTCGCGGAAAGATCCGATATAAAGACGATGATCGGAAGTCTCGCAAATGCTCATAATGGTGCTGGAGACCGATTGGGGCATACCGGCCTCCTGGGTATAATGCCTGTACAGGGTGCCGACAGGAGAAATGCCGTAAAGGCCATCGTTGTCCGTGCCTATCCACAAAATGCCATCGTCCGCCTTGCATATTGACATGACGCAATTGGAACCGATAAGGTCGTAAACAGGAGACTTATACCCCATGTAGTAAAACGCATTGGTCATGGTCGGCTGGATCAATACACCACGCTGGAACAGACCCAACCAAGTATTGCCCTGCTTGTCAATAAGAATATCGTGCACTTTGGTTTTAGTGAAATCAAAATTGGTAGAAGCGTTTTCCCGATCCTCCACACGCTGGCTGATCAAATTGTAGACCTTCATGCCGTTGCCGTCCGTTCCGATATACAGCTCGGTCTCTGTAGCGGCACAAAGGGTCTTCACCGGCAGTTGCGGGTTTTGAGGATAGTCAATATGGACAAAACGCTGTTGTTGAGGATCATAACGGAACAAACCGTTCTTCAGACAACCGGCATAAAGATTGCCACGCTTGTCCTCGCAAACCGAAGACGGCCAGCCTATTCCCTCGGCACTCCCGTGCAACGTCACTTTTTTGTCCGGAGCGATGCTGTAAATGCCCTCTCCACCTGCCACTACCCACAAAACATGGTTCTTGTCCTCATAGATGTTATCAAGCAGATAGCTGGGAAGCTGACGCTCATATTGCATCATGCACAGTTCGCCGTCCTTTTCTGCAATATAAAACAAGCCATGCCCGCTGGTCACCGCCACAAGGGTGCCATCATGCCTTTCCAAAATAGAAGAGACATTGGCAGATGCCGAAATTCCGCCAGACAGGAAGATAGGCACATTTCTGAATTGCCCGGTAGCGCGGTCATACAATTGCAATCCGGTCAAAGTGCAGACAAAGAAACGCCCTTTGGAATCCTCAAACAGCTTACGCACATAGTTATTGTTCAGCGAGCAACTGTCATCCGGCTGATGTCTGTAAGTGACAAACTTGGTTCCGTCATAACTATTCAGCCCATCCTCGGTGGCTATCCAGATAATGTCTTCCTTATCTTGATAAATATCGTTAATCATGCTGCTCGACAGCTCTCTGTCTACTGTGAGCAGCCGACCCTCTTGCGCTCTACAAAAGACTGAAAGAAACAAAGGTATTAAATATAGAATAACTTTCGTTTTCATAGTGACATACTCATTTCGGGCGACAAATATAGTGAATATTCTTAAATCTTGTGTCTAAAAACGGATATTATGGTCAATCTATAGAAAGAAAAAAGCAAGTCTGAAAATCCGGTTGCAAAAGCATCCTATAATAAAATGGCCAACGCTTAATAGGATAAATGGATCAGACGGAAAATACGGTTGCGAAGCATGATTGGACACTTGGCCAACGAAGCAATAATACTTGGCCATCGAAGCAATATTAAATGGCCAACGAAGCAATAATACTTTGGCAAGTAACCTATGCTGCTGAAAAAAGCCCAGACAGGATCTTGCTTCAACGGTCAACTCTTTTTTTCGGACGCCTTGCGACCGGGTTTTCGGACTGATCCGGCTAAACGGTAATGCTTGATTTGTTAAATTCCCAAGAGTGCGAAGCCCCCTGTTTCTGTATCATGAAAAGGAAGAGAAAGGAATGAGACCCCAAAAAAATATTATTCTCTCACAAGCTGCTCTCACGAGTGGCGTGCAAGAGAATAATAAAGATTCATGTTAACCTAATTCTTACTTAAAAATAATAATGAAAAAACCTCTTAATTACCGAGTGCAAATATAGAGGCTTTTTTTGGAACCACCAAGACTTATCGCTATTTTATTTTCATTTTTAGTTATTTTATACATTTACCGTCCTCCGGTTCCGCTTTTTTGCGAAAACTTCCCTATCTTTGCGGCATAATTTTTAAAATCACATTCAAAATTATGAGTTACAATCTGCTGAAAGGAAAGAAAGGCATCGTCTTTGGTGCACTGAACGAACAATCCATCGCCTGGAAAGTAGCGGAGAAAGCGGTTGCTGAAGGAGCGTCCATTACGCTGTCAAACACTCCGGTAGCCGTCCGCATGGGCGAAGTATCGGCACTGGCCGAAAAACTGAATTGCGAAGTCATACCTGCAGACGCCACTAACGTGGAAGATTTAAGCAATGTATTCAAACGTTCAATGGAAGTCTTAGGCGGTCAGATCGATTTTGTTCTTCATTCTATAGGCATGTCACCTAATGTGCGCAAAAAACGCACATATGATGATTTGGACTATGACATGCTGGGCAAGACATTGGACATCTCCGCCATCTCTTTCCACAAAATGATCCAAACAGCAAAAAAAATGAATGCCATCGCTGAATATGGCTCCATTGTAGCGCTAAGCTATGTAGCCGCCCAACGCACCTTCTTCGGCTACAATGACATGGCCGACGCTAAAGCACTGCTGGAGTCTATCGCACGCAGCTTCGGCTACATTTACGGACGCGAACACCATGTGCGCATCAACACCATCTCACAATCGCCTACCATGACTACTGCCGGTTCTGGCGTGAAAGGCATGGACAAACTGTTTGACTTTGCCAGCCGCATGTCTCCTCTGGGCAACGCTTCGGCTGACGAATGTGCAGACTATTGCATCGTCATGTTCTCCGATCTGACCCGGAAGGTAACCATGCAGAATCTCTACCACGACGGCGGATTCTCCAGCATGGGCATGAGCCTCCGCGCCATGAACACTTACCAAAAAGGTCTGGAGGAATACATGGACGAAAACGGGAACATCATCTACGGATAACCTTCACTTCATGACAGGCAGACGGACAGACGCACAAAAGGGATCTTCCGCCTGCCTTTTTCTTTTTTCAGAAGCCGGCCGACTTTCCCGGCCCACCAACTGTACAGGCATAAACAGCCCCAAAACGAACTTCAAAATAACAGCAACAGCATTGGATACCGCACTTTATTTACTGCCCGTGACACTGGGAGACACTCCCATCGAACAGGTTCTTCCTGCCTACAACAAAGAAATCATCCGCCAACTCCGCCATTTCATCGTGGAAGATGTACGCTCCGCCCGCCGTTTCCTGAAGAAAGTGGATAAAGACATAGACATTGACTCGCTTACGTTTTATCCGCTGAACAAACATACTTCTCCAGATGAACTTACGGGGTATCTTAAGCCCTTGGAAACCGGACTGTCCATGGGGGTCATTTCCGAAGCCGGATGTCCGGCCGTGGCCGATCCGGGAGCTGACGTAGTGGCCATCGCCCAACGCAAACGGCTGAAAGTCGTTCCGCTGGTAGGGCCTTCGTCCATCATCTTGTCCGTCATGGCATCCGGATTCAACGGACAGAGCTTTGCTTTTCATGGCTATCTGCCCATCGAAGCGGGCGAGCGCGCCAAAAAGCTGAAAGCACTGGAGCAACGGGCGTACACGGAACATCAGACCCAGCTCTTCATCGAAACGCCTTACCGCAACAACAAGATGGCAGAAGACATTCTGAAGAACTGCCGCCCGCAAACCCGCCTTTGCATTGCAGCCAACATCACCTGTCCGGACGAATCCATCCAGACACGCACTGTCAAAGAATGGCAAGGCAAGATCCCGGACTTGTCGAAAATCCCGTGCATCTTTCTGCTATACTGCTAAGGGGATTTCATTTGTTCCGGAGCATTTGCTTTTCCGCATGATAGGATGAACGCACCAAGGGAGCGCTTTCCACTTGCATGAAGCCCTTTCGCAATCCAAGCTCTTTGTATGCGGCAAATTGGGCAGGAGTGACGTATTCGGCCACGGGATAATGCCGACGGGTGGGCTGGAGATACTGCCCGATGGTCAGAATGCCGCACCCCGCCCCGTGCAGATCGTCCATCAGCTCCTCGACTTCATCCGGTGTCTCGCCCAGCCCGACCATGATGCCTGATTTGGCTGTCACTCCGCTTTCCGCAATGTGCCTGATCACAGCCAGGCTGGTTTCATAACGGGCAGCGCTGCGCACCAGCGGACTGATGCGCTTCACGGTCTCCATGTTGTGCGAGATGACTTCAGGAGCCGCTCCGATCACTTGGTCCACCAGCTCCATCCGCCCTTGAAAATCAGGAATCAGCACTTCCAACGTCGTTTCCGGATTGAGCCGTCTCACTTCTTGAATGGTCCGCACCCAATGTGCCGCTCCCAAATCGGGCAAGTCATCCCGATCCACAGAGGTGATGACGGCGTGCGAAAGCTTCATCAACGACACTGACTCCGCCACATGCCGCGGCTCGTCCGCATCCAGCGGAAAAGGCTTGCCTGTAGAAGTATTGCAGAACTTGCAGCTGCGGGTACAGACATTGCCTCCGATCAGGAAAGTGGCTGTCCCCCTTCCCCAACATTCTCCCAGGTTCGGACAACGCCCGCTGCTACAGATCGTGTGCAGACAATGAGACTCAACGATACGCTTGGTCGCAGCATACCGTTCGTTGGATCCGATGCTGATTTTCAGCCACTCCGGCTTAGGCACACGTTCCTGTTTCATTTCAGCTCACGGTTGAAGAAGTCTGTCAGACGGGTATAAAGATGCAGACGGGTATTTCCACCCGCTATGCTGTGGTTGCGGTTGGTATAGACCTGCATCTCAAACTGCTTGCCCAGTTGTACCAGCTGTTCGGCATATTCGGCGCAATTCTGATAGTGTACGTTGTCATCGGCCATGCCATGCACCAGCAGCAGACTGCCATGCAGCTTGCCGGCACGGCTGATGGCTGAGGAGACGCGATAGCCGTCGGCATTCTCCTGGGGGGTACGCATGAAACGTTCTCCATAGATGGTATCGTAGTAGTTCCAGTCTGTCACAGCCGCCACAGCCACACCGGCACGGAACACGGGCGTGCCTTCACTCATGCTCATCAAGGTCATGTAGCCGCCAAAGCTCCATCCCCAAATGCCTATGCGGTCTTTATCCACATACGGCAAACCGCCCAGATAAAGAGCCGTCTCCACTTGGTCACGGGCTTCTTTCACTCCTAAACTCAAATAGGTGCATTTCTCAAAAGCCGCGCCACGCCCGCCTGTGCCACGTCCGTCCACACAGACAACGATGTAGCCTTGTGAAGCCATGTAGGTCTCCCAGCTGATGCCGAACGCGTCCAGCACCAACTGTGAGCCGGGTCCGCTGTATTGGTACTGAATGACCGGATAGCGCCGCTCGGCTGAGAATCCTGTCGGCTTCATCATCCAGCCATTGAGTGTGACACCGTCCGTGGTCTGAAAAGAGAAGAACTCCTTGTGAGGCAAATCATACTCAGACAGAAGCTGTTTCAGGCGTTCGTTGGTGACAAGGGTGGCGAGCGTCTTGCCTTTATTGTCGTTCAGGGTGATCTGCAAAGGCGTGTTCAGGCTTGAATAGCGGTTCAGATAATAGTGCATGTCTGAGCTGAACAACGCATGGTTGGTGCCTTCCTGGGCGGAGAGCCTGGTCTTGCGCCCTCTACGGTCCACCTTGAAGAGCGCTTGACGCAAGGGACTGCCTTCGTTGCTGGTGTAATAGAAGGTTTGGGCATCTTCGTCATAGCCCAGGAAGTCCTTTACTTCATAGTTTCCGGAAGTGACCTGCCTCAACAGGTTGCCGCCTAAGCTGTACCAATACAGATGGTTGAATCCGCTTCGCTCGCTGACAAAGCTGAAGCCGTCGGTATAGAAACGGATGTTGTCAAACGTATTTTCCTTGATGTAAGTGTCGCTTTCCTCGCGCAACACCAGTCTGCAGACGGTGCTTCGAGGATCGCCCATGTAAAGGTCAAGGCGGTTTTGATGACGGTTCAGTGTCAGGATGGCCAGCTTGTCCGGATCCTTCGTGAAACGGATGCGGGGGATATAGCCGTCTTCGTCCAGCGGCACTTGCATCTGGCGGGTCACACGCGTGCGGATGTCAAAGGTATGTACCGAGACCTTGGAATTGGCCTCGCCTGTCTTGGGATACTTATAGGTATAGAAGCCAGGGTATTTGGCAAAGATCTCCATGCGGGGTTTCTGACCTGCAAAGAGCGGGAAAGCATAAGAAGACACCTGGCTTTCGTCGAAACGCACGAAGGCCAGCATCTTGCTGTCGGCACTGAACTCCAAGGCGCGGTTGAAGGCGAACTCTTCCTCATAGACCCAGTCGGGAATGCCGTTCAGCACCTCGTTGCGCCGTCCGTCCTCGGTCACCTGGCTCTCGCTGTTGCCATAGAGAAGCTTGACAAGGAAGATGTTGTTGTCACGCACGAAAGCCACCATGCTCCCGTCTGGCGAGAACACCGGCACTTGCTGAGGCCCGCCGTCGGAAAGGCGTTGGACCACGTTGTTGATCTTTCCTTCAAAGTTCCGTTTCAGGCTATATAGATAATGTGTGGCCACATAGGAACGCCGGTAAACGGGCTGTGTCTCGGTGGCAATGAGCAGCATGTCGCCTTTGGGAGAGAAGCTGTAGCTGTCGAAGCGCTTAAAAGGACACTCCCTGGCTGTGGAAGCGTCAAAGAGCACCTCAACCGCCTCTCCGGTCTTGAAAGAGTATTTGATGATCTGCGTGCCTTCCGCATTCTGCTGGGAATAGTGTTCGCCGTCGCCGGGAATGGGAATCACTCCATAGATGTTCTCCTGACTGAACTTCCCGGACACGACATCCGCCAGTTCAAGCTGTCTGCCGCCTGCCGCATAACTTGCCAATGCACTAAAGCATATGAAAAGGATAAAGATTGATTGTTTTCTCATAAACCTGTCTGTTACTGTTGTTGATGCGGACAAAGGTAATACAAAAAAACGAATATCGGTGATGTCTGCATGATAAAAAGTGACGTGCTTTCCTGCCTTTGCCGGCTTCGTCATCGGGCATGTGCCGTCAGGCCCAACTCCCAGCATGCCACTGCCGAAGCTGCCGCCACGTTCAGCGAATCCACTCCATGTGCCATCGGGATGCGTACCACATAGTCCGCCAGGGCAATGGTCTCATGAGGAAGGCCATCGCCCTCAGTCCCCATCACCAAGGCCAGCCGGGGCTCTTGCTTCAGCACGGGAGTGTCCAGAGGGATGGAACGGTCTGTCAGGGCCAGAGCGGCTGTGCGGAAGCCCAACTCATTCAGCCGGGTGAGCGGCGTGTCCAGCCAGGCCCATGGCACTAGGAACACCGATCCCATCGACACACGCACGGCACGGCGGTTCAGCGGGTCACAGGAATCGCGCGTGAGAAGCACGGCATCCATGCCTAAGGCGGCAGCCGAACGGAAGATGGCGCCTATGTTGGTCGTATCTGTCACTCCATGGATAACCACCACGCGCCGTGCGCCGGCACATACTTCCTCCACAGGACGAGGAAGGGGGCGACGCATGGCACACAGCACACCGCGCGTCAGTACATAGCCGGTGAGCTGTGCCAGCAGATCCCGCTCGCCTGTATAGACCGGCAGGTGGGAACAGCGTGCCACGATATCGGTGGCATCGCCCGTGAGATGCTTCCGCTCACACAGTAAGGCCAAAGGCTCATATCCGGCATCAAGCGCCACGCGGATCACTTTCGGACTCTCAGCGATGAACACGCCTTTATCCGGCTCCAGACGGTTGCGCAGTTGGGCTTCGGTGAGGGTGCTGAACAGGTCTACACCGGGATGGACGAGGGAGGTGACTTCTATTATCGGCATGGGTTCTATGATCTGTTTGCTGGCAATTGGCTGCAAAGATACATGTTTCTTCCCTTTTCATTAGCTTATTCCAACGTTTTTCTGTACGTTTGCAGCCCTGAAATCATTTAAACCCACAAACGACATGGAAAATAACCCTTTGCGTCCGAACCAGGGACGTGTCTTAGCCATTGACGCCTTGCGCGGATTCGCCGTCATGGGTATCGTGCTGCTCCACAACATCGAGCATTTCAACTACTATTCCTTTCCCAAAGCCACTTCTCCCCTGCTCTCTTCGTTGGACAAGGGACTGTGGGACATGCTGTTCTTCCTGTTTTCGGGCAAGGCATATGCCATCTTCGCCCTGCTGTTCGGCTTCACCTTCTACCTACAGAGCCACAACTGCGAGAAGCGGGGCGAGGACTTCCGCAACCGGTATATGTGGCGGCTGGTGTTGCTACTGCTTTTCGGCTTCATCAATGCGAGCTTCTTTCCCGGCGAGATTCTGGTGCTCTATGCCCTGATAGGCTTCGTGCTGGTGCCCGTCAGGCATTGGTCGGACAAGGCGGTGGCGTGGACAGCGGCCATCCTGATGCTGCAGCCGTTGGAGTGGTGCAAGGTGGTTTACGCGCTCGTCTGTCCGGAGGCCAATCCGCAACAGATGGTCTATTCCCTGGGGGATGTCTATCCGCAGCTTGGCGGACACTCCTTCTGGGAGATGGTCAAGGCGAACTTCGTCACGGGGCAGCTGGCCAGCCTGAACTGGGCATGGTGCTACGGACGGGTGTTCCAGACGGCCTCGCTCTTCATGATCGGGATGCTGCTGGGACGCAAGGGGCTGTTCCGCCTGACCGCCGAAAGCCGTGAGCGGGTGATGCGCTTCTGGCAACGCGTGGGACTCTATGCCCTGCCTGCGGCTGTCCTGCTGTATTTCTTTAAGCAGTTCCTTTATACGCAATTAGACAATCCCTTCCTGAAAGCCACGATGGAGACCGTGTGGAACTCATGGTACAACCTGGCCTTCATGCTCGTGATGGTCAGCGGATTCCTGCTGCTTTACTGGATCAATGAGGGGAAGGTGCAGCAATGGCTGGTCCCTTATGGGAAGATGAGTCTGACGGACTACATCACCCAGTCTGTCATAGGAAGCTTCCTCTACTATGGCTACGGACTGGAGCTGCACCGCACGTGCGGGACCACCTGGAGCCTGCTCATCGGCATCGCCTTCTTCCTGCTGCAGCTGGCGTTCGCACACTGGTGGTTCCGCCACTTCAAGCGGGGTCCCCTGGAAACCATCTGGCACCGGCTGACATGGATAGGAAAGAAGCATTGACCCCCGGAGAAAGCCCGCTCTACAACGAGTTTTCCGCCTACCTGAAACGGGTGTTCCCTTTCAAGGTGCAGAAGATATCGCTCCATGCGGGCTTCACCTGCCCCAACCGTGACGGGACGGTGGGCTTCGGCGGATGCACGTATTGCAACAACCAGACGTTCAATCCCGCCTATTGCCACACCGACAAGTCCATAGCCATGCAGCTGGAGGAAGGCAAGCGGTTCTTCGCCCATAAATATCCGTCCATGAAGTATCTGGCCTACTTTCAGGCTTATACAAACACGTATGCCGGACTCGACATGCTGAGGCGGAAGTATGAGGAGGCGCTGGACGTGGACGGCGTGGTGGGGCTGGTCATCGGAACCCGGCCGGACTGCATGCCCGACAGCCTGCTGCGCTATCTGGAGCGGCTGAACAGGCAGACGTTCCTGCTGGTGGAGTATGGCATCGAGAGCGTCCGCGATGAGACCCTGAGGCGGATCAACCGGGGACATACGTTCCAGACGGCGGCGGACGCGGTGAGGAGGACGGCCTCCTGCGGCATACTCACGGGAGGACACGTCATCTTAGGCTTGCCGGGAGAGACGCATACAGACATTGTCGAGCAGGCCGACACCGTCTCCCGGCTCCCCCTGACCACGCTGAAGATGCATCAGCTGCAGCTGATACGCGGCACGCGGATGGCCGACGAGTATGCCCGCCATCCGGAGGATTTCCACCTGTTCGGGTTGGACGAATACATCGATGTGGTAGTGGACTATGTGCAGCGTCTACGCCCCGATCTGGTGCTGGAACGCTTCGTCTCCCAGTCGCCCAAGGAGCTGCTCGTCGCCCCGGACTGGGGACTGAAGAATCATGAGTTCAACCACAAGGTGCAGAAGCGGATGCGGGAGCTTGGTGCCTGCCAGGGCAAGCTGTGGCGCCGGGAATAGAGGCGCGGCACGCCGGAGAGAAGCGTCATGGCCATGAGGCGCGGCACGTCCCGTCTCTATCCATACCTTATGCCTTACCCTTCATGTTTATCCCTGTATGCCTTCCGGTTGATCTTGCCGTTGTAGGTGTATTCGACGGCCTGCACAGCCTCGTAAAGGGCGGGAACCTTATACAGCTCCAGCCGGGAACGGATGTGGCGGGCTATCTTCTTCCTGTCGAGCACACAGCCTTCAGCCGGAACGACCAGCAGCTTCAGCACGGTGCCCATCACGGGATGGGACGCGCGGACACAAACGCAGTCCGCCACATCGGGCAAGCCCGCCGCCACCGCCTCCACCTCGGAAGGGTCCACCTTATAGCCGCCCACATTGATCACATCGTCCGAACGTCCGATCAGGTGAAGGCGGCCTTCCGCGTCGATCTCGCCCTTGTCATGGGTGAAGAGGACACGTCCCTCGCGCAAGACGGAGGCCGTCTGTTCCGGATCGTCCACATAGCCCGTCATCAGCATGGGGCCTTGGCAAGCCACGGTGCCGTCGGGCGTGATCCGGATGCGGGCGTGCTTCATCGGCCTGCCCAGACATCCCGCTATGCGGCAGCCGGGACGGTTGAAGTCGTGGGTGCAGACAATGCCGGTCTCGGTGGACGCATACGTGTTATAGAGGCGGGAATGGGGCAAGACCCTGCACAGCTCTTCCATGTCTTCCTGACGGATAGGGGCGGCGCCGGTCTCGATGAAGTCTATGACGCTGGCATAGGACGAAAGTTCCCCGCCACTGAAGGCCAGCAGCATGCGGATGGCGGAAGGGACTAAGAAGGTGGCGAAGCGGAAGCCCGGACGGGACAGGGAGGCATAGAAGGCGTTGAGGTCTTTCATGCCTTCCAGCACACACAGGGCACCGCCGGTCCGGATGACAGGCCACACCTTGGAGAGGCTGCCGATATGGTTCAACGGGCCGCTGATGACGAACATCAGGCCGGACGTGAAGCCTTGCGCCTCTATCAGGTTCTCCGCATTGGCCCGGATGGCCTCGTGGCTGATCATCACGCCCTTGCTGCGTCCGGTGGTGCCGGTGGTGAACAGGATGTCGGCTGTGCCTTCGGGGATGGAGGCGGCGCGCATGGCCGTCCGTATCTCGTCGAAAGCCGCGTCGGGCAGGCTCTGCTCCAGAGGCACCATCACGCCGCCAAGGGCATGGACAGCCAGGTAGGTTGTCAGGAACTCTGCCGACTGGGACGCACGACACACCCATGCCTCTCCCGCGTGAAGGCCGGCGGCGGACAGACTGTCCATCCGTCTGCAGACCGCCTGCCAGAGCTGCGCGTAACTCAGCTCCACCGGGCCGCACACCAACGCCAGCCTGTCCGGACAGGCCGAGGCATGGCGGCACAGGCAGGCTTCCAGCGGGCTCATGACCCGGCTCCTTCCCGCAGTTTGCGCTCTACCATGGCCGTGAGGCTGTCGAGATTCTTCAGGTTGCGGGGAGTCGCGTCCTTGCGGTCGAGGGTGATGTCGTATCTCTCTGACAAGGCCATCAGGATGGTGGTCACGCCCAGCGAGTCCAGCTCGGCGAAAAGGCAGTCGGAATCGAAGTCGGCCAGGGGCAAGGCTTCTTCCAGTAAGGCTCTGATTTCTTCTTTCATATGAATCTGATGTTTTTAGGTAAATGCGTATATTTCTTGTATGGTTTGTATAAGAGGGATATGCGCGACCCTATCCCGATGTAGGGCCGTTTCATGGGCAGAGGGGTTCTACAGGGTTGGAATATATGCCGAGGAAGATGTCTGCCAGGGTCTCCATGTCCAGCCTGTCCTCATAGCGTTTCAGGCCGCACAGCCGCTCGATGAAGGCCGCCCGGTCTTCGCCGGTGTATCTGTCGCGGCAGTCGCTGTTGCCATATCGCAGGTCGTGGGCGACGTAGTTGGTGGGATAGAGACGGTAGGCTTCATGGATGCGACGGTCTATCAGCGCCGCCACCGCCCGGTTGAAGTCGCCCACGGTGAAGGCGGTGTAGGCCGACAGCTCTTCCCGTGTCAGTCTGGGGCAGAAAGCCAGATGCACATGGCCCTTGGGCTGTGTGATGCCGGTCAGGATGCTGGTCAGGTCTTCGCCGGGTTTCTTGATATAGTGGTGGCTGATCCGGCGGCGTTCATAGAGTTCCAACGCCTTGAGAAGGTCGCAGGGTTCCCATTCATAGCTGATGGCGACGGGCAGGATATGCAGCTCGTCCATGGCGTCCACCTTGTCGTCGGTCCGGCTCAGTCCGAACATCTTCATCACTCCCTGGTCGGTGCGGTCAAGGCCGTCCTTGGTGCGTCCGTTGCGCTGCGCTATCCACACGGAGCACTTCCGTTCCGTAAGGGTCTGGCGGATATACCGGCTCAGGTGGAGCGAGGATTGGTAGAAGGCTTTCAGGTTGTTTTCAGGCCGTTCCACCCTGAACATCTTGTTGGCTTTGCCAAGGTCTATGATCAGCTGACCTTGCATCAGGTTTGATCCGAACGTTATCTCGCTGGTCTCATGTCCGTGCGTATAGAGCACATACTGCATCAGGCACGAGTCGAGCACGATGTCACGGTGGTTCCCGATGAAGAGGTAGTGCTCGCCGGGCGAGAGGTGTTCCAGACCGCTGTAGGTGAAGCGGGTGATGGTGCGTCCGATCACCTGTCTGACCATGTGGAACATCACCCGCGACTGGAACTCGGATGTGGTGTGGATGGACCTGACCAACTCGCGCACTTCCGGCAAGGCTTTGTCGGGGAATACATAGGAAGCCAGCAGGGGGAACGAGCCGCTGCCGGCAATACGGTCCATCGCTGCGGGGATCTCCTCATCGCGGTAGGGCCGAATATCATCGAATGTAGGATCGTAAGGCATGTTTTCGTTTCTTAGGTTGACTGATGGATGTTTGAAAAGACGGACAGGCCAATGAGGCTCAGGCGTTTGTCACAGCCACAGGCTGCCCTGACGGATCTTCGTGACGATCGTGTTCCGGCCGACAATGGCTTCGGCTGTCTGGATGGCGGTCAGCGGCACGCCGCAGATGCCGTGCAGGTTGATGTTCTGTCCCGTCAGCAACAGATTCCTCACCTTTGTGCCGATGGGGACCTGTGACAGGGCCATGTTCCGGCAGTCGCGGTTGTAGCCGTATATGGCTCCCTCCTTCGTGCCGTAATAGTCGCGGATGGTGAGAGGTGTCGAGGCGAAACAGAGGCCGATGTCACGGCGGATGCCGGGGCGCAGGCGCTCCAGACGGTCGAGCGTCTGCTGCAGCATGCGTTCCTTCCAGGCATAATAGTCCGGCGGGCGGTGTCCGGTGTGACTGTCGGCCCATGCCGCCACCGCGCTGAAGGGCATGGGACAGTTGAGGGTCATGCGTTCCGCCCAGGGACCCTGGTTCCCTGCCGGAGGCGTGAGGCACATGAAGCCGCGCGGGAAGTCGGCCTCGTCATACTCCGCCAGCCGCCAGACGTAGCCGTGGTCTTCCTGATAATAGCAGGGGTGTCCGGCGAAGGGCTGGCGCGCGCCTTCCTTGAACTTGATGTAGACGGAGAAGGCGGAATAGGAATTGGGAATCTCCTGCAGCCTGCTGCGGTAGGAACGGGGAAAGGCCGTTTCAGGCACGAGTGTCAGCAGGGTGCAGGGATGCAGGTCGGATATGTACCAGTCCCCCTTATAGGTCTTGCCACGGCGGGTGGTGACGCGGGTCACGAAGCGTTCCTCCACGGCGATCTCCGTCACGGGGTCGCCCGTCAGAACCTCCCCTCCAGCCTGCGTGATGAGGCGGCAGAGCGCATCGGCCATCTGCTGGCTCCCGTCGGTGAACATGCCCGATCCGTTGATGTAAAGCACGTTGATCAGGGCGTGGACAAAGGCGGGTGTATGTCCGGCGACACCGCCGTACATGGGGTTCATGTAGGCCAGCAGCTCGGCCAGGACAGGATCGTCCACATAGCGGCCGATAAACGAGTCGGCCGGCATGAGGAAGGCGTCAGAATGGGGTTTCAGCATGCCTCCGCTGTCCGGACGGAGGTAGAACAGGTCCACCTCCTCGCTCAGGGTCCAGAGGTCGTCGAAGTATCTGTGGAGTCCGTCGGCTTGGCCGGGGAAGCGGCGGGCAAGGTAGTTCTCAAGGGCGACGCGCCCGCGGGGCAGGCGGTAGATCTCGCCCGTCCGGCCGAAGGTGACCGAGTCCATGCAGTCGGGATCGGTGTCGCGGATGCTCAGTTTGTCCATGATGCCCAGGTAGCGACAGATTTCATACAGGTTGTGTCCGGGCGTGAATCCGCCCACGATGTGCATGCCGGTCTCAAACAGGACACCCTGCCGGCGGAAGCACTGCAGTCCGCCGCCCGCGATGGGGTTCTTCTCCAACACCGTCACTCGACAGCCTTCTTTCGAGAGGAGGGCGCCCGTGGTCAGGCCGCCCAGTCCGCCGCCTATGATGATGACATGTGCGTTCATTGGTTCACTTCTAAGATTTGTTTATATAAATAAGGTGAGGCCAGCAGCTCGCCGCAGGTCACCATGGTGCCTACGATGACGCCCAGCATCCCGTGTGAGTTGACATTCTGTCCCGTCATGAACAGGTTGGGGATGCGTGTGCGGGCAGGCACCCGTCCGGCGCTGCCCAGGGCTACGTCCTTGGCCACGCCGTAGAGCGATCCGCCCTCGGTGCCGGTATAGTCGCGGTAGGTGAGCGGCGTGGAGACGTAGTAGTGTGCTATGCGGTCGGCGATGCCGGGAAACTGCTTGTCCAGCGAGGAGATCAGCCTCCTGGCGCGGCGGTCGGCGAACTGCCGGTAGTCCTCGCCGCGCCGTCCGACGGTGGTGTCGGCCCACGGGGCCAATTCCTCCATGCGCATGTAGGTGAGGATGACTCCCGTGCGGGCGAAAGCCTGTCCGGGGCTGTCGCAGAGGTGCATGTAGAGGTAGCCTTCGGGCCAGGTGTCGGCTGTATAGCGTTCGCATCCCCAAGGGGTGTCGGTGTTGTAGGCGAAGTAGTTGTGGTTCATGTAGGGTACGGCGTTTTCCTTGAAATGCAGGTAGACGGAGAATCCTCCCACGGTCTGCGGGATGCCGCTGATGCGCCGTCGGAAGGCGGGACGGATGAGGGTGGTGTCGCGCAGCAGCTCCATGGTGCGCATGGGATGGATGGCTGAGACCACACAGTCGGCCTGTAGGAACTCGCTGCCGTTGATCTCCACGCCCGTGGCACGGGAAGCGTTGCAGACGATGCTGGTGGCCTTGCTTCGGGTGCGGATCCCGGCTCCATACTTGGCAAGGACTTCCGCCAGCGCCATGGCCACTGTGTCGCTCCCGCCTGCGAATCGGAACGTGCTCCGGTTGTAGAAGTCCACGATGAAGGCATGGACGGAAAACGGTGTCTTGTCCCGCTCGCCTGCGTACAGGGGCAGCTCGCCTGCCAGCACTTTCCGCAGCAGGGGGTCGCCGATGAGGCTTTCGATGACCTCGTTGACGGAGCGGAGCTGGTACTCGGCGTTGACGGCGGGGCCGCTTGTCCCCTCCTTCAGGCTGTGGAGGGAGGAGGCGGTGGAGATCCGGTCGATGAGGTGGACATAGCGTAGGAGGTTGTCGCGCTCGGCGGGGAAAAGGGAGGCCAGCCGCTCGGCGAAGGCTTCCATGCCGTTGGGGAAATGGAACTCCTGTCCGCAGAGGGAGATGACGTTGTAGCCGTCTGTGTCGAGCCGCGAGAGGCGTATCTTGTCGATGATCTCCAGATAGCGCATCATCTTGTGGAGCACCTGCCCCTCGTCCGCGCTGCCTATGAAGTGCATGCCTGTCTCGAACTTCACCCCGCGACGCGTGAAGCACTGCAGGCATCCGCCGGCCTGTGCGTTCTGCTCAAGGACGGTCACCCGATAGCCGTTCTTGGCCAGTACCACCCCGGTGGTCAGTCCGCCCAGTCCGCTGCCTATGATGATTGCTTTCTTCATGTGACGATAAACGTGTGTGTCGTTGATGGATCAAATGCTGACGGATCACAGGATGCCGCTCCCTTGCAGGAGCGGCATCCTGATGTCTACACCTTATTATATATATAAGGTGTCATCCCAATGGCTCTTCTTCGCCGCCGGTGCCGGGCGTGGGTGACGTGCTTCCTCCTCCGGAGGATCCGGACAGTCCCTTCACTTGCTTGTAGTTCTCAAGGGAAGCGTATTGCACGCCCTCATCGTCTACTCCCGCGTTTTCAAACGACATGTCGTTGAGGATGGTGGAACGCAGGTCATTGTCCATGAGGAAGACGATCTTGACGTTGCGGATCATGTTCGTGCTGAACTTCGTGATGTCGTCCACGCCCTCGCTGCCAAACGACACACGGAACGATCCAAGGCCGGGAATGCGGACTTTCTTTCCCTGTACTGTCTGGTTGTGGATGAACTTGCCTATCAGCTTGGCAGCTGCGGCCAGTTCAAAGTCGGCCATCGTAGTGTCCTCGGTGGCCATCCTTGTCATGACTTTTTCCTTCACGGCCTTTCCTGTCTTAGGCACGGCATACCACTTGCCCGGCTCGTTGGGCTTCTGCGGATTCTTCTTCCGCTGCAACTTGTAAGGTACTCCCATAACTTGTTGGTTTTAAACGTTTAACAATAAGATTCCAAACCTACGTCTCTCCCGTATTCCGATGTACGTATATCGACTGTCACGATGTGCGTACATCGATGATGAGGATGTACGTACATCGGTGATGCCGATGTGCGCACATCGATGATGCCGATGTACGTATGTCGATGACACCGATGTGCGTATGTCGTCAGACAGGGGGTACGTACACTTCCATTTTGTCAATATATATAACCAAAATAAAGAACTACGTATATGTTTGCCCCACAAATATAGGCATCGTAAGAAGAAATTCCAAGAAAATCGATTCTTTTTTTTACATAAATCCCTATCCGGACAGACGGGGGTTTGCGGACGGGAGATCCGTCCGGTTCCGCAGGAGAATGCCGCTTAGGCGGCTGACAGGCGGGGAATGAAGGCCATAGGCCGGCATAGGGAGACGTGGCGGTGTGTGTCCCTGTGTCGGACATATCGATATACATGCCTATGAAAGCCCTGTCAGCTTGTATTTCCTCCTGCAAGCCTCGAACGGCGCCCAGTAGTCCGGGGTCTCCAGGCGGCGGCGCATGTCGGCATAGTGGTCCGCATAGCGGCGGCGCATGAGGGAGGCCAGCTCGCGGTCGGTCGTGGCGGCAAGCTCTGAGGCAGGCAGGCGGGAGCCGATCTCCAGGGTCACGCTCCCGCGCCGGAGCATGAAGTCGTGCTTGGGCAGGACGTCATAGAGTCCATGGATGTAGAGGGGCAGGATGTCCACGCCCAACGCCTTGGCCAGGGTGAAGGCGCCCTTGTGGAAGCGGCCTATCCGTCCGTCGGGGGTGCGGGTGCCTTCGGGGAAGACGACAATGCTGTAGCCCCGGTTCACCAAGTCTCGCAGGCGGGGGAAGTTGTGGTCATAGCCGTTGGAGACGGGATAGAACTCGGCGGTGTGGATCACGGGTCCGTAGAAGGGGTTGCGCCACACCCAGTCGTTGGTGAGCACCACCACCTTGGGCGAGAGCTGCATGACGCACATCAGGTCGAGGTGGGACTGATGGTTGCAGATGATGACGGCGGGACGGGAGAAGTCCTCTCCCTGTGCGCCGGTCTGGCGGAACTTCACGCCGGGCACGTGGCGGATCACGAAGTGGGAGATGCGCTGGAGGAGGCGGTGATAGAAGCCTTCGCCGTTCCAGACGCGCTGCAAGGGGCGGTAGACAAACCAGGTGAAGGGGATCAGCAGGAAATACATGCCGCAGAGGAAGAAGGAGAACGAGAACACTGACGAGGCCAGCCGCCAGAGGGTGACGGGATACTCGCGCGGGCGGCCGTGTTTCTCGGTCATCCAGCGGAACACCAGGGGCGGAAGGTACCAGGCCATGACGACCACCGTCAGCATCCCTATGATAGCCACCTCGCCGAGGGAGCGCATGGCGGGATGCCGGCTGAAGACCAGCGCGCCGATGCCGATGAACATGATCAGGGCGGAGAGGGCCACGCTGTCCTTGTAGCGTTCGAGCCGCCGCCGGCCGGTGGTATACTCGTACATCAGGCCCTCGGTGATGAAGATGGTGTAGTCGTCGCCCTGGCCGAAGATGAAGGTGGCCAGTATGATGTTGACGATGTTGAACTGCATCCCCAGCAGCTGCATGATGCCTAAGATCCAGATCCAGCCGACGGCCAGCGGGAGGAAGGCCAGCAGGCTCAGCTCGATGCTGCCGAACGACAGCCAGAGGAAGATGAAGACCACCAGCCCGCACACCCAGCCTATGTAGTCGAACGACCGGGAAAGCGTCTCTGCCAGGCGGCTGCTGACATCGGTCTGGGTGAACAGGAAGCAGCCGGCGGGGAGCGCGGCGTGCAGGCGGGAGCGGACCTCAGCGGCTCTGTCGCGGCTGACGCCGGCGAAGCTCACGACCCTGTATCCGCTGTCGGCCCGCATCACGAAGTTGTGTCCCACGAGCCGGTAGAACGGGGAGCCGGCCGGGTCTTCCGGCTGGCTGGCAAGGCTGGGGAAGCCGTCTGCCGCCATCTCTTCGAACGGACGGAACGCGCCCGCAGAGAAGCCTGCCCCGGCGGCGGCCTCCGCCAGTCGGGTGCGGACATCGGGGTGACGCTGCCAGAAGGATTCCCACCGCTCCCGGCGGCAGGCGAGCAGGCTGTCGGAAGGCAGGAGGCCGCCGATGCCGGTGCAGGTCTCCACGCCTTCGGTCCGGGTGAGGCGGGCGGTGAGCAGCTCGTTGCGCCGCAGGGCCTCGTCGAGGGTGCGGCCTTCGGCCACGGCGTAGAGGGTCTGGAGGCTGTCGCCTTGCGCCTGCAGGCCGGTGGAGAGGAACTTCAGTCCCTCCCGCTGCTCAGGCAGCATGTAGTTGATGTGCCGCATGTCCGAGTCGAACGAGGTGCCCCTGCTGTGCCATGCGAAAAACAGGGTCAGCGCCAGCACCACCCAAGGCATCACGCGCCGGACAGGCCCCGTGCGAGGCAGGGAGAGACGGCCCGGAGAGACGCGCCCGCCGCCCGACACCGCCTGCCTGCGCGGCCTGACGAAGAGGGGCAGGACGATGAGGACGAAGAGGATGGTGCCTATGAGCGTGAGCGAGCCGAAGAGGCCGAGGTCGCGCATGGCGCGTGCGTCGAGCAGGACGAGGCAGAGGAAGGCGCTGACGGTGGTGATGTTGCCCACGAGCAAGGGAGGGGTCATCTCGCGCAGGGCTTCGCGCAGGTCGGTCTCGTGCTTGAGGTGGTCTATGAAGTGGAGGGGGTAGTTGACCGCTATGCCGATGATGACGGACCCGATGCCGATGACGATCAGCGAAAGGCCGTCGCGCAGCAGGGCGATCGTGCCCAGGGCGAACAGCCATCCGGCCAGGACGGACACGCCTATCCACAGCAGGTCGCCCGCCCGGCGGAAGGAGAAGATCAGGATGAGGAAGATGAGGACGCCCGCCAGGCTCACGGCCAGGAGGCTGTCGCGCTTGATCTGGTCGGCGTTGGTGACGGCTATCAGCGGTGCGCCCACAGCCGTGAGGGAAAGCGTGGGATGGAGGGTGCGCACATCGGCCATGCAGGAGTCGAGCAGCGTCTGCAGCCGGGCGTTGTCCCGTGACTCGCTCATGCCGAACGGCGACTCCAGGAGGACGATGCCCGCGCTGTCCTTGAACAGGCAGCCGTCCATGACGTGGTAGGCGTCGCTGACGTTGAGCCTGCGGAGCCTGTCTGTCACACCGCCGCTCATGCCTAAGGGGTCGTAAGGGAGGCTCCGGGAAAGCAGGCCGGACGTGGGGAGCATCAGCGCCTGCCTGTTGCGCTCCATCTGCCGGGAGAGGAAGCCTGGGTCGGCCAGGAGGGAATCCATCCGCCGGTAGTCGGCCTCGTCCAGGAGGGCCGGATAGGTGCGCCAGACCTCTTCGAGCATGTCGAGCATGGCGGTCTCGTCCACACGTGTCTGGAGGTTGCGCACGATGTGGGCCGTGTCCCGCCTGGCCACCGCCTCGCCGAAAGCGTCGATGGCCGATCCGATGGTCAGGACACGGTCTTCGGCTGCGGCACTGTCCGTCTGTTGGCGGAAGATGACGGCGATCTTGTCCTGTCCGCCCATGCTGGCAAACACTTCGGTATATTTGGCCGTCCGGCCGTCGGCAGGCATGAAGGCCGATATGTCTTCCTCGTAGTTCATGCGGAGGGCAGACAGGGCACACAGCAGCAACAGGACGCAGCAGGCCGCTCCCGCCAGACGGCGGCGGCGGGAAAGGAAGTCGTATATCTTCAGGAAAAAAAGAGCCATATTTTTTAAGGGACAGGTGTTAGTGATTAGGGGGTAAGTGTTAGTGATTGCCTGCTGCCTTCCACAGACGGCGGAGGAGGATGCGCGGCCAGCCGTAGATCACGGCAAGGGCACACAGCAGCGTGTTCAGCAGGCTGATGCGGGCGAAGTCGGCGACCGGACGGAAATGGGAGACGCGCCTGTCCGCCGGGGGATAGTAGACCCTCACGGGGACGGGGACCAGCGGGATGCCTTTCCATGCGGCATGGACCAGCATCTCCAGCTCCGCCTCGTAGCGTGACGTCAGCCAGCGCATCTGTCCCATGCGGCGGAGCGGATAGAGGCGGAAGCCAGTCTGTGTGTCCGGCAGGGGGATGCCCGTCTGCAGGCGGAACCAGAAGTTGGAGAAGCGGTTGGCAAAGGTGTTCCGTCCGGGCATGCCTTGGGCTGTGAGGTTGCGGCTGCCTGTGACCAGACTGCCGGGGCGACGCCCGTAGGCCGCCACGAGGGCTGGTATGTCGTCGGCGAAGTGCTGCCCGTCTGCGTCGATGGTGACCGCCGCCTCATAGCCTTCCTGCAAGGCGCGGCGGAATCCGGCCTTGAGCGCGTATCCCTTTCCCCGGTTGCGGCCGTATTCCACTATGGACAGTCCGGGGATCCCGGCCAGGATGCGAGCCGTAGCGTCGGTGCTTCCGTCGTTCACGACGATCACGTGAGGCGTGTGCCGGCGCACGTCATCCACCACCTGACGGATGGTGCCGGCGTTGTTATAAGTCGGAATGATCACGCACCACATGGCAAGTCATGGACATTTTAGAGAAGACCTGACTGCCGTGGCTCAGCACAGCCGTCAGCGTGCATACCTCGCCCTCCAGGGCGACCTTCCGGAAATCGACAGACAGCAGGGGCACATCGTCCGGCACGATGACCGCCATGTATTTCACGTTCTTGACGTCAGTCAGGACCAGCCTGCGTCCCAGCCTGTCGGAGAGTATCTCCATCACCATCTGCAGCTGGCAGACGCCGGGTGTGACGGGCTGTCCTGGGAAGTGGGCCCGGTAGATCGGGTGTGCCGGATTGAGGCGGACACTGACGCTGAAAGATCCGTCGTTGTCCGTCGCGTCGCCCACGATGTGGAAAAAGCTATTCAGTAACATGTTGATCGATAGGTTGTAAATGATAGGTTATCTTAAATCGCCTGTTGGTCAGGGTGAGGCTGCCGTCCGGGGCGCGTGTCAGACGCCGTCGGCGGGGCAGTCTGCCTTCCGGCCGGAAGAGGACGGCCATGTCCCTTGCCAGCACCCGGCGGACGATCCGCCTGTCGAGCGGGGGGATGAGGTTGAGCAGCCGCACCTTTCCCTTGCGGGCCGTATAGACCGCATCGAACGCCTTGATGCCGAACTCGTTGATGACGCTCATGGCTCCTCCCTCATCGGTATGTCGGATCAGGCATACGCCTGTCAGGCTCCCTCCACGTGGCAGGGAGATGCGGATGGCATAGTGCCTCAGCTGCTGGGCGGAAAGGGCCGAAACGCCCGCCACCACCAGGAAGATGAGCAGGAAGATCCGCTCATTCCACGGCAAACGCTTCCTCACTGACCGGCTCATTCTTGCGTATGTTTGTCATTTCGATGCGGGTGGTGTCGCCCGCCTTCTCCACGAGTTCGACCTGTGTCACCATGCGTGCCTGCGGGTCGATGTGCAGCAGGACATGGGCGAACATGCGCGCCATCTCCCTCTGCCGGGGCACGAGCCTGGCCAGCCATTCGCCTCCCTGCTTCAGCATGGTGACGCTGAAATCTTCCGTGTCTGTCAGGCAACGCCCGGTGACGCTGTTCATCATGATGCGGGCTATCTGCTGGAACATGCGGCTGGACTTGACGTCCACCACATCGGTCTTCTGCGCAGACTTGATCATCACCTTGTCTCCGTTGATCACGAAGACATACTGATAGGGAGAGACGTACTCCCACCGCAGCAGCCGCCCGCCTTTGTAGCACATCCTGCCTGCAGACACCATGTCGGTCTGCAACAGGGAGAGCCGCTTGGTCTGGCGGAAGTCGCATTGGAGGCTCGCCAGTTCGCCGGCAGCCTCACAGACCTGCTCTATCATGTTCCGGCTTTCCTCAGCGCCCGCAGGCTGCTGAGCCGTGACAGAGAGAGAGCATGTCAGCATCAACAGTAAAAGGACTTTTCGTTTCATAGTCTATATCCATCGTTTATTTAACAATCAGCATGCATCCGCACACGATCAGCGCACAACCGATCCAGCGGTGCGCAGGCACGGTCTCATGGAAGAACAGGATCGCCGAGAACATGGCTATGACGTAGCTGAGGCTGATCATCGGATAAGCCATGCTGAAAGGGAAACGCTTCAGGATGTACATCCAGAGCAACGAGGCCGCCCCGTAGCACAGTCCGCATGCGGCAAACTGCCAGTTGCAAGGCAGGGAAAGCCAGAACTCCCTGTTCCAACCAAAGGGCGGCATCTTCATCAACGCGAACTTCAGCAGCACCTGTCCGGCGGAGAGCAGGACGCACTGCAGCAGCGAGAGGGGCAAGAGCTTCCACATGATCCTATGCGCCTTTGGTGACGAACATGGCCACGGAGGTTACGCCGACCGGCACGTCCTCGCCCCGCAGGCGCATCAGCATGTCGCGCAAGGCCGGGGTGACCTCGTTGTGGTATCCGATGAGGGCGTTCCTGATCCGTCCCAGTCGCATCAGGCGGACGGTGTCGCGCATGCAAAGCTCCAATGCCCGGTCCTCGTCCCGCTCCGTGTAGGTGATGTTGTAGCCGTGGCAGCGCGTCCTCAGAGCCAGTGTCCCCGCCAATGTGTTGTGGGTGCTCTGCATGAAGAGCGTAGGGCTGAGGCCCTGTTCCCCTTCCCTGCATAGCTGCGTCAGGAACTTCTCGCTGTTTTCAAGCATGCCGTAAGTGGTCCCTATCAGTATGGCGTCGGGGGTCTCCACACCCGCCTCCCGCAAGGCGGAAAGCGAGGTCATCAGCGTGGCCTTCAGCAGGGGGCAGAGGCGGCGTGACTCCATGGGCGACATGAACTCCCGCAGGTTGTCCAGCGGCGCTTCGGGCGTGGACCGCACCTCGGACAGCACGGTGACGGCGGTGTGTGTGTCCTCCCGCAAAGCCCCGGACCTGCCCTCGACGCCAGTCCCTGGCAAGGAGAGTATCAGCGACGAGTCATTGCCTCCAAAGCCAAAGCTGTTGCACATGACGTGTCGCAAGGCCACACCCTCCTGCCCCGTCGTAGGCCGTATGCCGTCCGCCATCGGACGTGTCCAGCCTATGTTGGCCGGGAGGAACCCCTCTGTCAATGCCAGCAGACTGATGACCGTCTCGATGCCTCCCGCCGCCGAGGTGGCATGTCCGGTAAAGCCTTTTGTGCTCGACACGGGAGGCAGGCCGTCCGTGAACACGCGCAAGAGAGCCGCGCTCTCGCTGGCGTCGTTGTTGACTGTTCCGGTGCCATGGGCGTTCACATAGTCTATCTCGTTTGCCGCCAGTCCGGCCATCTCCAACGCCTCCTTCATGGCCAGGAACGCTCCCTCTCCTTCGGGCGAGGAAGCCGTCTGATGGTAGGCGTCACAGCGGTTTCCATACCCGGACAGCACGGCCATCGGCTTTCCTCCCCTGCGCTCCACCGCAGCGGCGCTTTCCAGCACCACATAGCCTGCTCCCTCGCCCAGGTTCAGTCCCTGGCGGGTGGCGTCAAAAGGCCGGCAAGGCTCTGTGTCGAGTATCATCAGGCTGTGGAAGCCGTTGAGATGGAACAGGCTGAGCGCCTCGCTTCCCCCGGCTATCACCAGGTCGGCCTCGCCCGTCCTGATCAGGTTGGCTCCCACGATCATGGCATTCACAGCCGACGAACAGGCCGTCGAGACCGTGATCGTGCGCTCAGGAGAGACCCCCAGGCATCCGGCCATGCAGGCTGTTGTGGAGCCGGAGTCGTGTGTGTCCAGCAAAGGCAAGTGCCCGTCTCCCTCCAGCATGTCGAGGAAGTGCCGTTCGGTGCTGTCCATGCCTCCCACCGTCGTTCCTGAGACGAGGAAAGCGCCTTCAGCCGTGACACCGGCCTGCTCCAAAGCCTGCCTTGCGGCCCATATGCCCATCAGTGCGGTGCGGTTGCAAGCCTTGCCTGCGGGGATCTGCAAGCGTTGGCGCATCTCTTCAGCGGTCATCCTCACTTCTCCGCAAGGCAGTTCGCGGTGGGCCGTGGGGAGCAGTCTGGGAGGCGTTATGCCGGATCTCCGCTCCGACAGGGCTTTCCTGACTTCCGCCAGGCTCTCCCCGATCGCCGAGAGTATGCCTGCCCCTGTGATGTAAACCGTCGCGCTCATTTGGTGCGGTGTGCGGCAATGTAACGGGCCATGGTGCCCACCGACTTAAAGATGGCCTTGCCTTCCGAGGGGTCACTCAGCCTGATGCCGTACTTCTTCTCCAGCATCACGATCAGCTCCAAGGCATCGATGGAGTCCAGCCCAAGCCCTTCTCCGAAGAGAGGATCCTCGGTCTCGATGTCTTCAGGCTTAAGCTCTTCCAGGTTCAACACTCTTATGATCTCTTGTTTCAATTCCTGTATCAGTTCTTCCATAATAAATATTGTTTTAGTGATTAGTGGTTAGCGATTAGTATGCACATCTCCGCTTCAAAATGCTCAGCATCGTCCACGTTGATCCATCCTCCCAACACACTTCGCGTGCCGGGAGAGCGCAGCGCCTGACGCAACAAGGTCTCCACTCCTTCCGAAGAAGGCTGTGCCAGATAGACGGTCTCGCCATGCCAACGGTTGCGGATGGCAATCTCTCCGGTCACGATGTTGGGCAAGGTATAAATAAAGGCGGAAGGGCTGGGATAGTAATCACCGGCATGGGAGATGGTCTGCTGATAGGCTTGGTCGGCACAGACGGAGGCGGTCCTCCCCACCAACACGACAGCCCGGTCTTCACATTCCGCGAATCTCGTCACACCTTCTTCCCGCGCTTCCGCCTCAAGCAAAAGCTCCGAAGCCACAAACCCCAACTTGCTCAGAGGATCCATCTTGTGGAACTTCGGGTAGTCCTTTATATGCGTATAATACAAAGCGTCAGGCAAGAGCCTTTCCCGAAGCTCCACCGGCACCTTCTGTCCGTCCACCACCGCCTCATGGGGGGTCAGACGGACGGTATGGGTGACGGTGACGGTTGCCGGACACGCAGTCTCTATGGCGGCCTGTCCGCCACAGGTCTCCTTGCCGAAGAGCAGAGCGGCGTTCCCTCCCCCGAAACCGGACATCATCTTCAGGAACGCGGTCCCATGAGCCGGACGGCTCTGAGCTGAAACGCTGACCTTGCGGCTCACGCCCAACGACTCAAAGCCCTTGGTGGCCGGGACCGTGCCATCTTCCAAAGCCTCCATGGAGATCAGGGTCTCTACTACCCCTGCGGCTCCCATCGTATGCCCTATGTAGCCTTTCAGTCCGAATGCCGGCACATTTCCCATGCCCGCCCGGTCGAGTGCCACAGCCTCCATTTCGTCATTGAACATCGTTGCTGTGCCGTGCAGACTGACAAAAGCCAGCTCATTCCTGCCACAACGGCCTGCCACTTGCCGCAAAGCCCGATAAGCGCCCTCAGCCGTTTTGGAAGGGCCGGACAAATGCCAGGCATCGTTACGCACGGCGCCTGCCTTCAGACACCAGCGTTCCTCCTCCCGGCCGGCATCCTCCAGACGGGCATAGACGATGCAGGCGGCCGCCTCTCCTAAGTTCAGTCCCGTCCGGTCTTCGTCAAACGGACGGCACCGGCTGTCCGACAAAGCCTTGAGCGACTGGAATCCGCTGACGATAAACGGCGAGAGCACGTCAGCCCCCACCACGGCCACCTGGTCATAGCGTCCTGACCGCAAAGCGCGGACGGCTTCCAACTGTGCGCTCAGCCCGGAGATGCAGGCGTTGCACACCACCAGCGGGTCATTGGGATTATGAAACCAGCGGGTCACCTGCCGGGCTGCTTCCGTCACTTTCCAACGTCCCGAAGGATAAGCCGCCGCACACCGCCCGTCCAGCAGTTCCACGTTTCCTTTGGTCGTCGCCACCACAAACAGCAGGCGAGGACTGTCCGCACGGATACCTGTTCCCTGCAGGGCGCGTGCCGCCGCCAAGATGGCCATTTGTTCAAAGCGGGTATGCTGTGTGAGGGAAATCCCCGTCTCCTCACAGGCACGGGTCAGCGTTCCACCGTCCATGACCGACGCCACAAACGGTTCCGGCAGTCCGCCCCATCCTTCATGCAGGCAAAGGCTGGTCCTGCCTTCCTTCACGCACCGGTAATTGGCCCGTGTCCCCAAAGCCAAAGGAGAGACGGTGTAGTCAGCAATTCTCGCAATCATGGTCTCTCCTCCAGCCATTGTCTTTTCCATGCCTCGTAAAACGGCGGATTGAACCACAGCAGCCTGTACTTGGTGTCGGTAAACACCTGCACACTGTGTCCCGTGGCCAGCAGGCTGCCATCGGCCGTGTCACGAATCTCGTAGTCAAACACGATCTTGGCCGCATCTGTGGGACAATAGGTGATGGTCATCGTGGGCTTCATCCCGTAGAACAAAGGCTTCTTGTAATGGAAAGTCAGCTCCACCAGCGGCGCGAAACATCCGTTACGGAAAATCTCCTGATAGCTCAGGCCATATTTCCTGCCAAAGGCTTCACGCGCGTCCTCGAAATAAAGAGGATACGACCCGTGCCACACCACGTTCATCGAGTCCACCTCGCTGAAGCGTATTTCAAACGTTATGCTTTCTGTCAGTTTCATTGGATAGCGATTTTCATTCCTGCCGTAGCGATCACCTCCTCCCCCACACGAATCTCCACATCGGCCAAGGTCACGCCGAACACTTCCTCCCTGACCGTCATCGTCGTGTCCAGCCTTTCGCCCGTCAAGGGCTCTCTCCGGACATGCAGCTTGCTGACAGCCCCTATCACCCCCACTCTCACGGGCAACCCACTCACCAGATTATAATAGCCTAACCTGGCCGCACAGGTCTGAGCCATGTTCTCCACCAGCCCCGTGGCCAGCATCCGCCCATTCTCCACAAAGAGATTGTCTTCCCTCACGGTGAGACAGGTCTTTGCGGAAGTCTCGTCGTAATGCGTCAGCCGGTCTATCAGGACAAAAGGCGGACGCTGAGGCAGAATGTCCAGCGGGCTTATGTCCAAAAGTCGTAGAAATTGAACCATTGTGTAGGATATTGTTTAATGATGTTTTCCAATACGTTTGCATAATTCCGGCAAAGCTCCTGAGGCGACCTGCCTTCCAGCCTGCGGAGATGGATCTTATAAGACTTCACTCCAGCTTTCATCACGAATACGGCCAGCATCGGCACCTCATACTGAGAAGCCAAAGCAAAGGGACCCAACGGGAACCGGGCTTCAGCGCCCAAGAACACGCAAGCCACACCCTTTGGAGATCCGAAGATGCGGTCGCCCGGCATGCTGACGATGTTATGGGTCCGCATCGCCTCGCTCAGGGCAAACACGTGGGACATATCCCGGCCTACCGGTATGATACGTACGCCATGACCGGCAAACATTCTGGCACGGCTCTGCATCACGGTTTCCGTTTCCCCTCCAAAGACCAAGGCGTTGCAGGTCTTGTTTTTAAAGGTCAGCGAATAGCCGGCCATCTCATAATTGCCCACATGCGAGCTGAGCATCACGAACCCCCGCTCGCCCGCCTCCAGCCTGTCAAAGACTTCCTGAGCGTCCACCTCCATCTTGAACCGGTGTCCGGCATATGCGGCAAAACGATCCACAATGACCTGCCCGAAACGGAAATGGTTGAGGTAGACATATCCGAACGCTTTCCATGGATTCATGGCAAACCGCCTGCGGTAAAACCGATAGCTGGCCAGATAGCCCTTTCGCGCAAACAACATGTAAAAAGGAACCATCCACCCCATGCACCAATAAGGCACATAAAGCGAACAGTGCCGGAACCACCTTACCAACAAACGCTGCATCCGGGGAGTTCCGCCTGTCGTCCCTTTCCACTTGTCGTGCTCAGGCTCATTTTCCGCCCACTTTTGTCTCAATGTAGTCACAGAATTTGCTGAACGTATCTACTCCCTGCATTTCCTCAGGCTTGAGTTTGAATCCGAAATTCTTTTCCACAATCACCACAATATCCACAAAGTCCAGTGAGTCAATGCCCATATCTTCCTTCAGTCTGGCATCGGGTGTGATCTTGTCTTCATCTATTTCCAAATCCTCTATGAGGAAATTACGTACCTTTTCTTCGATTTCTGTTCTATTCATAAGTTCTCTAATGTTTAATGATAAGTGTTTAGTGACTTTTGATCCCCCCCTCTAAACAAGTCTGCATACCAGCAGGCTGTGTCCGTGCCCCAGTCCGTCGCAGATCCGTTCCACTTCCATTCCGGCCTTCTGTATGCAAGCACACAAGTCCTCAGTATGATACATTTTGCTGTTTCCGTTGGCTATGGCCGCAAAGTAAAGCGATGTCATGGTCAGAGCCATGGCAGCCGGTTCGTATTTCTGTCTGTCCCACAGGGTCTCCATGATATAAAGGCGGGAATCCGGCGTCATGGCCTCACACGTCTTCCGCAGGATGTCCACGATCTGCTCCATGCTGAAACAGTCCAAGAACTGGCTCATCCACACCGCATCCGCTTTCTGCCCGGCAGGGAAACGGGAATCACGGTCTAACAGATTCATGCCATATCCCTCAATGCGCTCCGCGCCAGGCTTTCCGGCCACTTGTTCCCGCATCATTTCTATCTGTTGGGGCAGGTCAAGGATGGTGACACGCACTTCCGGGTCATGTTCCACACAGCGCAAGGCCCAACGGCCCGTGTTTCCTCCCACATCAAACAAGACACGCGGACGACGGGCGCCGAACACAATGTCCAACGCCTCGTCAAAGGAATGGTCGCTATAAAAATGGTCGAAACCGAGCCAAGACCTCTTCACCTGTTCCGGCAGACGGGAAAGCCCCTCGTACACCGTAGGCCAGTCGCCAAAATGGCGCAAGCCTTCCGGACGGCCTTCCGCCAAGGACTCTTCCAGCCGGAACCACCCTTCGTAGTTCACGTCATGATTGAAATCCATGTCCACCTGCGTAGCCTGGTCTATCAGCAGAAACCATCCCGTCTTGCCCAGCCTATACCGGCCGGTCTCCAGATCCACTTTCACTGTTCCGATGCACAACGAGGCTTCCAGCAGACATTTCACCGCATAGCCGCTCCTTCCGCTGCGCTCCGCAATCTCTTCCCTTGTCAGCCCTTCATCGCTCTGGCGCAGCATCTCCAAGATGCCCCACTTCCACATAACGCGGGTGGCCTGGAAAACGGCCGGTCCCCAAGCAATGAACTGCGCCCTTAGCTGCGCTTCATGGGCGGAGAGATTGTCGGCCGTATAAGCTTTCTGTAAAACAGGGTTCAGCTCCATCATTTCACCGCTTTCAGGAGCTCATCGGCCAGGTAACGATACACGCTGATGGCGCGCGCACGGAACGTCGGCGAGAGCAACCCCTTCACTTTCTCAAACTCAAACTCACAGACGGCCTCGCCCGTAGCATTGTCTATCAGCTGCATGGTGCCTTCAATCTGAGCGCCTCCGGCCTTTTTGCTCATGCCCCAAATCATGCCGCCCGCATTGCCCACATTCATCTTTGTGACCTTGATCTTCAGGGTGTATTCGGCATCGTCAGCCTGGTCAGCCATGGTCATCTGAATGGCTTTTTTCTTCTTCTCGTTAAAATAAGTGGTAAAGCTCAGGTGTGCGCGATCCAAGTCTTCCACAAACTTCTGATACTCTTCTTCACCCTTGCTGGTGTAGTACACATCGGCCGTCTGATCCCTGCGGTCAATCATCGTCTTATGATCATCGATCACAACCACAGCAGTCGCCTCAACATGAAAAATGTCCTTGTCCCCTTTAACAAGTTTCACACGGTCGGCAGCTTGTGCCACGACCACCCCCATCAGGATGGCCATCATACAGATAAGTCGTTTCATTAGTGATTGGTGTTTAGTGATTAAGTATTTATGTTATTTCGTTTTTTGAGCCAACAAGTCCCTCATGGCTTCGCCAGCTTCCTTATGACCAGCGCACTGTTCGTCCCGCCGAATCCGAAGCTGTTGCTCAGGATCACGTCTAAAGGCGTATCTACGGTCTGTCTGGCCAGCTTCAGCCCCTCCGCATATTCATCGGGCTGTTCCAGGTTGATGTTGGGAGCCACGAAACTGTTTTTCATCATGAGGATGGAATACACCAGCTCGCTCGCTCCCGCCATCCAGCACTCATGACCGGTCATGGACTTGGTGGAACTGATCCAGGCGCGCGTTCCTCCGAACATCTGCCTCAAAGCCTTTGCCTCAAACATGTCTCCCTGAGGCGTAGAGGTGGCGTGCGCGTTGATGTAGTCCACATCGTCCGGTGTCAGTCCGGCATCATTCAAGGCACGGGCCATGGCGGTCACACACCCCACATTGTCCGGCTGGGAGATGCCTCCTCCATTGCTGGAAAACCCATAGCCTGCCACTTCACACAAGATCTCGGCTCCGCGCGCCACAGCATGGTCATAGTCTTCCAGCACCAATGCGGCCGCTCCGCCGCTGGGCACCAGCCCGTCACGATCCTTGTCAAACGGACGGCTGGCCTTGGCAGGCTCGTCCATACGGATGGAGAATGTGCGCAACGCGTCGAAAGAAGCCATTGAATAATAATTGGTTTCCTGCGCTCCTCCGCAGAGCACCATATCCTGCAGACCTTGCTTGATGAGCATGTAGCCGATGCCTACAGCATGACTGCCGCTGGCACAAGCCGCACTAATGGTGAAGTTCACTCCCCGCAGACGGAAGATGGTGCTCAAGTTCATATTTACAGTGGAGTTCATGGACTGAAACACCAAGCCATAGCCCAGCATGGCCGTGTCATGCTTCTCGTCCATAATCCGGGCAGACTCCACTACAGGCTTTGCCGACGAATCGTTGCCGAAGATGCAGCCCACCTCGTTCTCAGTCAGGTAATCAGCATCCACTTTCGCCCCCTTCAGCGCCTGCCTGGCGGCCATGAAAGCATACTCCGCCTCTTCCGACATGCCCGCCCGGATGTGTCTGTCCAAGTCTTTTTTCGTCAACACTGGTTTCGGCACCATTCCCGTCAGTCCGGAACGGTATCCATATGCCAGCCGCTCCTCGTCCAGACCGATGCCCGACTTTCCTTCATACAATGCTTGTCTCACGGTTTCCAGATCTGTCCCTAAGCAGGACCATATCCCCATACCGGTGATCACTACTCTTCTTGCCATTGTGTTCTTTTTCTCTCTTCTACTTTTTTTATATATGCCTTACTTTTTTCATGTATACAGTCCGCCATTGACGGAAATCACTTCTCCAGTGATGTAGCTCGCCTCGTCCGAAAGCAGGAACGCCACCACGCCTGCCACCTCTTCGGGCTTTCCAAAGCGTTGCATCGGCACCAGCTTCTCCAGTTCTTCCTTCGGCAGCTCGCGTGTCATGTCCGTTTCTATAAATCCCGGCGCTACGGCATTGACCGTAATGTTGCGGGTGGCGGTCTCTAAAGCCAACGCCTTTGTCGCGCCTATCAACGCCGCCTTTGCCGCACTGTAGTTGGCCTGTCCGGCCATGCCTTTCAGTCCGGAAAGTGAAGCCATGTTCACGATGCGACCGCCATGCTTGCGCCTCATCATCTTGGCGAGCAGATAGCGGGTGACATAAAAAAAGCCGTCGAGCGAGACATTGAGCACGTCATGCCAGTCCGCTTCCGGCATCATAAACATCAGATTGTCCCGACGGATACCGGCATTGTTGACCAGATAAGCGATATAATCATCCGGATGAGCCGCTTCCCACCCCGTCAAAGAGACCTCGACCTCCAATTTAGAGCTGACATCAAACGGCAAAAGCTCCGCCGTCACTCCAGTGGCCTCCACCTGAGCCTTCACCGCTTCGGCCGCTTCCGTATTGGACTGATAATTGATGATAACAGGGATTCCCATGCGTGCGATCCGCATGCAGACGGCCTTGCCCAATCCGCGTGACCCACCTGTAACAAGTGCATACTTCATTGTTGTTTGCTTAAATATTTCTGTCTATGGTTCCCCACATAGACCCGTTTTCTGTTGGCGACAAAACAATGCACATACATGTAGGAACAAGAAACCGAACATTCCACTTCATAGAAACTCGGTTACACACAATCCTGCACCCTTGTCGCGAGTTTCGGCGCAAAAATACAAAATAAATTGCAGATACATCATATTATTGCCAGAAATGCGGGGCGACCGCATCAAAATAAGACGTAAGTCCGAGGCAAACTGTCATCTGAAAACGCCCACTGTCTTCTTGTCCCGATGTACGCACACACGTCCATGACAGGCGGGCGGGCTGTGTGAACGGGCGGGAAGCGGTCTTCCCTCTTCGGACGAATTGTCGGCGAAACACATATTTTCCCGTCAGAATGACTCATATGTCCCATAAATGCTGACAGGCCGTATTTTCAAAACTGTCCAAGCAGGACCGGAAAAAGCATAAATACGGAATAAACATGCGGAACAAGCTGTGCCTTTGGGGAAAGGCGCATGTCATCAGGAGGCAGACCACGCATGAAAACGGTTCCGGATCATGCGTGCGGCGGTTCCAAATGACGTATGTGGTGAGGTGAAAACATGCGTGCGGCGGAGACGAGTGACACGTGCGACGGAGACAAGGGGCGTTTTTTCCGGCATTTTCCGGTCAGGAAGAGGAGGCGGAGACGCTATTTGGAATGTAAGGATTTCGCTATCTCGCTACGATACAGCCAATTGTGAATTTCCGTTTCGTTTTTTGGAGTGAACCGGCCAGTGGAAGGGAAACAAGCGATTCTGAGAAGGGAAGAAATGCAAAATGTCAAATTGTAAACCCGCCCCAGACTTGCACCATTTCTCTTCCAACGCAACGGCTGAGAGACCGTGCGTCAATAAACCTTTCTTCTTTCCCCAAGCGACCTTGCCCATTGCCTATACCTATGTCGTGCCACTGCGCTTGAATTTATACCGTTTTTTAGGTATTGCCTCACTTTTTAACACACCCTACCTTTGCAGCGAGATTGAAAACTACCAAAAGACAATAGAAATGAGACGAAAGACATTTGCATTAGCAATGAGCATTATGCTCTGTATGCCAGCTGTTTGGGCTGGAAACGGAAGCGAAGAGACATCTCCACGCAGGGAAGAGGGGAAGAAACTGGAAAGCGTGGAAGCGGCAGAGACTCCTGCCGTGCAGGAACAGTCCCCCCGCAAGAGGCGGCTCACCATCGGAGGCTATGGTGAGGCGGTATACAGCCGGAATTTCTATAGCGACAATTACTTGCGCTACATCAGCCCCAAAGATTATAAGGATGACAAACACGGACGTTTTGACCTGCCCCACGTGGTCATCATGTTAGGTTATGACTTCGGGCATGGCTGGACAATGGGCAGCGAGATTGAATTTGAGCATGGAGGGACGGAAAGTGCGGTGGAGATGGAAGAACACGAAGGAGGTGAATATGAAAGCGAGATAGAACGGGGCGGAGAGGTTGCCTTGGAACAGTTTTGGATCCAGAAATCTTTCGCGCCGGCATTCAATGTCAAGTTGGGACACATGGTAGTCCCCGTAGGCGCGACCAACGCCCATCACCTGCCTACCGAGTTTTTCGGAGTCTACCGTCCGGAGGGCGAAAACACCATCTTGCCTTGCACCTGGCATGAGACGGGACTCAGCCTCTGGGGAGAAGTCGGCGACTGGCGTTACGAGGCCATGCTTCTGCCAGGATTGGATTCTGACCGCTTCGGCGACAAGGAGTGGATCAAAGGCGGAGCGGGCAGCCCTTACGAGTTTAAGATAGCCAATGCCATGGCGGGGGCTTTCCGGGTGGACAACTATTCGGTGAAAGGCCTGCGCCTCTCCATCAGCGGATATGCGGGAAATTCGTTCAGCAACACGCTGACCAAAGCAACCCACCAAGATTATAAGGACGTGAAGGGAACCGTGTTGATCGGTTCTTTCGATTTCCACTATAATGACCACAACTGGGTGGCACGCGGCAATTTAGATTATGGGCATTTGTCGGACGCGGCGTTAATCACCCGCTACAACAGCGGCCTCTCCAACGATTCCCCCGCCAAGAAGACTCCTGTGGCTTCGGCTGCCATCTCCACCGGCGTGGAAGTGGGTTATGACCTTTTCGGCTGGTTTGGCAAGAAACAGCAAGAGAAGGGACGTAAGTTCTACCTCTTCGGCCGCTATGAATACTACGACTCCATGTTTGACACCGAAGCAGCCATTACGGACTATGAGCAATATGGCCGTCAACGCATTGCCTTCGGCGTGAACTACTATCCGATGAAGGAGATTGTACTCAAAGGCGAATATTCCTTGGGCATCCTGAAGAGCCGGTTCAACAATGAACCTGCCATTTCCCTGGGAGTGGCATACGCAGGGTTCTTCAATTTATAGTGATTAGCGGGTAGTGGTTAGTGATTAACGGTTAATGATTAGCGGTTTTGTTTCTGCATTTTGACCGGACAAAAGTCTGGAGGAATGTGGATATTCATAGCACTTAAATTATTTACATTTTAAATAGGAACAATAACTAAATCAAAGCAAGAAAAATGAAGAAGTATTTGAAATTTCCGCTCTACCTGGCTGTAGCAGTCACGATGAGCATGGGCACTGTGGCTTGCAGTGACGACGACACCCCTGTATCTGCCATTGATCCGACCGGACTGACGGCTCAGGAACAAGCCTTGAAAGATGTGATTACCGACTATACGGACATGACCGTCATCCCGACTTACAGAGGCATGGCCGATGCCGCCATGGAGCTGCACACGCTCTGCATAGACATCCGCACCAAGAAGGAGAACGGCACCCTGACCACCGCCGATGTGGAAGCCGCCTGCGAAGCGTGGAAGCTGGCCCGCGACTATTGGGAGAAGAGCGAAGCCTGGCTGTTCGGCCCTGCCGGTGACTATTACATCGACCCGCACATCGATTCCTGGCCTTTGGACAAGGTGGGTATGGATGCATTGCTGAACAACCCTGCACAGATGGCTCAGATGGACGATGAAGGTGTATATGTGGGAAACTACCTGGGATATGCCCTGCAGGGATTCCATGCCATCGAATACCTCCTGTTTGAGTTGACCAACACGACTGCCGAAGGCAGTGCCACGGCTGATTCGGAAAGCGTTGCCCACAACCTGAACTATACGACGGAAGAGCTGAACTATCTCGTAGGGCTGGCAGCCGACCTCCGCAACCAATGCATCCTGCTGGAAGCCTGCTGGGCCGGTACGGAGAACGTGACTGCCGAGAAGCAACAAATCCTCACCGACACAGAACTGGACAAGGGCATCAATTTCGGTGAACGCATCAAAAATGCCGGTAATGCGGGCAGTGAATATGTCAACTACCTGGACGTGATGTATGACATCCTCAGCGCCGGCATCCAAAACATCGCCAACGAAGTGGGCAACATCAAGATCGGAAACCCCACCGGTAAAGGATTGGCAGGCAGCGGATATGAATACGACCCGAACTACATCGAGTCGCCCTACAGCCTGAACTCCATCCGCGACTTCCTGGGCAACGTCATCAGTGTGCGCAATGCCTACCAAGGCTCGCCCTCGGTGGACGGCACAATCCAGGTGCCCACTCACACGCTGAGCGATTATATCGCCACACTCGATGCCGACCTGGACAACCGTGTGAAGGCTGCCATTCAGGATGCCTACGACAAGATTTCACTGATGGAGGAACCGTTTGCCTACACTTGCGGCGCATCGGGATACAGCACCATCAACCAAGATGCAATCGATGCCTGCAACGTGATGAACGACATATTCGACGAGGTGCAACATCTCTTGCAAGCCAACCATTGATTGATAATAACAGCACCTTTTTCATGATGCGGGACACAGGTGATCCGGCGGGTTGCCTGTGTCCTCTTTGGGCTTATTCCGAGCGTTGTCTCTATAGCTATAAAGAATCCGACAAATGACCATTCAAATTATACACTTACTTATGAAAAAGAACTTTTATTTAATCGCGTCGCTGATAGCCGGCCTGATGGCCTGCAGCGATGATGAAGCGGGCACGGACAATCCAAATCCTGCTCCCGAACCGACCGAGCTGCCGGACTGGTATTACACAGGCGGCGAACTGGGCACCACCACCAACACCTCTTCTTCTGCCTTCGAGGACCCCACACCTGTGGTGGATGCTGACGCCGTGATGACCGCCGCTTTCAACCGGGGCGAACAGTTTTTCGAGAAACCTTACACCTCCAATTTCGACGGCATGCGCCACGGACTGGGTCCGGTCTACATCCGCACCTCCTGCCAGCACTGCCATCCGGGCTACGGCCATGGACAAAGCCAGCCCGCAGGGACGTTCAGCACCAACAGCATCGGCAACGGTTACCTGCTGGTTGTCTACAACCCGGAAACCAACGCTTACGTCTCCTGGCTGGCCGGCATGCCGCAGACCCATGCCGTGGCTCCTTTCAAGGCACCCTTGGACGAGACACAGATCCAGCTGACCTGGCATGAATATACCGACGGGTGGGGCAACAAGTTTCCAGACGGTGAGACCTATCAGTTGCGCTACCCCGAAGTGGTCATTCCGCAGTCGGCCGTCTATGTCTACAACAAAGGTTATGACTTGGGCAACTATGACGTTCGTCTGGAGTCCACAATCGGCATATACGGCACCGGCCTGCTGGATGCCATCAGTGACGAAGACCTCAAAGCAGAATACGCCAAGCAGGAGAAAGACGGTTACCTGAAGAACGGCCTTAACCCCAACATCTTTGCCAACGGGGAATGGGTGGGACAATATGCCAATACAGCCCAAGGCGGCGACGGCACCAAATATCCCTACCGCTACACCTATGCCCTGAGCCGTGGCCCGCTGCAAGATGCCGCAGGAGCCAATGCTTTCTGGAACATCACCAACGCCACCCGCAGTGACCGCCGTTTCCACTATTTGGATGCGGCCGGCACGTATGCCCTCTATTCCTCGCAAGACCCCGATGTGCAGGCCGGATTCCGTGCCTACATCGAGCAGGCGGATCCCGAAAAGAGACATGCCGACTGGCACATCCAAAATCCGGACGGCACTTACGACGAGGAACAGAACATCTATAACTACCTCACATCGAAAGAGCTGGATGTGGAAGTCTCAGACCAAGACTACATCGACCTCATGGTGTGGCATCGCGGACTGGCTGTTCCGGCCGCGCGCAACGTAGATGACGAACAGGTGCTCCGTGGCAAGGAGCTCTTTGAACAGCTGAACTGCACCTACTGCCACAAGCCTTCCTGGACAACGGGCGATGACGTGATCCGCGACCCGGCCCGTTTCTTCGTGGGTGACAAAGCCGCTCAGCTGCCCCGCTATCCGCATCAGAAGATATGGCCTTATACCGACATGATCCAACACAAGCTACACATGCAGAACGACATCCGTACCGGCTGGTGCCGCACCACTCCGCTTTGGGGACGCGGCATGCATCAGCGTTGCACCGGTGCCGAATATGCCGACCGCCTGCACGACTGCCGCGCAAGGACTACGATGGAAGCCATCATGTGGCACGGTACCAGTCCTGAAAGCGACGCTTACGAGCAGATCGTGAAGTTCCGCGAGCTGTCGAAAGAAGACCGCGAGGCCGTCGTGAAATTCTTGGATTCCATTTAAACTTCTATAAGAGGCATGAAGCCTGAGGGGAGCGCAAGCATAAGCCACACAGCTCCCCTCTCCAATTCTAAATTTCCTCTACCCATCTAACTCCCCTTAAAAACATCATGATACCTTCAAAAGGATTACGGACAGCCGCCTTCGGGCTGCTTGCCTTATTGACACTGTGGATGGCCGCAGCCACTGTGATGGAAAAACTTTTCGGCACATCCGTTGCTTTCCGTTGGGCGTATGGCTCAACGGGATTTGTTTTGTGCTGGCTGTTGATGGCGATGGCTGCGGTGGCATGGATCGTGCGTTGCCGGCTGTACAGACGTCCGCTGACCTTACTGCTTCATGGGGCGTTTGCCTTGATCCTGCTGGGGGCATTGGTTACTCGTGTCTGGGGGATGCAAGGCAGCGTTCACCTGCGTCAGGAAGACGAGACGGCAGTGCGAAGTTTCACCCTCTCAGACGGCACGGAACACCCTTTCCCGTTCAGTCTCAAACTGGAAGAGTTTCGCTTGGCCTATTATCCGGGTACGGCAGCTCCCATGGACTACATCAGCCGCTTCCTTTTACTGGACGGCACAACCGTCAGCAAGGGAGAGGTCTCGATGAATCATGTCTACCGTTACCGGCATTATCGTTTTTACCAGTCTCAATATGACTCAGACGGGCGTGGCACGACGCTTTCCGTGTCATACGATCCTTGGGGCATCGGCATCACTTACACCGGTTACGGGCTGCTGGCTGTTTCCTTCCTGCTTTTTTTCATTGAAAAGCAGAGCCGCTTTCGCCGCCTGCTCCGTCATTCTTCGCTCAAACGGACAGCCGCCCTATGCGGGACTTTGTTGCTGGTTCCGGCTGGCATCCGTGCGGCAGACGCTCCTCGCGCATTGCCCCGTGAGACAGCTGAGGCTTTCGGACATCTCTATGTCTATTATAACGACCGCATCTGTCCCCTCCAGACCTTGGCCAAAGACTTTACCGTGAAACTCTGCGGCCAATCCACCTACTGCGGTCTGACAGCGGAACAGGTGCTGACCGGCTGGTTCTTTTATTATGACTCATGGAAAGAAGAGCCGTGTTTTCGCGTCAAAAACCGGGAAGTACGGCAACTCTTGGGCATATCCGGCGAATACGCCAGCCTGACGGACTTTGTCGGCAGCGGAGGGTATAAGCTGGATGAACATGCATGGAGCAGCGTCTCCCCCAGCGGCCAGCGCGCTTTCAATGAAACCAACGAGAAATTCAGCCTTGCCAGCATGGCGGCAACGGGTAGTCTGTGGAAACTTTTTCCCTATCGCGCCTCCACAGACACCCCGTCTGCTGACGGCGAAAAACTGACTTGGTATTCTTTGGCTGACCGTTTGCCTTCAGGCATGCCGCAAGAGGAGCAAATCTTTGTGCGCCGCAGCATGAATTACGTAGGCGAACTGGTGGCGCGCCGCGACTTCGGACAGGCGGAAGAGCTGCTCGGCAAGATACGGCATTATCAGGAACATGCAGCCGATGACTGGCTTCCGTCCCGTTTCCGCATCACTGCCGAACGCTGTTACAACAGGCTGAACAACAGCCGCCCGTTGGCTATGGCCTGTCTCACGCTGGGGATGCTGGCGTTTGGATGCAACCTGGCTTGCCTATTGAAAAGACGCTCCATACCGCGTGTGCTGACGGTGATGCTGGCAACGTTGTTGGGCGGACTGTTTCTGTTCCTCTGCTTCCTGCTGGCACTTCGGGGGATAATCAGCGGCCATATCCCTATGAGCAACGGTCATGAAGCCATGCAGACAATGGCGGCTTGCACTGCCTTGTTTGCCCTTTGCCTCCATCGGCGGATGAGCATGGCCGTTCCGTTCGGCTACCTGCTGTGCGGATTCTCCTTGCTGGTTTCCATGATGGGAGAAAGCAATCCTCAGATCACCCAGCTGATGCCAGTACTTTCCTCCCCTTTGCTCAGTTTTCACGTGATGACGGTCATGGCTGCCTATGCGCTATTGGGCTTTACGATGCTCAACGGTGTGACCGCCTTGGCACTTTACGCATTACGCCGTGGCTGCCGGGAAGAGGAGAAGCAGCTGCAGAGACTCAGCCAGCTTTTGCTTTACCCGGCTGTTTTCCTGTTGGCTGTCGGCATCTTTTTGGGAGCCATATGGGCCAATGTGTCGTGGGGGCGCTACTGGGGCTGGGATCCAAAGGAAGTTTGGGCGCTTGTCACGTTGCTGGTCTACACATTGGCTTTGCATGAAGGTTCGCTTCCGCGCTTCCGCCAGCCTTTGTTTTTCCATATTTACGTAACAGGGGCGTTCTTCTGCGTGCTGATCACCTATTTCGGAGTAAACTTTCTGCTGGGAGGCATGCACAGTTATGCGTGAGCTGCAAGATTTTGCCTTATTCTTTTGGCTGTCTGCAAAGAAATGGCTAATATTGCACACAAGCCGACGGAATCCGGCTGGCAGACTCACATTCTAAATCCAACCGCCTATGGACAAAAAACACATTTCCCTCTATTGCTTCCTGTTGGCTCTGCTGACGGGAATATTGCCACTTTACGCGCAAAACAGTGACAATTTTGACTCCCTGATGAATGAAGGCATCAAAGCACACGATGCCCAGCACTACGAAGAAGCCATTGAATGCTATCAGCGCGCATTGGAGCTACATCCCCGCTCCAAGTTCGCATATTATGAGATGGGGTTCACCTATTACGTCTCTGGCAAACTGGAAGAAGCCATCCGCTGTTTCGAGCAGGCTGAAAAAGGAGACCAAGATGACATGGAGGGATTCATGTTGGGACTGTATTCCCTGTGGGGATCTGCCTTAGATGACATGGGACATTCCGAAGAAGCCATCCGTATTTATGACAAAGGCTTGAAATTGGGCTCTTCCCAGCATCTGTTCTACAACAAGGGAGTGACTTGCTACCGGCTGAACAGGCTGGACGAAGCCAAGGAATGCCTGGCAGAATCCCTAAAGCTGAACCGCTGGCATTCCAACAGCTTGCGGCTGATGGCCAACCTGCTGGAAGGGGAAGGCGAAAGGATCGCTCCGTTCATATTGAGATGCATCTATCTGCTGGTGACACCTTACACAAAGGAAGGGTCTATGGCTCAGGAAATGTTAGATCTGATCGCTTCCGCGCCTCGTCAGGATGACAAAGGCGCATTCCAGATAAATGTCAGCAGCCAAAGTTCCACAAAGGAATGGGATCTGGTGCTTGGCATGGCCATGGCGCTTCCGCTGGAAGAAGGGAAAGAGGCAGACGACCAGCAGTTTTGCGACGCTTACCGTTACCTGAAGACGCGCATCGGGAAAGTGTACGGCAGCCGTGACCTGGGCGTGGACAAAATCTCATTGCCGCTTTGCCGCGATGTGTATGCTCCTTTTTTGTTCGGCATTTGTGAGAAGGGTGACTTGGACGTATTCTGTGCGCTGGCCACGTACAGCGACACCTTTTCACGCCTCTGGCTTCAGTCCCAAGAAGAGCGTCTGGACAAATTCTTCGACTGGATGGACAGCGGAGCATATGTCTCCGGACATCCCTGAGCCGCTGTAAAAAAGACACGAGCCAGCGATGCGTGTTCGTTGGCTCGTTTATATCATTCCCTGCTGCAAAGCAACGGCGAATGTCATTTCAACAGATCTTCCGGGAAAAGATTGCCCGACTCAATGTCCTTAAAATAACGGTATGTGCCCACTTTCAGTTCATCAGTGGCTGCGTCATCACACACAATGAGTCCGCGCTGATGCATCTGCAAGGCACTGATGGTCCACATCTGCATGACGGGACCTTCTACAGCATGGTAGAGTGCGCGCGCCTTGTTATGCCCGTTAACGAGAATCATGACTTCCTTCGCGTCAAGCACGGTGCCCACTCCCACCGTTAAGGCACGCTTGGGCACCTTGGTCACATCATTGTCAAAGAAGCGTGAATTGGCAATGATCGTATCTGTGGTCAGTGTCTTTTGCCGAGTGCGCGAAGACAGAGAGGAACCTGGCTCATTGAAAGCGATGTGCCCGTCCGGCCCGATGCCTCCCATAAACAGGTCCACCCCTCCATACGAGCGGATTTTCTCTTCATAGCGGGCGCATTCGGCATCCAGATCGGCGGCGTTTCCATTGAGCAGGTTGGTGTTCTCCGCCTTAATGTCGATGTGTCTGAAAAAATTGTTCCACATAAAGGAATAGTAGCTTTGCGGATGTTCTTTAGGCAGACCCACGTATTCGTCCATGTTGAACGTCACGACGTTTTCAAAGGAAACGGCTCCTTGTTTGTTCAGATCTATCAGTTCTTTGTACATGCCCAGCGGAGAAGATCCAGTGGGACATCCTAATACAAACGGCTTCTTGGCTGTCGGGCGGGCTGCCTTGATTCTCGAAGCCACATAAAAGGCAGCCCATTTGGATACTGACTGGTAATCCGGTTGAATAATAAGTCTCATGAAAGTAAATAATAAAAGGGGTTATTGAAGGATTCTGTTTGCCATTGCCTTGGCCAGGTTCTCGCATTGGGTACGGGTCAGACTGTCCAGGGATTGTTTCATCTCCACCGGGTCAGCTATGATTTCAAATTTACTCTTTTCTGCAAATTCAGCCATGCGTTTCACGGCGGCGCCAGCCCACGTGAACGAGCCGAAATAACCGAAATAACGGCCTTTCACCTCGCGCAGCAGAATCTTGGAGAGCAAGGATTCCACTTCCGGATAGATATGGTTGCAATAGGTGGGGCTGCCAATGATGAGCCCTTTATACTTGAAGATGTCTGCCAGAATGTACGACGGATGACTCTTGCTGACGTTGTGCATCACAATGTTGCGCACACCTTGCGCCGAAAGTTCGGCAGCTATGGCTTCAGCCATCTGTTCCGTGTGGCCGTACATGCTTCCATAAGCGATCACCACGCCCGGCTCCGCCTCATACCTGCTCAGCTTGTCATAGATGCCGGCTACGCGGGCGATGTTTTCTGTCCATACAGGGCCATGAGTAGAGCAGACTGCATGTATAGGCAGATCTTTCAGCTTGGCCATGGCCTTCTGGACGGGAGAGCCATACTTGCCGACAATGTTGGAGTAATAGCGCACCATCTCGTCCCAGTATTTGTCCGTATTGATACGGGTATCAACAAACCCTCCATCCAAAGTGCCGAAACAGCCAAATCCGTCGCCGGAGAAAAGCACCCCTTCTGTCTCGTCGAAGGTCATCATAGTCTCAGGCCAGTGCACCATGGGGGTGAGATAGAAGCGCAGCGTGTGATGCCCCAAGGCGAGAAAATCGCCCTCTTTCACCATATATTGTTCGCCTGTCACGCCGTAATACCCTTCAATCATGCCGAAAGTCTGTTTGTTCCCCACAATGATGATGTCCGGATACGCCTGTTTGATGAGTCGGATAGAACCAGAGTGGTCAGGCTCCATGTGATTGATGACGAGGTACTGGACGGGACGTTCACCAATGATGCTTTTTATTTTTTGCAGATAAGTCTCAAAATAACAGGCATCTACCGTATCTATCAGAGCGATCGTTTCGTCGGCTATCAGATAGGAATTGTAAGAAACGCCGTAGGGTAAAGGCCACATTCCTTCAAACAGGTGCTTGTTGCGGTCGTTCACACCCACATAATGGATTTTTCCTTTGATCAGAGTCTTTTCGTTCATAATGTTCTCCTTATCTATATGCATTAATTCAATATGCGGCAAAAATAGTTATTTTTCTTATATAATCACGCAATTGCCGTCAGGTTTCTTGCAGCGTAAAACGCCAGGCACAGCAACAGGTGGCATCGGTCACTTCGGGAAAACAGCTGACGCACTCACATCGGATCCGGCTGTCGATGGTCCGCGCAAAACCGGTGTACTCAATTTCACCCACAGGCTTGCAGGGATGAAAAGGCATTCCTTTCCGTTCCCTGGCTCTTTGCACACGACACTCTCTGGTACGGTAGACCAATGTCTTTTGCCCGCTGTCCATGAGGATGTCAGCTTCATTCAGATTGGCGTAGAAACGCAATTGCAGGGCACAAGCCAATCCTTCCAATCCAGGCTGCTCCGGCAGTTGCAGAAATTGCTTGATGCGTTTGGCTTCGATGACTGTGAAACGCCGCCAAGCTTCTGCGTCATGATACATGGCCTGATCCATGCCTGCGGTCTTTTCCACAGACTGAAACCATACGCCATCCATGGCCAGCCAGTTCTTAGAATAATCTTCTATCAACCGGAGCAATTGTTCTTTGGATAGTTCTTTTAAAAATTCATTCTTCATAAAGCATGTCTTGTATTTATAGTGTGAACAGAATTGGTCTGCAAATTGTAGAGATGCGATTCATCGCGTATCCTCGCAATAAAATCATAATAGAATAAAAAGATTCAGGAGAGAATTTCCGGAACACATCCGAATTTTAGCCTTCTGAATTTTGAAAGATATCACTCAGTAAAATCTCCGTTGGATATATCGAAGGTTTTATTAAATAACTAAAGTCTTCCCCCCCCCAAATAAGGGTGGGAATATAACAGTTTCTTAAAAAAAGTTGCAACTTGGTAACTGCTAACACATTTAGTTTCAACGATAAGAAGAGACTTGTTATGGATGCAAAATTAGCTGATTTTAGCGAAATAGGAAATATCTTGAGTGTTAAAAGTGACATAAACAACGGTTGCGCAGCCCTGTTCGGCCGTTTTGGCCTTGGAGACCTGCTTCGGCATTTGCCCTTGGAGAAGGTATCGGGTGTGAGTCCCGTCATACTCATTGTCTCCTTATGCCTTTTCCGGATTAACGCCACAAGCATTTATCGCGCATACAAGGCCCGTTTCAGCGATTTGCTGAAAACGGCCACTGAAATATTATTCTGAAAATGAACGCTTATTAATTTACAGCATTAAAAAAACGACAAAGTCAGAAGTTTGCCAGAGCGGAGCATTGCCACGTAAGGGATTTGCTCAAAAGAATTTCGGCAAGGTCCGAGCTCGGGCCGAACAGAGTTTTTAATGCTAAACTTGTCAAAGAAATCTTTGCTTTGTAGCGGATGCCGCGTAGCCGGTTAGCTAATTCTTAACGAACCATTGATATGCAAGAGCATTGCAAAATCCCTAAAAATAGGTATTGCCTGACAATCTCAAGCTCTATACCTTTGCAAAAGTAAAATCATTATCAATGCAAGTGCAGAAAGAAGACATACGAGGACGAATATTGACGGTTGCCAGACAGCAATTCGGACAGAAAGGCTATTCCAAGACTTCCATGCGCGAAGTGGCGGAATTGGCTGGAGTTGGTGTCGGAAACATCTATAACTACTTCACGAACAAAGATGAATTGTTCCGTGAAGTAGTCCGTCCTGTCTTGTGTGCTTTGGAAGCCATGCTGCAAGAACACCACGGCATACGGGGCGAGGACATTATGATGATGCGGTCGGAGAAATACCTGAAATCCTGCATAGACGAATATGTTTCGCTGATTGACAAGCACCGCGCATTGATGGGAATCCTGTTGTTCCGTGCACAAGGTTCTTCGTTGGAACGCTTCCGCGAGAATTATACCGACCGTTCTACGGAATTGGTCAAGGCG
>CALUOU010000005.1 GCA_944322335.1 uncultured Bacteroides sp.
AGCTACCTGCAGCAGGATGGGGAAATCTTCCTCGAATCGGACTTCCGCATCGACTACCTGGACAAGCTGAAGACCAACAAAACAGCCATCCCCTACCAGTTCCGAACGCCGCGGCCCATCCTCCGCCTGCGCACCGACCGCATCTTTCCCCTTTATAAAAAGTATAGCAAGCAGGTGGGCGACGCCGCCCTGCCCACGGAATCACTCAACTTCTACCTCGAGAACAGCCATGAATACCTGGGCGTGCAGAACAGCGTCCGGTTCAAGGTCATCCAGAAAGGCGTGGAGATGAAGAAGGAAGTGGACCTAGGGAGCGGCACCAAGCGCTACTACACACAGAGCATCACCAAGCAGGCCCTGTGCTTCGACTACGCCGCGCTGATGGAAGCGTATGACATCAACCTGAACGTAGAAACAATGCGCGATGGCGACATCAGCGATGAAGAAACTCAGCCGGACGACAGCTACGCATTCTAAACAAGTCATAATCATAGGTATAGGAAACCCCAGCCTGCGAAGGTCGGGGCTTTCTTTATGCCCGATATCGTCCGTCAGAATGGGACGTTTTTTGCTTCTACAACTTCTACAACTTCTACAATGCAATAAATCAACGGTTTATCTCATAAAATAGCCTTCTACATCCGTCTACAATCTTCTACAAATGAGTACATTTTCTCCTTTCTTCTACAATTCTTCTACAACGTAGACGTATTTTTGTAAACATAGCAAAAAATGCATTCCCGTAAATACCTGTCAAACAACGGATTGAGAATTTGTAGAAATTGTAGAAGTTGTAGACGCGGAAATATGCCTGCTCAGGAAAGACAAATTTATTATCCGAATTCTGTCATTTACCAATATGATTCACTATATTTGCATGATAATCAATATAATAGAATATGAAACCACAAGTTATCATAGAATTGGCGCCACACCTGCACGATTTCCTCTATCACGAGTTCGGCACGCCGCGCGGAGAAGAAGGCGTGACAGTGACCACAGCCAACGACCTGGGCAAGATGATTCAGTCGATGATCACCGTCAGCGACCGGCCACCCAAACAACCCATCAAGGAACATCCCGTCACGCTGCTGCTGCCGGTGCAGGAGTGGAATCACTTCATCTTCCGCGAGAACTTCATCTATATTCCGGAGTGGAAGCAGAAAATGCTGCAGAACTATATCGAGGCCAGCTACCGCATCCGCATCCGGGAGTACTTCGTGGCCGGCTACGAGAAGCAGTACAAGCAGGACCGCATTATCCGCGCCTTCCTCTATGCATACAACATCAAAAACAACGCTATGAACTACGAAGCGGTGAAGAAGTATGACTACCGCACACGGCAACGGATGGTGAGGGAAGTGGACAGGGACATACAACTGACGCTTGTTTAGAAATAACATTAATTAACACGGTTAAACAATAAGTAAAAACGCAGATTTTCATAAAAAAACTCTTAAATAATTAATTGAAAATGGGCAGAAACGACAAATGTATCTCTATCTGCCGGCTGGAGTTCATTCCGACCGGTCAGGCAAACGTCAGAAACCAGCCGGGTGATTTCACCATAGAAGTGCGCGGAGAATTTACTGAGATACCAATTGCTTCCGGAGAATTTACTGAGACCAATGAACAAGGACATGTAGAACAAGAGCTGCAAGCGGTAGTGACAGACACCTCTTACGTTACATTGACGTTCCTCCGCAAACTGTTTGCCCAAGACGGGCTGTTGCTCCTCACTGGTATTAATGGTGAGCGTAAGCTAATGGGAACAGATCAGTTTCCTGTTCACGTCAACTATGAGCTTAGTGGATCTCCAGCTACGCTAACTCTCTCTGTCGCCCGCCGCAGCCCAGAGCCTGCTAAAAAATTTTCGTCCTTTTGAATGCCTCCGGCCATAGTACCTTTGCAATCAGTTTTTAATAGGTATTAGCTTTCAGAGATACAATGGCTTTTTCATCTTTATACAGTACAATCTGCCGAGGCAAATGGTTCATCTCCTTTAGGGAGGTGGACGCAAACCTGCTTCTGATAGAACGTATGTTGTCGCATGATCCCTTGCTTGCATTGGCCGGAAATCTATCGGAAAGCGCTCCGATTCCGATAATCACGGAACATACAGGTCGGCTGATGAAACAGAGCGACTCTTTTGACGCTGTACCAGAAGGCAGCACAGCCATCATTCCGCTTCACGGCACAATGCTGAAATATGGCACGAAATGCAATTATGGAACAACAGAGGTTGCCTCATTGATTGATGAAGCGGCCCGTTCCAATAAGATTTCTTCTATCATCTTAGACATCGATTCGGGTGGCGGCAGTGTAGACGCTATCGCCCCATTGATTGATTCCATCCGATTCGCGCAACAAAACCGCAAGGCTGTAGTGGCATATTGCGACCTGTGCGCCTCGGCGGCGTATTATGTGGCCATTTATTGCAATGAAATCATTGCTGGAAACGATGTGTCGGCTGAGATTGGAAGCATCGGAGTGATGATGAGTTTCATGGACTATGCCAAGTATCTCGAAGAAAGAGGAATCAAAGAGCACACTATTTACAGTAATCTTTCAGGCTATAAGAACAAACCGTTCGAGGAAGCAAGGAAAGGCAATTATGCATTGATCCGTGATGAAGAGTTGGATCCTCTTGCCCGCGATTTTCAGGAAAATGTAAAACGCAACCGTGGGGGACGGCTTCTGATGGATACAGAAGGTCTGTTGTGTGGCCGGATGTTTTATGCGAAAGATGCTGTCAGCGTAGGCCTGGCAGATTCTGTCGGCACTCTGGGAGAAGCTGCCGCACGCAGCCGTGAGCTGTCGGCACAATTGACTATCGACGATTATATTCACTCAAAAAAATAGTTATATATGTTTGGAAAAGTAATGAGCGTGGTACTGGCCTTCTTGGGCATTTCCGCCTTTGCAAAGGACAAGGAAGGTAAATCGTTCCTTTTGCCAGAGCAGGAGAAAATGCTGAGAGACAAGTACGGTGAGAAATTTCTGGAGTCGTTCAAAAAAGACTTGCAAGATTTCGAGAAAGACGGGAAAGCAGCCGAGGCAGCCGTGACTGACGAGGTGACAGTGTTGCTCGAAGCTGAGAAAGAGAGCAACGCCCGATTGCTGGAGCGCATCAAGACCCTGCAGGATCATGAGAAGCAACTGAACGCTACCATCGAGAGGCTGTCAAAAGATGCGGCCTCCGATGAAGGTGTGGCGATAGAAACCGACAAGAGCAAGGATATGGATCAGAAATTCCGTCCGGACATGTCGCTCTCCCACAACCGGTGGCTTGACGCCGCTTTCAAAGGTGCGGCCTATAGCGGTGACACGACGGTCGACACCCAAGAGCTGAAGAAAGAGTTCGGCAAATATGTAAGCAGCGAACGGCTGCAGATCATGAAGGAACTGGTCGGGACCACGGACTCCATCCGCTACATGAGCACCATCATCACCGATAAGACCGAAGTGCGTGCCGCACAGGCTGCCATTGACAGTGTGCTGCAGCAGTTCGTACCTTTCTGGACTCCGAAGGGGAAATCCTCCTTCACCCCGCTGACCATCAAGAACTATAAGTGCAAGGTGAATGTCCAGGTGAAACCTTCTGACATCATGGAGGACGTACTGGGTTATCTCTACGATGAAAAACTCGAACCGAAGGACATGCCCGTAGTGCGCTACGTCCTCTACCAGCTCATTTTCCCAAAGTTGGCAGAGGAGCGCGAGCAGGCATTGGCTGTGGGTGAATTCAAGGAGAGCAACGTCACTCAGGATGGAGGAACGGCCGGCGCGGCACTGGAATGCATGAATGGCTACGTGACACAGCTCCGGCAGTTGAAGGAAGACGAAGACGAAGACGTGACCTGGCTGCTGGACGGCGAAACCTTGTCCGACACCACCCTGCTGGAGCAGATTGACCGTGCCGTAGATCAGGTGAAGCCGGTCTATCGCAACAAGGTGATGTTCATCCATGCAGATCCCGATATCGTGACCCGGTACGGAAGGGCTTACCGCGCCAAATATCCTTACACCAAGAACGAGGACGGCGAAAAACTGAAGGTCGACTTCAGCCGTTTCAGCTTCGCACCGCTGGAGGGCATGCGCGGTACCGGCGTTTTCTTCATCACTCCCAAGGAGAACTTCAAGCACCTCATGTCCAGAAATCCGCAGCAAACCTCAATCGTCATGGAAACCAACCATTACAATGTGGACATCATGGCCGAATGGTGGGAGGGAACCGGGTTCTGGCTGGCCGATGCCATCTTTGCCTACATCCCACCTGCAAAAGAGGAGGAGGACGGCAATGAATCCGAGACCGGATCGCAGGGAGACGGACTCTGAGAACGAACATATTTTCATTAACCTATAAAAATCATACATTATGCCAGAAAGTTATAGTTTCATTTCGGTGAAACGCAAGAGCAACAATGCCGGGCGGGCTACCGGCAAAAAAGGGTACGTCATTCTCTTCCGTTGGGACGATGTGGCCACCTTCACGAAGGACGAGAAGGGAGTACGTGTGACAGCCTTTGCTTTCGCATCGGGCAAGAAGCCCATCGCCGTCTATGCGACACAGAGCACGATCAACATCTACGACACCGCTGAAGGCGAGGACGATGCACGCGGTTTCATCCATCACGTGGACTTCGATCATCCGGGATCGGAGGTTGAGTTTGACGAGTTCAAGAACAACAACGTCAACGAAAGTCTTGGCGCTATCGTCATCAGCTGCAGCGGCGACGACTGCAAAATCGCCGGCACGCCGTGCACTCCGCTGAAGATGACGACCGCCGAAGGGAAGGATGACAACGAGGCCAACAAGACGACCATCAACCTTGCCTCGACACTGCGCGGAGACACGTTGGGGCGCATCGCCAAAAGCCTGGTGCCCAAGACCGACGACGAAGAAATCAACCTGCTGCTCGGACTCACCACGGAAGGCTCCACTACGGGCGGCGGCGGATCTGGAAGTGACGGCGATGACGAAACCCTCGGATGAAAAAGCCTGAAGGACTGGAAAAGCCCGCGCCTCCATCGGCTGGACAGGCACAGGCCACGACTGACGGGACGGCCGCCGGGAACACGAGCCTCTCGGTGGTCATCCCATATTGCAAGGAACATGCCCAGGGCAACGAGCTGCTCTTCGCCCTGCGCTCGTGGTTCAGGTATGCCCGTTTCCCGTTCCGCATCGTCGTGATCGGAGACGCGGAGGACTGGATGGACGGCGAGAACCTGACGTGGATAGACTGTCCACGCGTGTCAGACGTGCCATCGGTGGATACGTTGCACAAATTGTGGGTGGCTGTCGACACTCCGGAGGTGACCGAACGCTTCATCTGGACGAATGATGACATCTATCTGATGAATCCGGTCAGTTACCCGCACATTGTGATACCCAAAGTGCTGGGCAAACTCAATCCTGCCGCCTGCAAAGGCCACTACCGCGCCGCCATGGAGCGCACCATCGGGATGCTGACCGGAGCCGGGCTGCCCACGTTGAACTACGGCACGCATACCCCGGTGGCATTCACGAAGTCGAAGCTGAAGGCGGTGCTGCCCGCCGACGACCCCAAGGCGGAGACGGGCGTGCTCTTCACTTCGCTCTACTTCAACAGCGTCAACACGGCGCACCCGGCGCGGCTGGACTGGAAGACCGACCCCTTCCTGCTGCCCGTGGTGTCGAAGGCGCCGGACGAGAAGTATGTGGACGAACTCCTCCGCAACAAGGTGTTCCTGAACAATGCCGACAGCGGCTACAGCCCGTGGTTGGAATCGTTCCTTGCCCGGCGCTTCCCGGAGAAGTGCCCGGCGGAGTTGTGAAGGGATGCCAAGGCAGGCAAAGGCTTCCGCGACGAGTTCCCCTTCCTGGACCAACCGGACTGTCCGATGGAGCTGGAGGCATTGGCCAGCCGCAAGTTCACCAAGTACAGGGCTTACGTCCGGCTGCACCCGCAACTCCGCCACTGCACCACGCTGGAGCAGTGTGCCAAGGTGGCGGGCGAGCTGGTGGACAACTACATCGACAACAGCCTGATATGGCAGGAATTGAACTGGTACAAGGAGCACGGCAGCATCCTGGGCAAGCATCCGGCCTTTGCCGAGTTCCGCCGACGCAAGGAACTGAACAGCCTCCCGGTGAAGGAGCTGGTGAAGCGGCAACGGCAAGTGGAGATGAACATCTGGCGCGTGAAGTCCGAACTGGCCAAGGGCGACAAGCCCCACCTCGACGCCACGCGCCGGGAGCGGCTGGCCGGATATGAGAAGGAACGCGCGGACATTGTGCGGTTATTGGAATAAGGAGACAATGAAATGGACAAGGAAGTGACAGCCTACAACCGATGGTTTAAAGACCCCGACTGGATGGCCCGCATCGACACCGACGAATACGAACGCCTGGCGGGCATCGGCTACCGGCCGGAGCAGATAGCCATGTACTACAAGATTCCGCAGAAGGACTTCCTCTGGTACTTCCACCTCGTGGGAAGCCCCCTGAAGTACCACTACGACCGGGGCCAGCTGGTGCAGCAGGCCAAGGAGGGCCTCTCCATGTCCGCCGCCGCACAGACCGGCGAGAACGTCACCCAGGCGCAGCGGTTCGACAAGCTGCGCCGGGCGATGGGCTACAAGAACTCAATCAGCAAAATCTTCTTCGACGAGGACGGCTGAACGGAAAAAGTGAAGCCCCGGTACGCGCTCGAACGTCCGGGGCTTCGGTGTCAAAAGAAATGCTAATCCAAAGAAATCAAGCAATGGAAAACGAGCTGATTTGTCGGGCGATGTCCTGCAGGGCGGCATCGAACTTGCGGCGGTCGTCCGCGCTGAGGGTGTAGACCCGTCCGCGCACCTTGTAGCCGTACAGCCGCTGCTGCAGCCACGCCGCGCTCCGTCCGAAGTAGTGGCGGGCGATGTAGCTCACGGGGATGATTTCCTTCATCCGGCGCAGTTCCTTGGCCTTCTCCACTTGGCGAAGCAGGTCGTCGGCTTCGGCGTTCAGTTCCTTGTAGCTGTCCAGCAGAAAGTCGCCTATCATCTCTACTTCTTCGGGCGAAGTGTAACGGGAGGTGATCTCGTCAGACAATGCCTTATAACGTTCTTCCGCATCGGGTTCGCCCGACCGTGCTATTTCCCGCAGTTTCTGTAATTCTTCTTTCAGTGCCATATCTTCCTTGTGATTTGTGTTCCCCTCCCGTGGGGGGGGGGAAGGGAACGGGTTAAACTTCATTCTTCTGTTTTGTCTGCTTCTTCAAGCACTCTTTCAATGAGTTTGATGCGCCTGTCTATTTCCAGCTTCGAGTCCAACAGCTTGTCCATTTTCCAAGCCGGCATCCTTTCGCCCGTCGAATGAAACGTGTATTCGTTCATCTTGCCCAATGCCTTCAGGCGGGCCAATTCCATAATCAATCGCTTTTTCGTTTCTTTGTCCATAATAGCTTTTGTTTTTTCTTTTGACTCTGCAAAGATACATAATAAATGCGATATGTACAAATGTTATAGCAAAAAATTTATGCCGATCCCTTGCTTTTCCGAAGATTATCCCTACCTTTGTGGCGTCTATCATAAATAACATATCTGCAAATGCGGGACGAAGGGCTTGCATTTGAACGTGCAGGCATTTTTTATGTCCGCATAGTATATATACCATTAATATATGGCATCCGTGTACCCCCGTGTACAGGCTTAATGGCCGTACAGCATTTGCAGATGAATGTGATAGACGACGGGACAGGCACGGATGCCTTTTTTATTGTTATGTTACAAAATCATCTGCTTCCCCTTGCCGGTACGTCTGCCAGCCTCGGAACGTCCGCCCACGAAACGGGCAACCTTTCAGTGACCGACCTCTACGCCGCCTTCGCCCGCCGGGGCATGACGCTTCACGGCTTCCAAATCCGCATCCTCTCCCGACCCAACAAGAGCGGGGCCACCGTGACCGGCGTATTCAACATCAGCGGCACCGTCTACACCATGGGCGCACAGTCCCTGCCTGAACTCGTGGATCGCGTCCACGCCAAATGGCTGGAGAAGCAGGCGTACTACCGCGAGTGCCGCCACCGCAAGAACCAGGAAAGGCAGGCACGCCGACGGGCGGCCTGCGCTGTCCTTGCCCGCTGACACCCACGCACATACCTTTGCCCGGAAAAAAGTACGGACAAAGGTATATGTTTGAAACATCCCACTTCGACACCCTGCAAGACTACCTCGCCTCCGGCTGCACCCTGGAGCTGACCGCCGAGGAACAGGACTACTACAACGCCCTCTATGCGCTGGTGGGCATCCACCGCAAGTATGGCAAGGACAACGCCATCGCCTTCCTGATGCACCCGCCCTTCAACGTGGAGCGCAGCCGCGCCCGCCGGATGTATGCCGAGGCGCTCAACCTGTTCTACCTGAACGACACGGTAGAAAACGACGCTTACCGCAACATCATCTTCGACAACCTGCAGAAGGCCGCCCTGGCCGTGCTGCAGAACGCCACGAGCGCCAAGGATATGGAGGTCTACGGCAACCTGCAGACGCAGGCCTGGAAGGTGAAGCAGCTGGACAAGCCCGACCCGGAGAAGGTGCGGCTGCCCGCCGACAAGCCCGTCAAGGTGTACGACCTCGACCCGGCGGCGGTGGGACTGCCCTCGGCCAACCGCAACGAGCTGGGCCGCCAGATCGACGCCATCGACCTGCCCGAACGGGAGAAGACACGCCTGCGCCGCGACGCCAACATAGAGGATATTGACTTTGAAGAGATGCTCGATGACACGCAAGAGAAAACTGGACATTACGAATGACGGCGTGGAGGTGCGCTATGCCAACTGGATGGCGCAGCTCATCGCCGTGATGCAGCCCTGGAGCCTGTACTGGATAGCCGGGCGCGCCTCGGCCAAGACGGTGCAGGTGCTGGCCGAACGGGTGCAGGAGGTGGCGCACGACTGCCCCGGCGCCCCCTTCGCCTGGGTGGCCGACACGTACAGCGACCTGCACAAGAACGTCATCCCCTCGCTCGTCGACGGCCTCTCCCTGCTGGGCTGGATGCCCGGCACGCACTACGTCATCAACCAGGAACCGCCCCGCGAGTGGCGGCAGCGGATGTACAACGTCTGCACGGACTGGAAGAACACGATGGTCTTCCATACCGGCTTCAACTTCACCTTCATCTCGCTGGACCGCGCCGCCATCGGTGCCGGACGCTCCTACGTGGGCGTCTTCGGCGACGAGGTGAAGTATTTCCCCGAAGAGAAGTTCACCAACCTGCTCAAGGCCGTCCGCGGCTTCCGCGTGAAGTACGGCGACTCCGTCTGGTACCGCAGCCGCACCCTGACGACCGACATGCCCAACCCCAACCACCTGGGCGAATACGACTGGATACTGAAGCTGGCCAAGCAGAACGACAAGCAGCGCATCCTCCTCGCCCTCCGCGCCGGCTTTGTCTACAACGACACCAAGCGCGAATACGTCTCCCGCCTCCAGCACTACGAGCGGCTGAAGGCCGAAGCCCGCACCCGCGCCGAACTGCGCCCGCAGGTCTCCGAAGCCGAGCGGCTGATGCAGCTTGCCCGCCGCACGATGCAGCGGTGGGAACAGCGGTGGGTGAAGACGCGGCGCGGCGTGTCGTTCTTCTTCATCTCCTCCTCATACGTCAACGTGGACATCCTGGGCGAAGACTGGTTCCACGACGAGTTTGCCGAGGGACTGGAGGGCGCGGCCTGCAACATCCTCTCCGTCATCCCCAAGCTCGAAGCCGCCCAGATGTTCTACTGCAACCTCTCGATGAAGAACTTCTATGCCGACGGCTTCCTCAACGACGTCATCGACCGCCACCCCTTCGGCTGGGAGCAGGACTGCACCGTCCTGCGCTACCTCGACCCCGGCCGCCCCCTGGAGGCGGGGATGGACGCGGGCAACATGCTCTCGATGGTCTTCGGCCAGCAGGCGGGACACACCCTGCGCATCCTCAAGGAACTCTACACCCTGCCCCCGCAGAGCGTCCGCGACCTGGCGGACAAGTTCCTCCTCTACTTCCGCCCCCACCGCCGCAAGCTCCTCAAGCTCTACTACGACCGCTCCATGAACAACTACCGCCGCACCGGCGCGGACATGGCCACCCAGATCAAGAAGGCCATCGAGACCGACGCCGAAGGCCGCCGCACGGGCTGGACCGTCCAACTGATGTCCCTGGGCCAGGGCAACATCTCGAGCAACCTGGAGTACCGCTTCTTCCAGGAGCTGCTGCCCGGCCACCTCGAAGCCCGCCTGTACCGCCTGCTCATCGACCGGCACAACTGCCCCTGCCTGAAGGCCGAGATGGAAGTGACCCGCACCAAGGCCAAGGCCGACGAGCGCGCCGGCACCACCCGGATAGTGAAGGAAAAGACGGGCGACAAGCTCCCCGTCCACCGCCTGCCCCGCGAGAGCACCAACCTGACCGACGCGCTGAAGTACTTCGTACTGCGCCCGGAGGTGGTGAGGATGTGGCAAAGCCGGGGAGCGGTGAGCGGGGCGTCATACTTGTAAGTATGAAGTGTCAGGTGTTAGTGATGAAGTATTCGTGCACACTGTCACTCCATCACTAATACTTCACACCTCACACTTAAATCACATTTCCGGCCGCGTGCGCCCCCTGCAATCGCAAACCTCCGACGGCGCGGGTCGGGCTTCGGGAAGGCTTCGTCACCCGCCGTCCGCCACGCCGCAGGGTTTCACGGCTGAATGCCAGCACGATGGCCGTCCGCCGGTCCGCCGCCCGCCCCGGTTTCCCGCCCGCCTGCCGCCGCCTGCCTGCCCGTTTTCCGGCATCACAATCCTCTTTTCGGTCCCATACAGCAGTCCGCCTGTCCGCAGACGTGCCGGAGAGCGCCTGTTTGTAAAGTTTATCTAAACGCCGTCCCGATGAGATCGAAACGGCGTGCCGATGGGATCGAAACGCCGTCCCGTCACAACCTTGGTGCCGGGGCGTTCCGTCAGCCCTTGCGGGCAGCGGTTGGGGAATAAGGGCGAAGATTTGAATCCGGCTGCGTATGTCATACACGCAACTGCAAAAAAACTTCCGCCTTTCCCCTTGCGTTTCCAAAAACAATCCCTACCTTTGCAGTGCCAAACATATTGTTGTATCCAACACCGCCGAGCACCCGGATAGATGCTCAATACGAAATTGGGCTTTTTTTGTGTCCATAGTTTTGCTCACCTTATGAATGAGGTGACCAAATCATATACGAAACTTACGGCTGTCTTTTCCCACGTTTTTTTGCTCGGAAGGGTGAATACGATGATATGTTTGGCGACTATCGGGAAACAGACAGCCGTTCTTGTATCCGCAAGAGAACTTGCCTGTATCAGCCAAACATATCATCGTATTATGAAAAAAGAACTGACCCTGGGCACTCCTTCCGTGCCCGTGCTCCGCATGGATGCGGAGCGATTCCGTGAACTGTTGAACCGTGCGCTCCCGGAGGAGTGCCAAGTGAAGAACGCCGCAGACTGCTGGTATGTGGGCTGCATCGTGTCGGGCGTGCTGACGATGATGCTGCCCTTCTGCCTGCCGCTGCCGGTGTATTGCCTGTACCGCGCGAAGAAGGCGGAGAAAGGGGGCGGGCTATGACACCTTTGGAAAGCCTCCTGAAGGAACAGAACGAACAGCTGATGGAAGAGCTGGAGAAAGCTTACCGCCGGATCGGCGCTTTGGAACATGATTTGAGAGAACTTCGGCAACAGCTTCCGTCCGGTTGGAGTCCTGAGCGTATTTCAGACCATGGTGCGAAACTCTGGATATGGGAAGAAGAGGACGATGAACGGTGGCGGCCTCTCTGAATAACGGGAGACGGGCTCCACGCTTCCGCCAAAGGATCAGACACGGTCACCGTGCCGGCTTGGCACACAGACGGCCTTTACCGGCCATGCGGGGCGGCCTCCCTTTATTTTGCGCATGTCCTTTCCGCGTCTCCCGTGTCCCGCTACATTTGCCGATGCGAAAAAAAAAAGCACAGGGACACATGGGAGCAAACGCGGAACGCATGGCCGGACAAGGCCGCATGAATCGCCGGGGAGGAAAAGAAAGATACCCCATCACGCTGAGCGTCGGGGGCGACACAGGACTGACGCAGCAGTACGAACGGCAGCAAGACAGGGAGGCCGTCTCCCGCTTCAACCGCCGCGTCCGCGCATGGGGCAGGGACACCAACGCCGCCCTGAAGAGCAGCATCGGCCGGCTGGTCCGCCGCGACACGCGCCTCTCCTCGTCGGTCCGGCAGAACTACCGCCACTGGGGACGCGCGCCGCAGGCCGGACAGGAGATCACCAGCATCGGCTTCGCCTTCGAGGAAGCGGGACTCTACGTCCATCTGGGCGTGGGACGCGGCTACAACCGCGAGGGAGGCACCGTGGTCGTCACCAAGAAGCACAACCGCGACCGCATGGCGCGGCGGCCCAAGCCGTGGTTCGATCCCGTCATCGAAGACCGTCTTCCCGCTCTGGAGAAGGTCGTACAAGACTACTGCGGGGATCTCTTCATCAACACCGGCCGGATCCTGACAGGCCGTTGACACGGCCGGCTTCCGCCAACCATCATCATACAATTTATATACATTTTATTCATGGAAAAGATAGGAAAATACACATTCGTGGACACCGCCGCCGGGCACTATGCCATCTGCATGGACTGGAGCGCGCCGATGAGCCAGTTTTTCGACTTCTCCGGAGGCAACTGGGACGGCGATCCCGTCTCGGTGGGCGGCGAGCGCGTGGTGCCGTGGGGCAGGGACAACAACCTGCCCGCCTGCATCCGCAACATCCTTGAACGCAACAACCTCGGCCCCGGCATCCTCGACCGCAAGACCGGCCTGCTCTACGGACAGGGTCCCGCCCTCTACCGCATGGCCACCGACGGCAACGGGCTGGTGAGGCGCTGGACGGACGACGCGGACATCCAGGGCTGGCTGGACTCCTGGGACTACCGTGCGTTCATCCGCGCGGCCCTCGTGGAATACACCCACATGAACGGCCTGTTCGTGAAGTACCGCATGGGACGGGGCGTGCGCATCGGGCGCCCCTGGGTGTCGAAGCTGGAATGCCTGCCCTCGGCCTGCTGCAGGCTGGTCTGGCCGGAGCGCGGCCGCCGCATGCTGGAAGACGTGACTCACGTGCTCGTGGGCGACTTCGACACCTTCCGCAGCACGACGTTCCGCCGCTTCCCCGTGTTCGACAAGTGGGACCCCACCCGGAGCGAGACCGCCGTGCGTTACCACTCGATGCGCTCCTTCGGACGGAATTTCTACGCCGTCTCCAGCTTCTACGGATCGGTGCCCTGGCTGGAGAACGCCAACGACCTGCCCCGCATCATCCGCCATCTCAACGAAAACATGATCGCCGCCGCCTACGTGGTCCACAGCCCGTCGGCCTACTGGGACGAGAAACAGCGCCTCCTGCAGGAGCTGCACCCCGACTGGACGGAAGGACAGATGCAAAAGGAAATGTCGCGGCTCATGGACAGACTGACGCGGCAGATCGCCGACGTGATGGCGGGCAAGGCCAACGCGGGCAAGTTCTTCAGCTGTGTGGACTTCACCGACGACCAAGGCCGCCAGCAGTCGTGGCGCATCGAACCGATCGAGATGAACATCGACAAGTATATCGACGCACAGGCCAAGATCAGCCGCATAGCCGACTCGTCCACCACGAGCGGGTTCGGCCTCAGTCCGGCCCTCTCGAACATCATCATCGACGGGAAGAGCGACAGCGGCAGCCAGATGCTCTACGCCTTGAAGATCTTCTACGGCGCAGACACACAGATAGCCGAGGAAATCGCCCTGGAGGCCGTCAACGACGCCATCCGCATCAACTTCCCGGAGAAGCGCGGCATCTTCCTCGGGCTCTACCGCAAGATGATCAACAGGGAAGACAACGTCAGCGCGGGCGACCGGATGAGCAACCAAATGTGAGACCCGACGGCATGCGTATGAAAAAGGATATCATGTTTCCCGACTGCTGGGAAGAGATACAGCCCGACGAATGGATACACCTGCTGAAGCTGCGCGGCCTGCTCGCCATGAGGTGCGGCGTGTCGCTGGCCGACGTGAAACGGGCCTGGTGTGCCTTCGTCTTGCGCCACAGGGGACTGACGCTGCACGACGGCCGAAGAGAGGACATGCTGCTCGTGGACCGTCTGGCCGCCACCACCGGCTGGATGTGGCAGGTAGACAGGGACACCCCGGCCGTGTCGCTCGACTTCTCGACCACGGCCAACCTCCTGCCCGTGTGGAAAGGGCTGGCAGGCCCTGCCAGTCACGGCGCGGACCTGACCTTCGGCGAGTTCCACGCAGCCACCGTGGCCATGAACCTCTACACTTCCGCCCATGCGGAACAAGACCTGCTGGCCATGGTGTCCGTGCTCTACCGCCGTCCCGACCCGCAGACGGGCCGCCGCGTCCCCTTCGTGCCAGACGATCTCCCCGGCTACATGCGGGACGCCTCACGGATGCCCGGCTGGTTGCGCTGGGGGGTATATGCCTGGTTCGCCTACTTCTGCCGCTTCCTGCAGGAGGAGACCTTCATCATCGACGGCAGCGAGATCTGTTTCGCCCCCATATTCGAGCGCAGTCCGGCAGGCCGCGACGGCGGGCGTATGCAGGATCTCGGCTTGAACAGCATCCTCTACACCGTCGCCGAGAGCCAGGTGTTCGGCACAGCCCCGGAGACCGCCCGCACCCCGCTGCTGCGCGTCCTGCTGAAACTGCTCGACGACAAGCAGCGGACCGACGACCTGCTGAAACGGGCGAAGAAAAGATAGCCCCGGAGGCGCGGGAAAGAGGAAGGATCCCCGTCCGTGCCGCTGTCCTTTCCGCATCCTCCCCCCCCCGCTACCTTTGCCTGCAAACTCAAAAGAAAATTCATAGACCCAAAGACAAACAAGGTACAGACTATGCTGATAGATTCATCCGAACAACTCCGGCAGCTGACCGGAAACTATTATGCCAGCAACGACTTCAGCCTGATACGGCCCGACATCGAGCAGGCCACCGAGGAACTGTCCCGTCTGGTGGGCGAAGGCGTGATCGCGCTGGCCGGGGAAGCTCAGGACGGCACCCCCCTGCGGCTGAAGGTGCAGCGCCCCATCGCCATACTGGCCACACTCCGCATGTACCAGAAAAACGACCTGAGCCATGAGGACGACGGGCGCAAGTTCAAGACCGCGACCGACGGCAGCGACCGCCTGCCCTGGGAGTGGCAGCTCGACCGCGACGACGCCATCCAGATGGAGGCCTACTTCCGCGCCGTAGACAGCCTGATTGAGTTCCTGAACGCCTCCAAGCCAGCCGAGTGGACTTCCACCGCCCTCTATCGCGACATGCGGCAGCTCATCGTGCGCAGCGGCAGGGACTACGACCGCTATTTCCCCATCGGGCGCAGCGAGCGGACCTTTCTCCTGCTGGCGCCCTTCATCCGCGAGGCGCAGACAATGACGGTGCAGGACGCCTACGGTCCGGACTGGGACAAGCTGGTAGCGGAGAACCTGGACACAGACCTGGACACAGGCCCGTCCAAGTCCGAATCTCCCGCCCACCATGCGGCCTGCATGGCTGTCTGCCTGCTGGCCATGCAGGCCGCCCTCTGCCGACTGCCGCTCCGCCTGCTGCCGTTCGGGGTGGTGAAAGGCTATCTGGCCGAGAGCGGCATGAGAGGCTCGGAACCGGCCAGCCTGGACGATGTGCGCCGGGCGGCCGACTGGATGCAGGCCGATGCCGCCCGATGGATCGAGCGGATGAAACGGGCCCGCGACAATTCCGCGCCCGACTACGAGCTGATGCCACGCAACCATCCCCGCAACAAGTGGTGCCGGTTGTAGAATCAATGATTAATGATTAGCGGAAAACTCTATGAACGTCATCCAACGTCCCCGTGCAAGAGAGTTCTGCGCCACGATGCGCGACTACATACTCTCCGCTTCCTCCGGCGTCACATTTGCCGTCAGCTACGGGGGCCAGACCATCCTGGAGGAAGAATATGTGCCCGACGCCGACGGACGCATCCACATCCGCCGGCTGGGCGAATTCTGCGAGCTTGCCCTATGGGGAGTGTGGTGCGCAGGGGAGACCAGCTGGCAGCATGACGCGGCAGGCGACTTCACCTTCCTGATCGACGGCGAGGAAGACATGACCTCGTTTGTCATGTTCAGCCGCATGCAGACCTGCAAAGATGCCGACGAGCCAGGCGTGCTGAGCGAGGTGACGCAGAAGGTGTGCCGTCCCGGCGTGCCGGAATACATCAGCGGAAGCCCCGTCAGCAAGCGGTTCAGCCTTTCAGGCCGTGACCGCGACGGAGCGACCCTCTCGGCCTCGCTGACCGTCAGCGGCACGGGGGAGATCGCCACCGCCGAGGTGGGGCCCGACACGGCCGCCTCACTCTTCGGCATCGCCGCAGACCGCCTGATGAGCTACACGGTGCAGGCCGACGGCGGCAGCATGGAGTTTCTGGTGGACCACTCGTTCTACGCTTCGATGCTGGTGTTCCGCTTCAAAAACGTCTACGACATGCCTGAAACGCTCTGTTGCACCGGCCCGCTCACCATGGCAGCCAGCCAGGAGAGCACATCGGCCTATCACTTTGGAGTGGAACGCAGGCACGGCATCCGGGTGACAGACACCTACACCATCGTCTCCGGCCCGCTCTTCCTGCGCTCCGACTACGACCTCTACCACAACCTGCTCAACTCCCGCGAAGCCGAGGTGCTGGCCGACGGCCAATGGCTGCCCGTCATCATCACGGAGCAGAAACTGGAGCGCGACTTCCGCCTGTCCGCCTTCTCCGTCGTGGAGTTCTCGTTCCGCATGGCCGACAGCAGGCAGAACGGACTGATCAAACGTTGTGCGGTTTCCACACCTTCCGACCCCGGTCCGGAAGAAGGAGAAGGAGGAGGAGACGAGACCCTCGGATGACACGGCGCCGTCTTCCCGGCCGTCCAAGCCCCCCGACCCATATCAATCCAACCCATATAACATATGTATTTATGATAAACATCCTACGATTTCAGGAATGGCTTCTGGAGCTGAAGGAAGCCGTCAACCGGTCCGCCGGCACCTCGGAGCATCCGGAACGCATCGGCAGTGTGGCCTTGGCCGTGAACGAGGGACACCTCGTGCGGAAGCTGGCCGACAGACGGGGCATCGTGCTCTGCGGGCGCTATCCCGACTCCACCTTCACGGGCAACGGCGACATCCCCTCAAGCGAGAACGACGTGGTGCTGTTCCTGCTGGAGAAGGTGCCGTCCGGACGGATGACCCACGAGACGGAACTTCTCCACTACGCCGCCCTACAGAGGCTCATGCTCACCCTCCGGCGGCACCTGCTGGAGGACCCGCTCTTCTGCAGGTCTGCCGCGCGCCTTGCCTCTGACATCAGCATGGAGTGGGAATATGACATCTTCGGCGGATGGAACGGACTGTCCGCCGGCTTCAAGCTGGAGAATTTTGAATAGAGGCCGGCGGCCTATGCGCATCACTTTTTCCACCAAACACTTATCACCGCAACGATGACCGAACTCTATATCGACGGCACATCCGTCATCCTGCCCCAAGACTTCAGCATACAAGTCAAACGCGAGAACCCCATCTTCACGAAGAACGGCGAGTACACCTACGACATCACCCTGCCGCTCGACAACCCCGTCAACGCCCGGGTCTACGGCCACCTGAACCGGCTGAACACCCTCCGCTTCCCGTCCACAGGCCGGAAAGCCGTGCTCATCGCCGACGGCAGGGTCTACTGCAACGGCACCGAGCTGATCACCGGATGGACCGACCGCAGCGTCAGCATACAGGTGGCCGGCGGCAACTCCGAGCTGAACTACATCGCCGGGGGCGACACCCTCGTCAGCGACCTCGACTTCGACCCCTTCTATATCGACGGCGTCACCCCCGGCGACGGCGCCACCGGCTACGTCTATCCCGAATCCGGCTGCTGCTACCCCACCGTCACCGACCGCACATCCGGACGCACCTACAACGAGTGGCAGTATATCTATTCCTTTCCAGACGACGCCCTCCATCCGCGCCTGAAGTCGCCCACACTGCCGCAGCCCTACCTCTGCACGCTCATCAAGGCCGTGACCGGCGCACTCGGCTACAAGCTCGTGCGCAACCAGCTGGAGGAGTCGGACTATAAATACCTGTTCGTCTGCAACGTCAGCAGCATCTACTGGCGCGACCTGCTGCCCGGATGGAAGGTGCTGGACTTCCTCGAGGAGATCGAACGCATGTTCAACGCCACCTTCGTCATCGACAACCGCCGGCGCACCGCACAGCTCCTCCGCAACGGCTCCTATTTTGCCGGAGCCGGGGTGCAGCACGTCACACAGCCGGATGACGGGTACGAAGCGGAGACCGGGGACGACAACCCCCTGACCGACTACGCCGCCACCCGCATCGCCTACAACCTGCCCGCCAGCGACTACTGGAAGCTCAACTGCCTGGACGACGGCTACATCTCGCAGGCCGACCCTGGGGAGATCCCCGAAACCTACGATCCGGACCATCCCATGACGGGACGGGCATTCAACTGGCTCTACGCCAATGCCGCCGAAAACACGCTCTACGCCGATCCGCTCTACAGCTGCTACCACCTGGTGAGCAACCCCAAGGGAGGCACGGGCGAGGACTCGCTTTTCTCCTTCTACATCCTCGACCGCTTCGCCCCCGCCAACCGACTGGCCGAAGAGGAACTGACGCTCCACCTCGTACCCGCCGAGATGGGGCACGTCAGCACCAGAATAGATTTCCCGGCAGCGGGCGGAAACAACCCCGCCACCCTCGAGACAAGCTACCTGAAGGCGATAGTCGACAACAGCCCAAGCCCGCAGGGCGCGGCCGACAACCGCCAGGAGATCGAGAAGATCCTCGACTGGGAAGATCCCGCCACACCCACATCCGGGAACGTCACCCTGGCCTTCTACAACGGCGGGGAAAACGGTTCAGCCACCGTGCGCGGCACCGAATACACCTGGCTCTGTCCGAACCCTTTCATCGACACCTACAACGTCAGCGGAGAGCCTGTGCACATGCTGGCGCTCTCCGTCCCACGCGACACGGCGGCCTCGCTCCGCCCCGCCGCGCTGGCCGAAAACTTCTACCGCTCTCCCTACGACATCAGCTACGACAAAGCCGTCAAGATCACGGCCTACGATCCCGCCGTCTACCTGCCCACAGGCATCTTCGAGATAGGCCACCGCCACTACCTCTGCCGCGAGATGGAATACACCCTCGACGCAGGCGGACGCAAAGGGCCGTGGACGGGCACCTTCTACCCCATCCGCCTCGATGTGCTCCCCGGAGGCGGCACGGACGAAGACGGCAATGCAGGCCAGGACGGCGGCACGGGCGGAGACGAAGACCTGGGATAACGGTCATCCTATATAACAAAATACGATCACACATATGTCAATCAGCATCAAAGATTTCCGCATGGCCATCCGCATCGACAACTCGGAGGCCAGGCAAAAGTTTGAGGAGACACGCCGCCAGATCGGGCAGGTGGCCGCAGCCATGAAGAAGCTCGACGACGAAGGGCGGCGAAGCTCCGCCGAGTACAAGGAACTGAAGAAGCGGCACGACCTGCTCAACACCTCGCTCTACCGGCAACGGCTGGAGGCGGGACGGTCCGCACTCACCTACAACGAGCTGCGGCAGGGAGCCTCCCGGCTGCGCCGTGCGCTTGGCAACCTGCGCCCCGGATCGGACGAATGGAAGCAGTACCGCCGCGAGCTCCAGCTCACCGAACAACGCATGAAGGAACTGCGCGGGCAGGCCACCTCCACCGGACTGTCCATCTCCAAACTCTCCGGCGGCTTCAACCGCTACGCAGGCATGGCCGCCACCGCCCTCGCCAGCCTCACGGGCATGACCGTCGGCATGAGGCAGGCCGTGCAGGACTATGCCGACATGGAAGAAGCGCTCAGCCAGGTCACCAAGTACACAGGCATGAGCCGCGACGAGACGCGCCTGCTCAACGAGGAGTTCAAGCGCATGGACACCCGCACCAGCCGGCAGGAGCTGAACCGCCTGGCCGGCGAGGCGGGCAAGCTGGGCATCACCTCACGGGAAGAAGTGATGCAGTTTGTCGACGCGGCCAATCAGATCAACGTCGCCCTGGGCGAAGATCTCGGCCGGCAGGCAGTGGGACAGATAGGCAAACTCAGCCAGATGTTCGGAGAGGAAGGGACCTCCCTGCGCGACAACATGCTGGCCATCGGATCGGCCGTCAACTCCGTGGCACAGTCCACATCGGCCAGCGAGCCCTACCTCGTGGAATTCACCGCACGCATGGGAGGAGTGGCCAAGCAGGCCGGACTGGCAGTCACCGACATCATGGGCTTCGCCTCCGCTCTCGACCAGAACATGCTCCGCTCCGAGATGGCCAGCACAGCCCTCTCCGGACTCGTCATGCGCATCTTCCAGGAGCCGGCCAAGTACGCACGTCTCGCCGGAATGGACGTGCGGCAGTTCACCGACCTCATGCAGCACGACGCCAACGAGGCCGTCATGGCCTTCCTCACCGCCCTGCAGGGCATGGGAGGCATGACCCGCATGGCACCCGTACTGAAGGAGATGCAGCTCAGCGGAGCCGAGGCGGCCAGCGTCATCAGCACCCTCGCCGGCAACGTGGCCCTCGTGCGCCGAGAGCAGAGGAACGCCGCCGAAGCCTTCCGCCGGGCTTCCTCCATCACACAGGAATACAACGTGCAGAACCAGACCGTACAGGCATCGCTCGACAAGGCGCGGAAGGCCTTCCTCGATGTCCGCGTGGAGCTGGGAGAACAGCTCATGCCCGTCATGCGGCACGTGATTTCCACGGGCACCCTGACGGTGAAAGGACTGCAGGCCGCAGTGTCTGTTTTCATGGAATACAAGGGAGCCATCCTGACATTGGCCGCAGCCGTCACTTCTTACATGGCAGCCGCCAGGCTGGCCACGCTCTGGGAGGAGAAGTTCAAGAACATGCAGCTGGCCAGCCTGGCCGTGTCCAAGCTTTCCGCCGCCGCATACAACGCCAAGCGGGTGGCCGTGCTGGGATTGGCAGCCGCGAAGGCGGCACTGACCGGGAATCTGACGCGGGCGGCTGCCGCCTGGCGGCTGCTGAGCCTGGCCATGAAGGCGAACCCGGCCGGAATGATCGTGTCATTGGTGGCCACGCTGGCCGTGGGCATTGCCTCGCTGGCCAGCCGCACGGACAAGGCGGCATCCGGCATCAAGCGGATGTACGAGGAGATGGTCAAGGAGACGCAGGAGCTGGACCGCCTGTTCAATTCCCTCAAGAACACCAGCGAAGGGACGCAGCGCCGGAAGGAGCTGATCGAAGAAATCAACACGAAGTACGGGGAGTACCTGCCAAACCTTCTGTCGGAGAAAAGCAGCCTCGATGAGATCAAGGACGCTTACGACAGGATCAACACCGCCCTGACCGCCCACATCGCGCTGAAAGCAAGGGACAGCGAGAAGGCACAGGCCACTGAGGACTCCGCACGGAAGCAGATGGAACGGCTGGACAGCCTGCGCGAAGAGTATCTCAGGCTCATGGGCAGCGACGAAGGCTCGGCGGACTTCATCCGATATATCCGCCAGATGGCGGCTGAGACCGCCGAGACCAGCGGCAACTTCAACAAGTCGGTCAGCCGGGTGTATGCCACCCTGGAACGCAGCTACACCGGCGGAAAGAAGCTGACGGGCGACATGAGGAGCGACATCGCCAACTTCATGAACGACGTGCTCCGCCTGGACAGGGAGCTGGACCAGATCGACAAGAGGTATGAAGGCTGGACGGACATCCGGCCGCAGTCCGGCGAGCTGCCCGAAATCGAAATCGCGGCAACCAGGCGGACGGCGGACGGCGGGTCAGGGAGCGTTCCCGAATCCGGCGGCGACGACCCCCTGGCGGATCTGCAGGAGCGCTTCGATCAGGAGCTGAAAGCCCGTCAGGCGGCGGCCGGACAGAAGAAGCTGCTTCAGATGATGGCGGGCGAAGACGAGCTCAGCGTCGGGATCGAGTACAACAAAGCGCTTTACCAGGCCGAGATGGAGTACCTGCTGAAACGCAAGGCGGCGATGGAGGACTACGGACAGGACACGTCCGAGATCCAAGGCCAGATCTACGACCGCATGATTGCCGAGGCCGAACGCCTGAACGCGCAGGAGACGGAACTCAGGGAAAAGAACCGGCAGGCGCGGCTCGACGGCCTCGCCAGACAGGAGGAGGACGCGAGACGCAAGGCCAAGCAGGCGTTCATCGCCGGAGACCTGGCGGACGAAGAGGCGTATCAGGACAAGCTGCTGGAAATCGCACGGGAGTTTCTCGAAAAGCGCAAGGAACTGATGGAATCGTTCGGCATGGACACCACAGCCGTGGACGGCGAACTGCTGGACATGGAGTTTGCGGGGAAGCAGGCGGCAGACCGGCAGGAGGCGCAGGACAGGCGGGACCAAAGGGACAAGGGCTTCCGGCAGATTCAAGAGACGGCTTCGGCTGACGGGAAAAACCAGATCCTGGAACAGATGTACGAGGCCGACCTGGTCTCTTACGAAGAGTATCAGGAGATGAAAACGAAAATTGCCGAAGAGCAAGAACAGGCCCGCCAACAGATCACGCAGGGCGCGTTCAACGCCATCGGCCAGGCGGCGCAGGCGGCCAGCCAGCTCATAGCCGCCCTGCAGGAACGCGAGCTCTCCAAGGTGGAAGCCCGCTACGACCGCGAGATAGCCGCCGCACAGGCAGCCGGACAGGACACCGCCCGGCTGGAGGAAGAGAAGGAAGAAGCCATGAACGCCGTCCGCCGGAAATATGCCGACAAGCAGTTCGCCGCCAACGTCCTGCAGGTCACAGCCAGCACCGCCGTCGCAGCCATGGAGGCCTACCGGGCCATGGCAGGCATCCCCTACGTGGGGCCCGCCCTGGGAGCGCTGGCGGCCGCAGCGGCCCTCGCCGCCGGAGCCGCACAGATCGCCGTGGCCAAGAAGCAGCGCGACGAAGCCAAGGGACTCTACCGGGGAGGCTACTCCGACGAATACGAACAAGGCTACACCCGCCGGGGAAACCCCCGCGAAGAGGCAGGAGTCATCCCCGTCCACCGCAACGAGTTCGTGGCCAACCACGAAGCCGTGGCCAACCCCGCCGTGCGCCAGTTCCTCGACGTGTTCGACGTGGCCCAGAAGCGGGGCACCATCCGCATGCTCAACACCACCCAGATCCTCGAACAGGTGCGCCTGGACAACGCGGGAAGATACCGGGGAGGGTACACCCGGGCCGACGAAAGGCCCGCAGCTCCACCAGCCGCCACACCGCGTCCGGCCGCCGTGTCCGACGAGCAGACCCACGAGCTGCTGCGCGAAGGAAACCGCCTGCTCGACGCCATCAGCCGCAAGCAGCTGACCGTGGACCCGCGCCAGGTGCGCGACGGCATCCGCCACGTGGAGCGCATGGAGCAGAACGTCTCACGACGGCGCGGGTCCGGAACGTAAGAAGCCGGCGGCATCAGCCCTTGCCCCGCCTGTCCTTTTCCGGACAGACGGGGCAGGCTACATTTGCCGGTACGGAAAAAAAAAACGGAAACGCATGGAAGTATACGAAGCCATCGAGCAGATGCGCACCCTGAGCAGACAGGGAAAGACGTTCGCCTTCGCCTACATGTCCTACAGCATCGCCAGACGAGCCAGCCAAGGCATCATCAGCGTGCGCCGCGCACGCCTCACGAAGCAGAACCGACGGGAACGCAACCGCTACACCGGCCACATGCTCTCCTACACCGATCTCGACACCGGCGAGCGCCACTCCTGCTGGCAGCCTCTACTGCTGGAGTTCAACGGACAGGAGCTGGAACTGAAATGAACCTGTTTTTCAGAAAAACATATTGTCTAACCCTTTAAACGTTTTCAAATCATGGCATTCTACAAAGCAAAACAAATGAAGCAGAACGGGAAATTCTATCCCGTGGCAATCCTCGTGGACGAACCGATGGACATCGAGGAGATCGCCGAACAGATCGCGGCGGAGAGCACCGTCAGCAAGGCCGACGCACTGGCCGTGTTCGCATCGCTGCCCCACGTCATGGCACGCGGCATGAACGCCGGACGCAGCGTACACATCCCCTACGTGGGACACTTCCGCTACACCGCCGCCGCACGCAAGGGCGGCAAAGACAAAGCCGAAGACGTCAGCGCAGACGACATCATCCGCGCACGCATCCGCTTCGTGCCCGAAACCCGTTATCAGGGCGACGCCGTCACCCGCGCACTGGCTCCCTCACTCGTGCACTGGACCCGCTGGGACGGCGCCGAACAGGCAGACCCCTCCGCCGGAGAAGACGGGAACGAGAACGAGACCGGAGGATCCGAAACGCTCGGCTGACCGGCGCCCCCGGCGCCAAGGCCGCGACGACACACCGTCCCGGCCCCATCGACACGCCGTCCCGGCCCCATCGGGACGGCGTTTAGATAAACTTTACAAAAAAGCGACAACCCCTTTTACCCCCAACAAACACCAATCACACAATGTGGCAATCCGTCAAACAAGCCGCCGAGCACGGGATGACCGGATCGTTCGCCGCCGTGGCGCCCGCCTTCATCCAGGAGAGCCTGCGGCATATGATCCCCTGGCTCATCGCCAGCGCGGCGGTCATCCTCTGCGATTTCGCCTTCGGAGTGCGGCGCAGCCTGATCATGAAGGAAGAAGTCCGCTTCAGCAAGGCCGTGCGCCGCACCATGGGAAAGACCGTCACCTACTTCGCCTTCGTCTGCATGGTCTGCATGGTCGAAGTCGCCGCAGGCAGCCAGTTCGCCATCGACCGCTGGGCATGTCTGGCCGTCTGCTTCATCGAGTTCTGCTCCGTCATCAGCAACATTCTTGCCCCCAAAGGCTACCGGTTCAACGTCTGCAAGCTCTTCACCCTCGTCGCCGGCAAGTTCCTCCGCGAGGAACAGGAAGACCTGGAGGAAATCATCGAAAAAGAACAGCCCGACATCCAAGACAACAACCATTCCAAACAACATCGCCAATGAAACATTTCACCATCGCCGAATTCGTCCGGAGCGACACAGCCGACCGGCTGGGCATCGACAACCGCCTGCCCCGGAAATACCTCGCCAACGTCCGCCGGCTGGTCAGCCAGGTGCTCGACCCCCTGCGCGACCACTACGGCCGACCCATCCGCATCAACTCCGGCTACCGCTGCCCGGAACTCAACGAAGCCGTGAAAGGCGCCCCCAAGTCCTACCACCTCACCGGCTGCGCCGCCGACATCGACACCGGCAGCCTCGAGGGCAACCTCGCCATCTTCCAGCACATCCGCAGCCACCTGCCCTTCACCGAGCTGGGCTTCGAAGGCAACGGACGCTGGATCCACGTGGCCCTCGTACCCGGACGCGAACAAGAGAAGGAGGTGTTCTATGCGTAGCTCCGTCGTACTCCCCTGGACGCTCTGCGCCCTGCTGGCGGCGATTTGCCTGTGGGGCCGGCTCCGGCCGGCGCATCACGACACGGCCGGCTACCGTCCGGCAGACACCATCGTGGTGCGCGACACCCTGCGCGACACCGTCCCCCGTCCTGTGCTGGTGAGCTTCGACCGCTGGGACACCCTCCGCGTGCCCGTGCGCGACACCCTGCTGCTGACCGTGCGCGACACCCTCTACGTGCCCCTGCCCATCGAGCGGCGCGAATACCTCACCGCCGACTACCGCGCCGTCGTCAGCGGCTACCGTCCGAGGCTGGAGCGGATGGAAGTGTTCCGGCAGACGCAGACCGTGACCGCAGGGACGCGCCAGAAGCGCTGGGGCTTCGGCCCGCAGGCCGGCGTGGGCCTGCCCGGCGGCTGGTATGCGGGCTTCGGTGTGGGCTACCACCTGTGGCAGTGGTGAGCGGAAAAGGAATTTCTCCCGCTCATCTTCTTTGCACATCCCCAAACAATCCGGCCACAAGGATATTTCTTGCCTGTGAACGCAGGGAAGAGTATCTTTGCCGCGCAGAAGTGTTGCAACAGCCAATAATCCGAATGCGCGGTTTTCCCCGGTGTCTTTCCGGCACCGGGGATTTCTCATGGGTCAATGTCCGGAAAATGGTTCTTCAACATATCACTGTCGGCAGCAAAATTCTTACGGATATACCTTTCTGTCGTCTCCACCGATTTGTGGCGGAAATGCCGCTGCAGATCCCATGTACTGACGCCGGCGTTGACCAGCATCACTCCGCCGGTATGCTTGAAACTGTAAAGCTTGAAGTCCGCAGACAGGCCGAGCCTGTTGCGCAGCGCGTTAAAACGGTTGCGGAAACTGTTTTTCCCCAAACGTTTCACGCCAGGCATGCCGGTTGAAGAAAAAAGATAGAGATCCGCAGCGGCCTCGCAATAGCCTTCGTCCTTAAACAGCCTGGCAAGCTGCCGAGGCATCGTGACAGTTTCAGTCAGACGATTCTTGCTGACCGTGCAAGGCACACGTATCAACCCGTTTTCAAAATCCAGATCGCCCACCTTAAGGTTGCGCATCTCGCCTGGCCGGATCGCGCAGTAATACTCCAGCTGGCAAACAATCCAGAGCTGGCGGTCATACTTGCGCATCGCCGCCAGGAGCAACGAACGCTCGCGGTCAGGGATAGGCTTGGCGGCGCAATCGACGACTCTGCCCAAACGAGGCAGTCCGGTCACAGGATTCTCCCTGACCACCTTCTTCGTCTTAATAAGATAATCAAAAAAGCTATGTAAGATCTGAGAATACTTTTCTACTGAAAGACAACTCAGCTGCTTCTCTTCCGCCAACTCCTGTAAGAACTCCAAGACATGTTCGGTAGTAATAGACCCGACATATACATCCTGTAGTCCTCTCATCTCTACCCATTCGCAAAATATGCGCAGTTTCGACTGGTAAGTCTGATAAGAACGCGGCGAGACGCTTCCCTTTTTCACACCGAGAAACTCCGACAGATACATGCGGGTATTGACAACGCCTTCTCTCTCCGCCCCCCAACGCTTGGCCACGGTATCAAGAAGAAGATTGTCATGATAATGCTCTTTCGGCCGCGCGAAAGGCGACCAGCCGTCCAAGATTTTCCGCTTGATCTCCTCAATGACAGTCTGGGCATAAGAATACCGTTCATCCGCCGTTTTAAGAGATTTCAATCTGCGATACTCACGGAATCTTTTCATTTTCCCTGTATAAGGGTCTCTCATGGAATATTCCACGAACCATTCTTTAGTGATGTCTCCGCCGGCGTCCACAAGATGCGGCAGCACCATAGCTGATTTCTTTCTTCCCATATTCATTCTGTTTTTTTTGGTTAGCTTACGATTTGTCAACCCAACAAAAACAGACAATTATATAAGAAACAGACAATTATTTCAACCTGCAATCCACTGATTTTTAGCGCGTTAAGATTTTGTGGACCTGGAGGGAATCGAACCCTCGTCCAAACGAGGAAATCATAAGCTTTCTACATGCTTATCTTTGACTTCGTTTTCGTGCGACGGCAGAACCAAAGCCATCAACCGTCACCTTATCTCCTAAAACTTCATCCGCATTGCGGAGCCAATGCTGACTATCTCCGATATGACTGCACCACTTTACCGAAACGCTTCGGAGCGACAGCTTCCGAGTGATGTCCCGTCCCAGCACATAGTGCCGGGATTAAGCTCTAATCTACTGTTCTTCGATTAAGCAGCGAGAGCGTAGTTAGTTTCGCCAGATAATCTTTTGAGGACTGAGATTTAAGTGCCAATCAACGACGCACTGCATGCTTACTCACCATTTCTGCCCGCTGTCAAATCCAGTCAAGCCCAGTTCGTAAAATCTTTTATCCACCCTCTTCCCCGCAATCTCCATTGTAAGTATGAAAGTGGACTGCAAAAGTACTACTTTCTTTTGAAACTACAAATTTTTTCAATGAAAAAAACTTCGTTTTCTAACCGCTTATTAAAATAATATATGTATCTTTGAGGCAAAAATACGATAAGTTTCAACAAGACAAACCAATGAAAATACTGCCCTACTGTATGCTTGCGTTCCTTGCCATGGGTTGTACCCCTAAAAAAGTTCAGAACACACAACCTGATGAACTCCTTATGCTGGTTGGCACCTACACAGACAGCGGAAGTGAAGGCATCTATACTTTCCGTTTCAACCAAATAACTGGACAAAGCGCGCCACTCGCGTCTTTCAAACTGCCCAACCCCTCTTATTTAATCCCTTCGGAAAACGGGAAACGGGTGTATGCTGTCAGCGAAATGAATGACAGCACAGCATCTCTTAGCGCGCTCGCTTTAGACAAGACCACCGGCCAACTGTCTCTGCTGAACACGCTTCCGACCTTAGGCGCAGATCCTTGTTACGTGGCAACCAATGGGCAGGAGGTGGTGACTGCCAACTATTCGGGCGGAACCATGTCAATATTTCCATTGGAAAAAGACGGACGCATCTCTCCTGTCGACACTTTATTTGAAGGCACAACCGGCGGGAATGATCCCAATCGACAAAACAAGCCCCACATTCACTGCACTTTGTTTTCGCCGGACGGCAAATATATTTATGCAACGGATTTCAGTTCTGACAGAATCTTGCGTTTTGTGCTGCACCCTAACGACATTGTGCCACATCCGTCGATGGAAGCCGTCCAACTCCCCATAGGATCGGGGCCTCGCCACCTGACCTTCAGCCCCAACGGAAATTATGCCTATCTCATCAATGAACTTTCCGGCAAGGTTGTCGCTTTTGCCTATTCCGACGGTACGTTAAAACAAATACAGACCATTACAGCCGACACTTCCGCAGCCAGAGGCAGTGCCGATATTCACGTCAGCCCCGACGGAAAGTATCTTTATGCCAGCAATCGCCTGAAAAATGACGGCATTGCTATTTTTGCCATCGACCAACAAAACGGCACTTTAGCCAAAGCCGGTTACCAACAGACAGGTATCCATCCCCGCAATTTCCAAATAACGCCCAATGGAAAATTTCTATTGGCCGCTTGCCGGGACAGCCATGTCATTCAAGTGTTTGAACGTGATCTCACGACAGGTTTGCTAAGAGACACACGCCAAAACATCAAGATAGACAAACCAACCTGCATTCAATTTGTTCGTTAATATTTCGTAAATGGAATGCTTTCCAACGAGAAGTTCACTAACTTTGTTTGCACAAACAGAAGAAAAAGAAAAAATTATGAAGAAAAGAGTCATACCCATAGCCGGCATATTTCTAATTGCGACCTCCGTTTATGCCCAAACCGAAGTGCTGACCGGAGTGATGCACGGCAAAGACTACGGAGTGACATACATGCTCCCCAAAACAACGATTGAGTTTACCATACAAGCTACCAAACATAGCTATACTCCTGGCGACTATTGCAAATATGCCGAACGCTACATGCGTATAGAGGATGTATCAGCCGAACCGCAGGTCTATTGGACCTTGGACAACGTAGAAATTAAAACAAAAGGAGTGCCCGACCCTGCACATGTCTATTTCGTGAAGCTAAAGGACAAAACCACAGCTCCCCTGATGGAACTGACACAAGAAGGCATCATACGGTCTATCAACCTGCCCTACAGCGGCATCCAGCCCGACACTCCCCAGCCACCTTCTCAACCGGCTGAACAAAAAACAAACCCAAAAAAATTTCTCACGGAAGAAATTCTGATGGCCAGCTCAACGGCAAAAATGGCAGAGCTGACTGCCAAAGAAATCTATAATATCCGCGAAAGCAAAAACGCCCTGTTGCGAGGAGAAGCGGAATTCATGCCCACTGATGGGGCTCAACTGAAAATCATGCTGGACAATCTGACCCTGCAAGAAAATGCCCTTACTGAAATGTTTGTCGGTAAAGAGGAAGCGGAGCTGCAAACTTTCACGATCCAATTGGAACCTGAGGAAATGACCGATAAGGTGGCTTTCCGTTTTTCAAAATATTTGGGAGTGGTCGGGAGCGATAATCTGGCAGGCGAACCCATCTACATCAACCTGAGAGACCTGAACATGCTACCCGCTCCTACCGCTGAAGACGAGAAAAATAGAAAAACAGAAGGAGTGGCTTATAATGTGCCCGGCAAAGCCCGCGTCACAGTCAGCTACCAACAGAAAACGTTGTTTGACGAGGAACTGCCTTTCACCCAGTTTGGCTGCATCGAATACTTGGCGCCGATCTTGTTCAACAAAAACAAAGTGACCAAAGTTCTTTTTGATACTACTACAGGTAGCCTGCTTAAAATTGACCGGGGAGAACCTTAAACTCCCCGTCTTTAACCAGCCGGCATCTTAAAAGAAATGAATCCGTCCTTTTGCAATTGCATCAAATAGACGGCCACACGGGAAGCATAATCTTCCTCGCCCTCAAAATGTCCAGCCAATGCCATGATGATCTCATCAACAGTACGCACGCCATCTATCTGTTGCCAAACAGCTGTTCCGTGTTCTTCCAGAGTGACATGAATATCTGGCGAAAGCCGTTTGGGCAAAAGATAACGTTCCATCCATCTATGTTTAAAACGTGGAAAGGCAAGCACAATGTACTCGCCTTCCCACAAGGTCTTTATACGTCGGTTACGCACTGGAATCACATCCAGAAGATTAACTTTCGCTGTAGAAATGCCTCTCTTATTGAATATTAGGTTCTTCCAAGCCATATCCTTTGCGCTTATCTTCTATCTTCAACCAAAGTCCGAGCAACAATGCCAAAATACCTAAGGACGCGAACAAGAGCATCGGCATCGTATAGTCATATTCCAGCGGATTGGTCACTCCCGGATTGGATGACTGCAAGACCCCGCCTATGATCATGGGGAAAGAATATAGACCAATATTTTGTATCCAGAATATCACAGCGTATGCCGAACCCAGCAAACGGCTGTCGACCAATTTAGGGACAGACGGCCATAAAGCGGCGGGCACTAAAGAGAATGAAATGCCCAAGAGGATAATGCCCGCATAGGCCACCAGTACGGACTGTGTGGAAGGCAAGACCAAAGCAAAAGTCAAGTGACACACAATCATCAATACAGCCCCCAACATCAACATGCTGGCGCCTTTGCCTTTCCGGTCCAAGAAATTACCCAGCAATGGAGTAATGGCCGCCGCCCCTAAAGGAAAGACAAAGAATACCCATCCGGCCTGCTCTGCTGTATAGCCCAGATTGCATTGCAGCATATTGATGGCATACTTCTGAAACGGAAATATGGCAGAATAATAAAGCACGCACAACAAAGCGACAATCCAAAACACCTTGGAAGAAAAGATCATGCCCAAATCGCTAATCTTGAAGGGATCGTCTTTCTCCTCATCGTTTTCGCCCAACTGCACTTCCAGCTTCTTATCCATAAAGGCATACGTGATGAAAGCTATCAGACCTATGAGCAGCAGCAACACGGCCACAGCCACAGGACGGGAAACACTGACGGGGCTAATGTTTGCCAGTACGGGAGAACCTAATACGACCACAGCCACACCAATACGGGCTATGGCCATCTCCACTCCCATCGCCAAAGCCATTTCCTTGCCTTTAAACCATTTTACGATACCGCGCGACACGGTGATGCCGGCCATTTCCACACCACAACCAAAAAACATAAAGCCAATGGCAGACATCTTGGCAGAAGCCGGCATCCCTTCAAAAAACGGAGTCACATTCCACCAGCTATCCGGAAGATTCAGATGGGCATCCATGAAAGTTTCAGCGCCACTGCCCGTAAAAGCATCTGAGACAGCATACCAATTGACAGCAGCACCTACCAGCATGACCGTTCCAGATAAAATGGCCGTAAAGCGCACACCCATTTTATCCAAAATAATGCCTGCGAAAATCAGAAAGAACACAAATACATTCAGGAAAGTCTCAGAGCCGGCATAATGCCCATACGTGGAAGGCGACCATCCGCGTTGGGTCTGCAAGAGTTCCTGCAAAGGAGACAAGATATCCATGAAAATGTACCCGAAAAACATGGCCGAAGCCAACAGCACCAAAGCTGTCCAGCGCGCTCCTTTGGAATCACGCAACGTTTGATGAATTTTGTCTGTAGTAGTCATTCTATTAGTATTTTATGAATTTGTTTTCCTTTAATTTTTTAAGAACGGAGCCAAGGCAATCCCAATGCTCACAGATCCTTGTTGAAAATGTGAAGGATTCAAGTTGATTCTCCCTTCAAATCAAGTTGAAAAGAGGATAGAATCTACAAGGATCAAAAAGCCCGCCGGAAAGCCATAAACAACATAAGCGGGACTGCACTGCTTATAACATGTGCAACCCCGCTTATGCCAAAGCAGATGCCGCCGCGCATTAATTGGCGGCAGAATCCGAAGCGGCAGGAGCTGTCGCAGCAGGCATCTCTGCTTGAGGAGCAGAAGTCCCTGTAGGCAAATTATACGGATTGGTGCTTTCTTCTTGCTGAGCTTGTTCCAAGATGACATCTCCTCCTTTAACAGGAGCAGGAACAGCATAGGCAGCAACAATACTCAACACCACCATGACTCCTGCCAATGTCCAAGTCGTCTTTTCCAGAAAATCAGTGGTCTTGCGAACACCCATAATTGCATTCGAGGATGAGAAGCCAGAGGCCAAACCTCCACCTTTCGAGTTCTGAATCAATACAATAAAGCACATCAGCACGGATGCAATCACCATTACGATTACTAAGAATAAATAAAGCATTTTTATTATTTTGATTTAGTGTTAATAATCAATTTCTCTAAAAATCTGATTTGGTCTGCAAAGTAAGCATTTTTTTTTGGATAATTCAAACTTAATTTTTTAATTATTTCAAGAGCCTTCTCATATCGGTGCTGTTTGATGTATATTTTAGCCAATGTTTCCGTAAAACAGCCATCATCCACCCAGTTCCGCACACTTGAATGCTCTCCATCATCTTCAGGCTCTTCTTTGTCGCCTTTAGCTTCATTCCCGATCCGAAGTTGAACTTTTTCCGAAAGATCCGATTCCTTGGAATTTTCGTCTGAAGTTTCCTTGCCATTCAAAAAATCATCTATCAGATCCTGTCCTCTCAGTTTTGGCGTGTCTGACGGCTGACCGTCTTTCTCCTCTTCCTCTTCTTCCTTTATCAAATAGGAAGCATAATCCATGGAGTAATCCAATTCAATGGCCGGCTGAGCCTGCTCCTCTGGGAAAGAAGACAGAAAGGAATCTATCAAAAACAGAGTACGGTCCACACTGGGTTCCTCCTGCATTGTTTCGGTGAGCGGCGAAAGTTTACGAGGCTCCAACACATAACGTTCCCCCTCTATCAGATAAAACAAAGCACGTCTGTCAGACACATATAATACCGACCTTCGTAACTCCGTTCCAAATGCAGCATCATGAAGCAAATATAAATTCTTCAAGTACAACAACCGCACGGTCTGGAAATAAGGATAACGAGCCACCATTGTACGCAATTCATACAAGGTGTTCCTATCCATACGCTCCGGATGTTCTATCCAATCTTGTAATTGTACAGCAGTCATGCTTTTTTCTACCAGTTTGCCACCGTTGAATTGAATATCTGCTCTGCGATGTCACGCACCATGACTTCAATCAATCCGTCTTGCACAGCTGTAAGCAACTGGGAAGAGTCATACGTCTGAAAAGCAGAGAATTGCTGGTCTGTGAAATCCTCCTCATGGTTCGTGTTATTAACATAATTGACCTTCACCGTCAAAGTCAACTTAACCTTAGAAGAATACCCACTGGCATCTACAGCTTCGTTATACTGATTATAGCCTATAATCTCACCACTGATTTCCAGATCCCCTCCCGAATCAACCATACGCAAACGGGTCTGTTGGGTAAACATATCCCGTAGTCTCTGGTTGAACTCGATAGCCAAAGGAGCATATACATAGTCAGCATGATTCTCGAAATCGACAATCGTAATCGTCTTCACCTTATTATAGTCAATAGAACTGATGGGGGCAAGTCCGATCTGCACGCTGCAAGAGCAAACCGCAAAGACGGTCAACACCAATGCGGCAGTCGCTGTTGTTTTTTTAATCCAATCCATATTCTTTTATCTTTCTATACAAGGTCCGCTCTGATATATTCAGATCCTGAGCGGCCGCCTTGCGTTTACCATGATGTTTCTCGAGCGCTTTGCGGATCATTTCTTTCTCCACATCGTCCAGTGAAAGGGATTCCTCCACATACTCTTCAGTATCTTGAATATCCTCTTCTGAGGGATGAGATCCTGACTTCATAGGCGTATGAAGCAAGGTAGGCACAGAAGATGAGACTGGTGTCACTGCCGAAGAAGGCGGTGCATAATAATTGGGAGAGGAGGTCTTTCGTTCCTCCATAATCCCATGCACCAGCTTTTTCAGTTCGGTGACATCCTGCCGCATGTCAAACAGCACTTGGTACAAGATTTCCCGCTCACTTTCAAATCCTTTCCGCCCTTTGTTCCCCAATATGGCAGGAAGGCGTTGGTCATTGTTTGTCACCGGCAAATAAGTTTTCAGGATAGAGGCATCTATCTCACGATTGGTCTCGATGATGGATATTTGCTCCGTGATGTTTTTCAGCTGTCTGACATTGCCCGGCCAAGAGTAAGCCAGCAGCACTTGTTTAGCATCTTCTGTCAGCTGAATAGCCGGCATACGGTATTTTTCCGCAAAATCCGATGCAAATTTCCGAAACAATAAAACCACATCTCCACCCCGCTCGCGCAAAGGAGGGACCTGGATAGGAACCGTGTTCAACCGGTAATACAAGTCTTCCCGAAAACGTCCGTCTGCAATGGCTTGCGTCAGGTTGACGTTGGTTGCCGCCACAATGCGGACATTCGTCTTTTCCACCTTTGAAGAGCCAACCTTAATGAATTCTCCACTCTCCAACACACGAAGCAAACGAGCCTGAGTCGGCATGGGCAATTCTCCAACCTCATCCAAGAAAATGGTGCCTCCGTCTGCTTCTCCAAAATAACCCTTCCGCTCACTGATCGCTCCTGTAAAAGCACCTTTCTCATGACCAAACAATTCTGAATCAATGGTCCCTTCAGGAATGGCTCCACAATTCACCGCTATATACTGGCCATGTTTACGCCTGCTGTATTGATGGATGATCTGCGGAAAACTTTCCTTTCCGACACCACTTTCTCCTGTTATCAATACAGACAGGTCTGTAGGGGCAACCTGAATGGCGACATCAATGGCACGCATCAGCACCTCATCATTACCAATGATGCCAAAACGTGATTTCACTTGTTGTATCTCAGCTTTCGTCATGACTATAGTTCCTCTCCTTCTGCATTATCGAGTTTCAGCTTGTCGCTGTCATCCCGCTTTTCATAATATTGTTTCTTCAAAGGATTAGCCCGCATGGCCTTGTTGCGGCAGCGGTTGCGATATACATCTATGGCCACATAAATCGCCTGACGGAATGAATCCTCTGAAGCAAGTCCCTTACCGGCGATGTCATACGCTGTGCCATGGGCAGGCGAAGTACGCACCACTGGCAAACCTGCCGTATAATTGACACCTTCATCCATGGCCAACGCTTTGAAGGGAGCCAATCCCTGATCATGATACATAGCCAATATGCCGTCAAAGTGTGTATAGTTGCCCGCCCCCATGAAACCGTCAGCCGGATAAGGGCCAAAGCACCAAACGCCCTTCCCCGTCATTTCCTGAATGGCAGGAATAATGATCTCCTGTTCCTCCGTCCCCAACAGTCCGTCGTCACCAGCATGCGGGTTCAGAGAAAGCACAGCTATGCGGGGAGCACTGATGTCAAAATCCTGTTTCAACGAGTGGTTGAATATCATCAGTTTCTCCTCTATCAGTTCTTTGGTTATCGTTGAAGCGATCTGACTCACCGGAATATGTCCTGTAACCAAAGCTACACGGAAATCGTTTTTCATCAGGATCATCAATGCCTTCTGCCCTTCACCTAAGCGTTGCTCAATATATTCGGTATGCCCCGGAAAAGAGAATCCTTCCGACTGGATCGTATGCTTATTGATAGGAGCTGTCACAATGACATCTATCAAACCAGCCCGATAGTCTTCAATAGCTCTTTCCAAAGCGTCCAACGCCGCCTTACCAGCTTCCGGAGTGGCTTTGGAAAGCTCCACCTTGATGTCGTCACTTGTGCAGTTCACAATGCACAGCCGATCGTGTCCCGCTTCCGAAGCCGAAGAGATAATGCTAAAATTCGCAGGCAAATCCAACGCTTTCCGATGATAAGCCGCTACCTTGGGTGAGCCATATATAATAGGAGTGCATAACTCCAACATCTGCGGATCTGCAAACGTTTTCAAAATCACCTCATAACCTATTCCATTAATGTCGCCTTGGGTTATGCCAATTCGTATTTTTCTGTTCTTACTATCATCCATGGTCTGTCCTTTCTCTTTTTATATAATATTCGTTACAGCCTTTTTCCTTATCGGCTCATTCTGTTTCTTTATAAATCCTCATCAGGCAATTGCAAGGTATAAAGCGAAGCTTCCGCCTGCCTTACCAAATCTCGTTTCTTCCGACCTGGCGAATACACGAAAACTTCAACTACCACCCAACGACGGTTCGCAGAATCCGCTTGTGCATGGGAGACAAAAGGTCCGCCCATCATGTCACCCTTTACCCGCCACAATCCTCTTGCTTCCCACACCCGCTTTTCTTGAACAAGCATAGGACGAATGTCTGTCAGCAAAGAGTCTGTCATCATATACATCCCTTTTTCAGCTCCAGGAATGTTAATCCTCATCACAGAATCCCGTTTGTGCACAAAACCGGCTCGCGTAAGCATCGCTTCCCCTTCATAAGGATAAGTGTATATTATAAAATTCTGCTCAGCCGTTGCGGCATTCGTACTTGCCCAAAGAAAATGTTGCCCTGTCTTATAAATGCTCATCCGTTCAGGGACATGCACACCGCAATCAAACATCTGTTTCACTAAAGCGGTTATCTCATAGTTGTAGTGCCTCTCTAAGGTCTTTACCTGCCGCTCTATTTCTTCTCTGGTAAGATAGTCCAATATTTCTTTCCCATTTTCGGAAACGAACTCTGCGAACGAAGTTTCGTCCGGTGACTGAACCATCAAAACCGCTTGCGGAGACGCATACACATCTTTTGCGACCTTGAGCCTTGGGCGTTCCGCCAATGTGTCGCTGATAGAAACAATCAAGACGTTACGCGTCTGCTTTAACACAGTTGTATAATCAGACGGCGAAACATACCTCAGATGAAACGAACGCTCCGGTTGAGGCAACCCTGGAATGTCAGTATCCAACGCCCGATAAAGAGCACGTCCAGCCGGTCCTTTCCATACTTCCTGATCTGCTACCACCAAAACCTCATAAGCTTGTCCTCTCGAAATGGGCATCGCTTCTTCCTTCCCGCCTTGGCACGAAGAAAAAAGAATCCATACCAACGACCAGTTCAAATAAAACAAACAGGTTCTCATATACTCGTCTTAGTTCTCCACAAAACTACGAAGAATGCACTTATCCACCATAATAAAGTTAATAATTTATATTAATTCTTGTTTATAGCTTCCTGTTTTGCGGTGGAAAGCATTCCACAAGCCGCGAAAATATCTTCACCACGCGATGCGCGGATCGTGGTAAACAGCCCATGAGAAGTCAAATAATCACGAAAAGCTGTCATGCTTTCCTCGTCTGTCCCCTGTAAACCAACTCCAGGAATGGCATGAAAACGAATCAGATTTACACGACAATCCAATCCACGAAGCAGCTTCAACAATTCCTTGGCATACACCACAGAGTCATTGACTCCCTTGAATACGATGTATTCAAAAGAGAGCCTGCGTTGCCTGCTGAAATCATACGCATGCAGCAGCTCCACTATTTCTGTGATAGAATATGCCCTCTCCGCAGGCATCAGCTCGCGCCTTTGAGAAGGGATAGGAGAATGAAGGCTGACCGCCAAATGGCAATCACTTTCATCAATGAAGCGCTGAAGATTTCGCCGCACTCCCACCGTAGACAAGGTTATCCGCTTAGGACTCCAAGCAAAACCATAAGATGCGGTCAGAATCTGTAAAGCCTTCAACACTTCATCCAAGTTGTCCAAAGGTTCTCCCATTCCCATCATCACCACATTGGTCAGTTTGTCAAACTCTGGCAAAGAAACAATCTGATTAATAATTTGATTGGCGGTCAGGTTGGCAGAGAAGCCTTGCTTGCCTGTCATGCAAAATCTACAGCCCATCCTGCAACCCACTTGAGAAGACACACAAAGTGTGGCGCGATCTTCTTCGGGTATATAAACCGCTTCCACATAGTGCTGTCCACCTGCTCGGAATAAATATTTCACCGTACCATCCGCCGAACGCATGGCATCCACTGGGGCTTCTTTCCCCACCACAAAAGCTTCTTTCAACGCAGTACGATGCCTCATAGACAGATTAGTCATCTCATCAATCGTATCCACACGTTTGACATACAGCCAAGAAGCTATCTGCCTGGCTGAAAAGCCTGGCATTCCATTGGCGCACACAACTTGTTGCAACTCTTCAAGTGTCATTCCTAAAAGAGGCCGTTTGGTCTCTTTCGTCTCTGAAAATCCATCACCAACCATATTCTTTAAGCAATCATTCATATTTTAATTTATAGATGTCTTCTGAGCGTTTTGCATACATAGCTCAGCTCATTGGCTAAGACTTAAAACAATGACATAAGTATAATATACAGGATCTTATTAACATAATGCTTCCTGATGTCTTCTTGTAGAACATTCAATTCCAGCTCCAAAACACATCCAGTTCCAGACCTTAGAACAAAGCGGAACATTAGCCAATAGAAAAAAGCCGTCCGATATATATTTCTCTATCGGACGGCTTTTATCATAATCACTCACCCGTTATCAGAAGAACAGATAACGAGAATCTTTTACATTCGCTTGCTGATACAAATCGTTGATATACAGTTGGCTTGCCATGCGGGCATATGTATTTTCCAAAGTTGTCTCTTCGGTGTCCGCATTAAAAGTCTCATTAGATTTTTCCGTAGCATAAGGCAGAATGACATATACTCCTCCATTACCCTTGATAGGTGCGCTCAATTTATTCATTTCGCCAACAGAAGCATATGCGCTTACACGCGGTTCACTGCTGCGCAACGCGGAGATATAAGCAGGAGCGGCAAAAGTCACGTGCTTCACAGAGTCGCTTACTGCGTCTGCCAAATTCTTATATTGCTCAAAAGTCGTCACATTAGCAGCTTTCATATCAGCCATGATCTTCTCAGCCTTTTTATCGCGAAGCACTTCCCTTCTCAGCTCACTCTTTACCAAAGCGAACGGGCGGTAGCCTTCGGGGATGATCGCAGACACTGCCACAGCCAGCAGATGGTCATTGTCTCCACATTCATACAAGCCAGAGACTTCACCTACCTTAGCTCCAAAAGCCCATCTCAAAGCATCTTTTGTATCTTTCAATCCGCCAATTCCATGTTCAGAACTATACAAATCATCCTTAGGATATAATCTGTAGCCAGCATCCTCTGCATTAGCCACCATTTCCTCCAATGTTCCATTAGCGGCAATGAATGTGCTGAAATCATTATAGGCTTTGTTATAAGTCTCTTTGCTAAACTCTACCGGACGTTTGATAATGGCCACTTTATATTTGTCTTTTACAGCCTTTTTGTCCACCACCTGCAAAATGACATTGCCCTGTGTCAACTGCAGATTAACCAATTCGTTTTTTCCTAAAGCCGTCAGGGTGGAAAGATACTTCAGATTATCTCCGCTGACTTGCGAACCTTCGTAAACGGCAGAAGAGATCCAAACAGCCTCACCGGTCTGCCCGTATTTTTTAGCAAGATCTGCAAAACCTGCTCCTCCCTTAATCGCTTTATAAATGCTGTCTGCCAACGTCTTTGTCTTATCAATATCTTCTGCAACGACTTGGATCTGACGATACTGGATAGAGTCTGCCATGGAAGCCTTTGCCAATTTCTTAAAGCTATTGAAAGTATTGTCTGCCACATTATAATAAGGGCCAAACACCTCTCCTTGAGACACAGAATCCAATCGAGCTACTACATCAGAAGGCAAAGCGCGAGTGGTATAGAACAAATCCACATAAGGAGTCTCAGAGCCTGTAGAACGGATAAAGGAAGTATAATCCTTTTGAACTGTGGCCAATTGAGCCGTATATTCATCCATCTCTTTTTGCAAAGCGGCCCGATCCTCAGCACTAGCCGTAACAGCTACATCAATGTAACGGATATTTCGTGTCTCAGCATATTGTCTGAATTGCTCTTTCTTCTTGTCGTATGCCGCCTTCAGCTCCGCATCTGTCACCGTAATCGTAGAATCTACAACAGAAGTATAAGGAACAGCAGCCAGCAGCAAATCAGACTGATTCACTCTCCCATCGAACGCATTTTGAGCCTCTACAGGATTGGAAAGAAAAGATTTAGCGATCAAAGCCGTATATTTTTCTTGCAGACGTGTCTGAACCAATGACTTCTCCAAGAAAGACCAGAACTTGTACATCGCATCGTATTGGTCTAAGTATTGGGCAGGAACTTGATTTCTGTTCATTTTGGAATAGTCCACCAAAAACTTCTTCAACATGTCTGTATCAAAAGCGCCAGTCTGGGGATTGCTGAATGGAGTGCGTTGCAGCATATAATGCGAACCTTCGTTGATTATATCCTGAAGTTCTGCGTCTGAAACTATCAGTCCCAATTTCTCCGCTTCTGCCTCAATCAGCTTATTGTTGACATAACGTTGCCACACTTCATCTTGTATCTGATTGATTTCCGCTTCGTTCAAAGAATTCCGGCCTGTTGAGAATTTCACCACTTCGGTGTATTCTTCCACCAGAGCCTGATAGTCTTGAGCAGTAACTGTCTCACCATTTACCTCGCCTACATCTTGTGACTGATGAGGCCGCAATACTTGCCATGCATCACCCGCAATGAAAGCAAACAATGCAAGGCCGATTACAATCACCAATAAAGGTCCTTTCGACCGAATCTTTTGTAATGTTGCCATTTTTGTTAATCTGAATTTATTTGTTCTACTTTTATTATCGTTCTACTTTTTTATTTTAGCGCACGAAGATACAAAAAATGCCAATACCCTTCTATTTATTCACAAAAAAAATACGTAAAACACAAGCTATTCCGCTACTTTTAACCGAACTAACACTATTTTCGTAGATGTCATCTTGATTACTCTAAAGTGAAAACAAGCTATTGACACAATCTCGTTCAACTTGGGAAAGCCTTGATTGATATTCAGGATCAGCCCTCCAATTGTCAAATAATCATCAGACTCAGGCAAGTTAAGTCCAAAGGCTTCATTCACCCTTTCTATCTCCAGCCGAGCCGATAAAACATATTCGTGTTCACCCACTTGCTTGCATATATAAGAAGTATTGTCGTGCTCATCTTCTATATCTCCAAATATTTCTTCCACCAAGTCCTCCAACGAAACAATGCCCGTCACGCCTCCAAACTCATCGACTACAACGGCTATCGACTTTTTCTGTTGCATGAAAAGCTGCATCAGCTTGTGTGCCGCCATTGTTTCAGGAACGATGGGTATCTGTTTCACATTTTTTCGCCAGTCAGGAGGATTGCGAAACATTTCAGAGGAATGGATATATCCTACCACATGATCAATGTTGCCTTCGTATACAATAATCTTGGAAAGTCCAGACTCCACAAACAGATTCTTCAGATTTTCCAAAGAAGCGGTCACATCCACTCCCACCACTTCTGTACGCGGAACAATGCAATCACGCACTTTCACATTGGAAAAGTCGAGAACATTCTGGAAAATCCTTACTTCTGTGTTGACCTCTGTCTCATCCTCTACGTTCTCAATGCTTGACTGCACGAAATTGTCCAAATCGGTTTTGCTCAACAACTTTTCTTTGGCTTCCTTATTTATCTTCGTACCTGTCACACGCAACAAAAGCCAAGACAATCCGGTTATCAATTTCGCTACAGGGAGCAATAGTAAGTAACATATGATTAAAGGAAACGAAGACACGTACAATGTCCGATCCGGGTTCATCTTAAACAATATCTGAGGAATGCAGGACTCAACCGGCAGAATCACAAGAACGGCCAACAAGATTTGCATCGCCAATACCCAGAAGTCATAGTAAGGCAAAAAATCAACAAAGACATACTGTACAATAATTTGTGCCGCAAAGATACCATACACTATCAAAGCGATCGTTTTCCCTACCAACATGGCAGCCACAAAATCATCAGAGTGATGGAAAAAATAGTTCAGTGCTTTAGAAGCCGCCCCTGACTTTTGTCCGATTTCAAAACGTAACTTATCTACGGAAGTAAAAGCAAACACTATCCCCGTAAAGAATGTGGAGAAAGCCATTGCCGCCAGAACTATTATCAAAGATTCCATCATAACACTCACACCCCTCCACTCACGCTATCGGTCTGCAATGTATCGCCTGGAGCTGTTCCAGACTCATCCACATAAAAGATTCCGTCGGTCTTGAAGAAACGGTATCGAGTCATCTGCTCATTGGACTCAAAGCCCCAAGCATAAATGATCTGGTCGACCTGTTCAATGCGCACCCGTTTATCTGAATAGACCTTCTTTTTGTTCTGATCCCAATACAACAGCTCAGTATCAAATTTTTCTCCTTTCAAATTCTGCACATGCACATTGCCTATCAGTTTCCATAACTTTTGCTTGTCATAATAATAAGCGGTGTCGGACTCAATACTAGCTTCCACATTGAACAAGGTATCGAACTTCTCCACATAGATACCTTTCTCAAAAGCCCAATAAGAAGGCGAACGCCTGTCATAGACCAACCACTCTTCCGTATTGATCCGATAACGGGTAATACCTGAGTCTGAAATCAAACTCATCACTCCCCGTGTGTCAAGCACAGCCATAGAGTCCCGCTCTACAATGGCCTCCCCCATTTCTTTTTCCTTATGAGAGCACGAAATGTTGAAGCAAAAAAGCATCAGCCACCCCATCAAGCTCAAAGCCGCACCCCATTGCCTCACGTTTCTATTCCGTAACATTGTCTTATCCATACTTTACCTGATTGTAGTTGTTTCACCGATCCATCCTCCAATAGTGATGCGGTCACCCTCTCTGTAGCCTAATAAGAAAAGGTCGTTGATTTTCGGCGTACAGGAGGCATACATCGATATGGCCTGATCGGCCTCTTGCGCCACATCGGGATCCACAGATTTAGCCTTCAACAATTTATCAATCACCAAGAAATAAGTGCACTTGTTCAAGTCCGAATTCCGGCTCCATCTGATGTCAGAAGCGTAAATATAGGCCAATAACAAATAAGCCCGTCCATAGTGTTCATTAAACAGCAACGCTTTCTGACAATAGCCACGAGCCTGCATCCATTTCCCTCCCTTAAACAAGACCAAAGCAGCGTCGTAGGCAATATCGGCTTTTTGTCCCTCATCCGACTCCAAAGCAATCGCCTCTTCAAAATAATGCATACATGCGTCGTATTCACCTTTTTCTGAATAAGCGTAAGCGAGCATAGAAGCCGTTTCGCCCGTTTTGCCGGAACGATATAGCGAATCTGCAATTTCAACATACAGATTGCCGTCTTCACACTCCAGCAATTTCAACACAGACAACATATTACACAATGAAACGCTATCCGTCTCTTGAGTGCGAACCTTGGAAAGGTATGCCTCTTCCAACACCTCACGACTGATGAATTTACATTTTATCAACATTTCACTCAGTTTGTGCAAAACGGATCCCATCTGTTTTCTTCTGTTCTCATCGGTGGTGTCTGACAGAAGCGCGGCCTTGGCATAACAAAAAGCCTGTCCATAGTCCTGCAAAAATTCTTTTCTACAGGCACGGTCCGATTTAGCTCTCTGAAAAGATATATCCGCAAAATGATACAGCACAGCTCCCGATGAAGCCTCCTTCAAATGCCCCACCGATTCTTTTAGCCAGAAATAAGCCGAGTCGATATCCACCTCTGACGAACATTGCACGTAACCAATAGCCTTGATTCCCAAATTTTCCCAATAGCAAGTGTCGGCGGCTCCCGCCGCATTCCTTGCCGGTGAGTTTTCTTGCGCAAAGGAAGGCCAACCTCCCAAACACAAGACACATAGGATAATCAAGGCATCACGTTTCATGGTTAGAATCTCTGTTTTCTTGAGCTGTGTTATTGCACCTTCGACTTCAAGAACCAACGCTCATTAAAGGTTATTCCTATGCAAATTCGGAATGTATTCTCATCCAGAAAATGACTCTTACGCCCCTTTGTCCGCACGTATTGGGCAGAGACGCTGATCAGCGAGCGAGCCATCGGGACAGGGAAGCCCAGTCCGGCCGTCACACCAAACTCAGTAGCCGCGCGTTCTCCTTCCATCTTATAATAAGGTTGAGAATAGTATGCGCCCAGCCGATATTTTACCACACCCAGATAAGTCCGCCCCATCGGATCCGGACGAAACTCAGCTCCTACCGCTATTTTTGTCCGATCACAAAATGCGTTTTTGTCATTCATAAAGGAAACATCACTCCATTTCTGAAGCATAAAGTCCATACCTACCGTCAGACGGTTGTCATACACATAGGTCGCACCGACTCCCAATGTGGAAGGAATGCCGCACGTCACTGCTGTATCACGCACAGATTGCGTATAGCCATACGAACTGTTTCCTAATGTGGTTTGTGTATAGGCATCATTATTGATGTCATGTCCTGGAGAAAACACCACTCCCAACGTGGCTCTGTGCTTTAAACCCAACTGCTTAGTGTACTGAGCGCCAAAATCAAGTTTATAGCTAGAGACGGACACAACATCGCCCCGTGTCAGCGTGAAAGCCGAAGCGTCGGAAGGGAATACCTGATTGACCGCATGCGTAATGTCTCCCCATAGATAGGAAAAGTTGGCTCCGACAGAAAAGTCTTTCCACAATTTAAATCCCACTCCCGCATAAAGCTGGTGCAAACCTCCATCACCCGAATAAGTCACACCATCTATCTCACGCACACTGCTCATCGTATAGCCCACATTGGAGTAAGGCAACATACCCAAACTGATGGCCGCCCATTTACTGGCACGAAACTGCATGGTAATATAATCAAAACTGGAGTTTTTCGCATTCTTCTTCAGTGTACCGTTACTGAAATTGGTATTTTGCAAACTGATGCCTCCATCAAATATAAACGTCAATGAGTCTACCGCCGTATAAGAAGCAGGATTGACGAAATTTATCTGGCTGCCATCACGCAAGCCGTATGCAATGCCTCCCATACCTTTGCTATTGCCTGAACCTTGATCAGACAACTGTCCGTATCCATAACGCGTATAAGGTGAGTTCGTGTTGTTTTGAGCCACTCCTACTCCTGATAACACCATGAGCGCGAGTGCCAAAAGGGTCATTCTATATCTTACCATTATTATAATTTAAAATTCGGTTTAATCCTTTCAAAACTAAAAATCGGTCTGCAAAGATGATACTTTTTAAGTTTGTATCAAAAGAAAAATCATCCCCTCCAGTTAAAAAAACCAAAAGTTCAGGATATTTATGCTTCATCCTGCTGATATATCCTTCGATTTCAAATTTCATCCCGCTCAACACTCCTGCCCGAATAGCCGTATCGGTGTCTTTCCCTATAGGGGTGCAACGTCCTTCCGCCTTAACCAACGGCAAACGTCCTGTAAACTGATGCAAAGCCTTGAACCGCATCTGAAGTCCCGGAGATATGTTGCCGCCTTGGTAGCGTCCTGCCGCGTCAATAAACTCATAAGTAATGCACGTGCCGGCATCAATCACTAAAATATCCCGACCCGGAAATTGTTCATTAGCCCCTACCACAGCAGCCATCCTGTCATATCCCAGAGTTGCAGGGGTCTCATACAGGTTCTGCACAGGAAGAGGGGTATCCGCTCCCAACCGAAGCAAGGGGATAGGCAAAGCACCCAAACGCGCTTCCACCTCTTCGCTCAAATCTATCACCGTAGCCACAATCGCTCTTTCAAAGACATACTTCCGAAAGAACAGGGGCAGATGATCCAATGTCACATTGGCATCATAAACCACCTCGACCAGCGAATTTCCTTCAAAAGCTGCCAGCTTGGCCATTGTATTGCCTATATCTATAATCAGATTCATCTTTGTTTGTGCAAATTTTCTCTTTTGCGCGGCAAAGATACACATTTATTCAAAAGACATATACTGAAAGCTACATAATTTTATCCAAGGTAATGCTGCATATTCACAAAGTAAACATTACCTTTGCGCACAAAACCAACTCAAAAAATATCATTATGAAATACTTAGAATTTACATTCCGCATCAATCCGCCTTCGGAACTGGGCCAAGAAGTCCTGACGGGGGTCTTAGGAGATGCCGGATTCGACAGCTTTATGGAAAAGCCTGAGGGACTTGCCGCCTACATCAAGAAGGAATTATACGTGCCGGATGTCCTTGAACAAGCTTTAGCCGATTTTCCCCTGCCCGACACAAACATTAGCTTTGTGTGTGCGGAAGCCGAAGACAAGGATTGGAACGAAGAATGGGAAAAGAATTTCTTCCGCCCCATTGTCATCGGCCAACGGTGTGTGATCCATAGCACCTTCCACCAGCAGGTTCCGAAAGCGGAATATGACATTTTGATCAATCCGCAAATGGCATTCGGAACGGGACATCACGAAACCACCAGCCTGATCATCGAAGAATTGCTGGATACGGACTTAAAAGGCAAATCCATACTCGACATGGGGTGTGGGACATCCATCTTAGCCATATTGGCACGCATGCGCGGAGCCGATTCTTGCACAGCCATTGATATTGATGAATGGTGTGTGCGCAATTCATGGGAAAACATAGCATTGAATAAGATGGATCATATATCCGTATGCCAAGGAGACGCCTCTTCCCTGAACGACAAAGGGCCGTTCGACCTGATCATCGCAAACATCAACCGCAACATCTTGCTGAGCGATATGGAGCAATATGTGAAACGAATGAAGCCCAATGCCCAGCTTTATATCAGCGGCTTTTACACCAATGATGTCCCAGTGCTTCGGAAGGAGGCCGAACGGAACGGACTGACCTTTCTCCATCAACGGGAAAAGAACCGTTGGGCGATGGCAGCATTCCAGAAATAGAAAAGGAAACAAAAGAATCTTTTCTTTTTAGCACAAGAAAAAGTGAGTGTGCCGTGATTTTAAAACGCCCTGACGCGACATACAAATATAACAACGAATACTAAGTACAAATGGGAACCATCGAACAGGAGTTCGTATCCATCATACGAGAAAATGAGCGTATCATCTACAAAGTGTGCTATTTGTACACTACTCCGCATGCTACCCTTAACGACCTGTATCAAGATGTGGTGCTGAACTTGTGGAAAGCCTATCCTAAATTCCGCCAAGAATGCAAAGTGTCAACGTGGATCTACCGGATAGCCTTGAATACTTGCATCAGTTTTATCCGAAAAGAAAAGAACGTGCCGGAACTTGTCACATTGACACCGGCCGCTGACCGGACAGAAGAGACCGATGAGACACAACTCATGCTCCAGCAAATGTATCGGATGATCAACCGGCTGGGACCTCTGGAGAAATCGATCATTTTGCTCTATCTGGAAGACAAAAGCTACGAAGAAATAGCTGAGATCACGGGACTGACCCAAACCAATGTGGCCACCCGGCTGAGCCGCATCAAAGAAAAACTAAGAAAAATGAGAAAGGAAGAATAAATATGGAATTGGACGAACTGAAAAGATCCTGGAATGAGATAGACCGACATCTGCAAGAGAAAAAGCTGGTAGACGAAAAGCAAATCGCCAAGCTTATCGAAAACTATAAGACTACGGCCCGCCGAAGCATCGGGCATCTTGTCGGATGGCAACGGTTCTCGCTTTGGGTGAGCATCATAGCCGCAACGGTCTGTATAGCATGTGGTGTATGGCTGATTCCCGCATATTGGCAGATAGAAGAAGAGCAAACACGCCACAAGCTCCTGGCGATTTGCCTCTTTATCGCTTTTACCTTATTAATAGGGGGCTGGTGGGACTGGATGATGTACAAAAAAATACGTCAGATACACATCGATGAAATGCGAGTGGCGGAAGTGAGCCGGCGCATCGCCTCCTTCGGCCAGTGGATAAGGTATGAGGTGATTGCGCTTTGCGTTTGGGCCATAGCTTTCAGTGTGCTATACTACTGGATCATGAATTACCGACATGCTCCCCTAGAGGCACAAGTGTGTGCCATCACGTGCTTTGTGCTCGTAGACGGACTGGTCATCTACTTTGTCTATCGAAAAATTGTCTATAAACACTTGAATAATATTAAGAGAAACATCAACGAATTAAAAGAGATATGTACAGAATAGCACTTATATTGATTATCTTCCTGATTCTTCCCGACATCTACATCTACCTTGTACACATTGTCAGACGCACGAAAAAAACAGGATGGCGGCTGGCTTATTGGGTGCCTACCCTCCTGATCGTAGCAGGGTATGCCGCATGCATGGGAATGAGCGGAGAAAACATGTTGGCACATCATGCCCAAACCATTGGATGGCTGGCGGTAATCACCCTTTTATTTGCCGCTCCCAAAATCATTTTCATGCTGTGTTCCTTGTCAGGCATTGTCCTTCACACGCTCTCCAGATACATTCCCAGTGCTCTTTTCACAGGTATAGGATTGGTTCTGGCTCTGGCCAGCTTTGGAAATATCCTGTACGGATCCATCGTAGGTATCAAACGGTTTGAGATAAAGGAGGTGGAATATCATTCCAAACAGCTCCCCAAGGGATTTGACGGTTACCGAATTGTACAGATTTCAGACATCCACATCGGAAGCTGGCAAGGAGATGACACTTCTATCCAAAAGATGGTCAATCTGGTCAACGCGCAAAAGGCCGATCTAATCGTTTTTACAGGCGACCTGGTCAATCAGCGCAGCCATGAGCTGGATGAGTTCCAGCACATCCTCTCCCAACTTCATGCGCCAGACGGCGTTTATTCCATTTTAGGGAATCATGACTATGGGACTTACTATCACTGGAAAACACCGCAAGAAGAGAAAGAGAATCTGGCTAACCTCATCGCTCAGGAAAAGAACATGGGCTGGACTCTGCTGAACAATGAGCATGTCATCCTTCATCATCGGGGAGACAGCATCGCGCTCATCGGTGTAGAAAATGATGGGGAACCGCCTTTCTCCCAATATGCCGACTTACCACGCGCCATGAAAGACACTGAAGGAATGTTCCAGATTCTGCTCAGCCACAATCCCACACACTGGAAACGCCAAGTCTTGCCTGAGTCAGACATCGAGCTTATGCTGGCAGGACATACTCATGCCATGCAAATGGAATTGTTCGGGCGTTCGCTGGCTTCCCTTAAATATCCGGAATGGTCGGGCATGTATTACCAGGGAGAGCGTGCGCTCTATGTCAACGTAGGAATCGGCTATGTGGGGCTTCCCTTCCGCTTCGGAGCCTGGCCTGAAATCACCGTATTGACTCTCCACGAATAAAGGAGCACCACTGCAAATGACACCAAGGGGATGATGAAGGAGAAAGACATCGAGGTTCGGTCGGCAACGGCTCCCATGAGCAAAGGGCCGACCGCTCCTCCCACAGGTGACATCATCAGATAGGAGGAAGCACGCTTGGTATACCCTCCAAGATCACGCAGAGCCAAGGCAAAAATGGTGGGAAACATGATGGCCTCAAAAGCATAACCCAAGCAGAGTGCCACAAAAGACATAACACCAGAATGGGACATCACCAGAAGAGTGGTCAGCACCGTGCCTGCCGAACAGAACAAGAGCACCCGCTCAGCACGAATACGGCTCATCACCCAGCTGCCCGCAAAACGCCCGCACATGAACAAGCCCAAGCCTCCAAAAGAGAGTGCCACCGAAGCGTCACGCGCGTTCATCAAACCGTCTTCAACCACATAGTTGATGAAAAAACTATTGATGGAAATCTCTGCCACCTCATAGCAGAACAAGGCCACAAGCCCCCAAACGAACAAAGGACGTGACCACAAGCCTCCTTTTCGCTCGCCTTCCTCGCCTGCATGAGTCACTTCCGGAAGCCGGACGCGTGAAAAGACCCAAGCCACAATCAGCACGATCACACCCATCATCGCATAAGGGATGGAAATGCCTTCTTCGCCGTCGGAAAACAAAAGCATGCCTCCCACCAACGGACCGCAAATACACCCCAGACCATTGAACGACTGGGCCAGATTCAAGCGGCTTGCAGCCGTACGCCGGTCTCCCAGCTCCGTCATATAAGGATTGGCCGCTGTTTCCAAAAAGACAAGCCCGCACGCGATCACAAAAAGCGAAAACAGAAAAAAGCCAAACGACATCCAGCATTCGCCCGGAATGAAAAGCAACGCCCCCACGCCATAAAGCAACAGCCCTAAAACAACCCCCTTGCGATAGCCATGCCTGTCGATGAACAGTCCTGCAGGAATAGCCATCACGAAATAACCCAAATAAAACATGACCTGCACACCTGCAGAATGGGCACGGCTAATTTCCATCACATCCTGGAAATGTTTGTTCAACACATCTAAAATGGCATGGGCAAATCCCCATAAAAAAAACAACGAGGTGACCAGGACAAAGGGCACCCGATATTCCTTCTTAACTAAACTCATTTCTTATCTTATACTTACATACCCATAGAGGGAGCACATGCGGCTTTCCTCCTTTTTCGGGGCACAAAGATAGTGAGATTTACCTTCCTCCCCCAAACTTACCCGCGCAAATTTTCCCATTTAACGGATTATTCCTATTTTTGCATCCACAAAAAATACTATTCATCCTTAATACCTAAAAAGAGATGCTTTACAAGATTTACCAGGCATGCATCGCCCTGCCTATCCTTTTAGTGCTGACATTGCTCACAGCCCTCACCACCATCATAGGCTCGCTGGTGGGAGGCGCTCATTTCTGGGGATATTATCCCGGCAAAATATGGTCGCAACTTATCTGCCACATCCTTTTGATACCAGTCAAGGTGGAAGGGCGCGAAAAGCTGAAAACGCATACATCTTACGTCTTTGTACCCAATCATCAAGGCGCTTTCGACATTTTTCTGATCTATGGTTTCCTGGGACGCAACTTCAAATGGATGATGAAAAAGAGCCTGCGCAAAATTCCCTTTGTGGGAAAAGCATGCGAAAGTGCCGGACACATTTTTGTAGACCGCACCAATCCTAAAAAAATGTTTGCTACCATCCGACAGGCGGAAGCTTCCCTGAAGGACGGGGTGTCTCTTGTGGTCTTCCCCGAAGGCTCGCGCTCTCAAACGGGAGAACTTGGACATTTCAAACGTGGAGCTTTCCAGCTGGCAGATGACCTCCAGCTGGCCGTGGTGCCGGTCACCATCAATGGATCTTTCAACATCCTGCCGCGAAACGCAAAATGGATCCGCCGTCACCCTATGACGCTCACCATCCATGAGCCTATTCTTCCGAAAGGGAAAGGGCCGGAAAATGTCAAGGCATCCATGGAGGAGGCATTTGAAGCCGTCAAAGCCGGGTTAAAGCCGATTTGACCCATAAAATCCGATTCATCCCCTATTGCACTTATTTCTCAGCCATATTTTGCTGGAGACGGGCATGCTCCTTGATGAGCTGCTCGTTTTCTTTGGCCTTTGTCAGAAAATCCTTCACGAAGGGATCTTCCTTAAAGGAAGAAGGCGCGATTCGCATAATGTCTTCAATCTCAGGAGTTATAATCGGATAGGGCATTGAACCGCACACCATCATGAAAACACCAGGTCCTAACGGATTCTCAAAATTATCAGTGATGAAAGTCTTGACATAGATGTTCATCTCCTCTGCCAGTTTCTCTCCTTCCTCGGCCAATTGTTCATGAATGTCATCCAGATTCGCTCCGTCCAACACCATGCGGGCTTCCTTACGCTCCAACTCATCTATCTGAGCCCGCATCTTATTATGCTTGTCGATAAAATCATACAACGCATCGTTCAAGGGAGTTCCTCGTGCGGAAAGCTGAGAGCCGGAGATGGTGATTTCCAACTTTCCGCTCTCGGCCACCAAAGGCATGATACCCTCGCCATCAGCCGTACACAAAGTAAGCAACCGGGCGGAATCCGCCTCGCCTTCCATCTTGAAATAGCCATGCACCACTTCGGCTGAATCCACAGTCACCCACTGGCCGTCAGATTCAATCCCGCGCAAATACAAGGTCTTTCCGTCCAGACTGGTCAACGAAGATTTGCCTTCTATCTTATATTTCTTGCCATTACATGAAGCGAGACATATCATCAATGCCAATACCGGCAAAACACAGTTTACATTCAAACGTTTCATAGTAAAAAACAATTTTTAAACGGGGACAAAGGTATTAATAATCCTTATAAAGAGATTTGAAAGAAAGGTATTTTCATTTGCTTTACGTATTTTTGCACAAAAATTAAGCTAACAAGGATTATAAGGAAATCAACTGACTGTGTCCGCGCACCTTTGTCACCGGACTTCAGTTTCCACTCAATCTGAAAAAACGACTTATTAACAAACTAAAAACGTATATGAAAATTAAAAAGTATCTGATGGCGGCATTCGCCGCTCTGTTTGCCTTCAACGTCCAAGCCGACGAAGGCATGTGGCTGCTCCAACTCTTAGAGCAGCAAAATTCCATCGACATGATGAAAAAACAAGGCCTGAAGCTGGAAGCTGATGACATCTACAATCCGAATGGAGTCTCCCTGAAAGATGCCGTCGGTATATTCGGAGGCGGATGCACGGGAGAGATCATCTCGCCCGAAGGTCTGATCCTCACCAACCACCATTGCGGATACGCCTCCATCCAGCAGCACTCCAGCGTGGAACATGACTACCTGACCGACGGCTTCTGGGCCATGAGCCGGGAAGAGGAACTACCCACACCGGGATTGAAATTCCGCTTCGTACACCGCATTGTGGACATCACCGACCTGGTCAACGCCAAGATCAAGGCGGGAGAGACCACCGAAACCGAAGCCATGACCAGCCCGTTCTTGAGCAAGCTGGCCAAGGAAGAGCTGGCCAAAAGTGACCTCAATGGGAAACCGGGCATCGTGCCGCAGGCTTTGCCTTTCTATGCCGGAAATAAATATTACCTGATCTATTATAAGGTATATAGCGATGTGCGCATGGTAGCTGCGCCGCCTTCGAGCGTGGGCAAGTTCGGAGGGGAAACCGACAACTGGATGTGGCCGCGCCACACGGGTGACTTTTCCATGTTCCGCATCTATGCCGACAAGAATGGGGAGCCGGCCGAATACAGTGCAGACAATGTGCCCCTGAAGACACCCAAATTCTTCCCCATCTCCATTAAGGGACTGGACGAAGGGGACTATGCCATGATCATGGGATTTCCCGGAAGCACAGAGCGGTATCTTACACAGAGCGAGGTGAAGCAGATGATGACGGCTCAAAACCAAGCCATGATCGACATGCGCACGGTCTACCTGGACGTGCTGAAAAAGTTCATGGGACAAAGTGACAAGATCCGCATCCAGTATGCCAACAAGTTTGCAGGAAGCAGCAACTACTGGAAAAACTCCATCGGCATGAACCAGGCCATTGTAGACAACAACGTGTTGGGCACCAAGGCCGAACAGGAGAAACGCTTTGCCGCCTTCGCGCAAGGGAAAAAGGAATATGAAGGTGTGGTGGAGAAAATAGATGCCGCCGT